>NZ_PJBO01000023.1:0-140791 GCF_002836425.1 Planomicrobium sp. MB-3u-38 | reverse complement strand
GTGTCCAGACTCCAGCGCCCAGCCCCTCGAGTCGCTTCAGCCTTGCCGTCAATGGCAAAAACGCCATTACCGTCAAGGCTTCCAGCGCTTGTCAGAGCTAAACGGGCGCTTGCGCTTTTCTATTGTTATCAGATAAAATAAACAATATTACTGAAAGCGTTCTCGCGGGGAAGAATGCTGTATAATCAGTAATTAGAATGTGTTTTTATGCATAAAGAAAAGGGGAAAATCAATGAAGAAGTTTTCAACATCAACATGGCTCTTATTTTTACTTCCTTCCTTACTGGGTATATTGCTGTTCCTGATACCTGTACCAACCACAAACGCTGATGGCGATACGGAATGGATGGTTACCATCGCAGTGCTGGCTAACTGGCTGGCAGATAACATTGCGTCATTCGTCCCATGGATCATGCTGGTCCTATTATCGATTGCAGCTATCGGGTCATTGGTATACATAACCAAAAAACCGAATACAGATGAAGACGTTCCATTTTTCGACAAACTGTTCAATGTAAGCCTATTTTGGACCATTACACGTGTTTTGGCTGCCATCTTCGCTTTCATGGTTTTATTCCAGGTTGGGCCAGAAGCAGTGTGGAACGAGAATACAGGCGGACTTCTCCTGTCAGGAGACGGATTGTTATCATTCCTGTTCACAATCTTCCTGTTTGCGGGACTGTTATTGCCGCTATTGATGAATTTTGGACTTCTGGAATTCTTCGGCTCCATGATGGTTAAGATCATGCGTCCGCTGTTCCGCTTGCCAGGCCGTTCTTCTATTGATGCTCTTGCTTCGTGGGTTGGCGACGGAACAATCGGCGTACTTTTAACAAGTAAACAGTATGAAGACAATCGTTACACTCAGCGCGAAGCCGCTATTATCGGAACAACATTCTCAGTCGTATCGATCACATTCGCAATTGTCGTAATCGGCGAAATCGGTCTGGCAAGTTATTTCCTTCCGTACTACGGAACTGTAATTCTTGCAGGTATCATCCTTGCATTGATCATGCCGCGCATCTATCCGTTGTCCCGCAAACCGACGACGTTCATCGACGGTTCTGAGCAGGAATCCCAAACGGAAGATGTTCCTAAAGGATATAATGTCGTTTCACACGGCATGGAAAAAGCGCTTGAAAAAGCGGATCGCAACCGTTCAATCAGCAAATTCTTTGAAGACGGCTTCAAGAACGTCCTGGATATGTGGATCGGGGTTGCTCCAGTAGTTATGGCATTCGGAACGATCGCTTTGATCCTTGCTGAATATACACAGCTGTTCGCCATCCTTGGTGCACCATTCGTCCCTTACCTGAACTTGCTCGGCATCCCTGAAGCAGCAGATGCGGCACAATTGATGGTAGTCGGATTTGCGGACATGTTCCTTCCGGCGATTCTTGGCTCAGGCATCGAGTCTGAATTGACGCGCTTCGTCGTAGCAGCGCTTTCCGTTACTCAGCTGATCTACTTATCGGAAGTCGGAGGAATCTTGCTTGGTTCGAAAATCCCGGTCAATATCCTTGATTTGATCATCATTTTCCTTCTTCGCACAATTATCGCATTGCCGATCATTGCCGGAGTTGCCCATCTTTTATTCTAATAACCAAAGAAAATGCCATCCGCGATTGCGGATGGCATTTTTTCGATTCAGGCATTTTGTAATTTCGCTTTTAATTTCTCCAACATGTCTGCTGTCATTGCATCCAGATCATAGGCTGTCTTGAAGCCCCATTCTTTTTTCGCTGCGGATGCATCGATGCTGTCCGGCCAGCTATCAGCGATGGCCTGACGCGCTGGATCTACATCATAATTCATTTGGAATTCAGGAATGTGCTTGCGGATTGAAGCCGCAATCCCTTCCGGCTCGAAACTCATAGCCGTCACGTTGAACGCATTGCGATGTTCAAGTTTTGCAGGATCCGCTTCCATCAAGTCAACGATTGCCTGAAGGGCATCCGGCATATACATCATATCCATGTATGTGCCTTTATCGATATAGGAAGTATAGCTTCCTTGCTCTAGAGCTTTATAGTAGATATCAACCGCATAATCAGTCGTTCCGCCGCCGGGCTGAGCCACGTAAGAGATCAATCCCGGGAAACGCACACCGCGTGTATCGACGCCGAACTTCTGGTAATAATAATCGCACAGCAATTCGCCCGCAACTTTATTGACGCCGTACATGGTCGTTGGGCGCTGCAATGTGTCCTGCGGTGTATCCATTTTTGGTGTCGAAGGGCCAAATGCACCGATCGAACTCGGTGTAAAGAATTGCATGCCCAGTTCTCGGGACGCTTCCAAAGCATTGACCAGGCCGCCCATATTCAGATTCCAGGCGAGCAGCGGCTTTTCTTCCGCTGTTGCCGACAATAACGCCGCCATATGCATCATCGTATCTGCACCGAAATCCTTGGCAAGGTCGTGCATTTTCTGCGCATCGGTTACATCCAGGATTTCAAATGGACCGCTTGTATCAGTAGAAGGACGGATATCCGTAGCCAACACGTTTTCAGCTCCGTATATTCCACGCAATTTCCCGGTCAATTCCGACCCGATTTGTCCCAAAGCACCCGTAATCATAATTCGTTTCATTTTATAAGCTCCTCTCGAATAAAACATATGTCCTCTGCAAAAACACAATACAACCCTTAAAAACATTGATTTAACAGTATTCACTATACCGCCATTATAAATTGTTCCCTTAAAAAACACAATGACTTTAGAGATGTCCAGCCGTAAATGTTTTTTGCTATACTGTTAGAAAGCCTGTATGGATCGTGTTTCAGTTTAAGTTGAATTATTTTATTTTTCAGTGGAGGTGGATAATGAAGTCATTGCGATTGTTAGTGCTTTTTCTTCTGGGCATGGGCGTCACCGGTTTTTTATTGTCCATCGATACACCACGCTGGCTCGTATTTGCCGTCGTAATAATTTTCTATCTGATTTTGATGGTGCTCCCGGGAATTTACATTACTTATTTTTCCAACTCACTGCGGCAAATTGAACGTTATGTTCACCGTAATCGGCATAAAGCCATCTTCGCTTTCCCTTATGCGCTTGGACATGGTGATGACCGGGATGTCGAAAGGTCAATCGAACGGATCTTGACGCTGCATAAACAGCAGGCGATGCAGTCAATCTATCGTACTTTGCTGGCAATCTATCGGGGACAGCCTGCGATTGCGGCACAGCATGCGGCAGCGATTGACCGTGAACCATTGCGAAGTTATTATCTTGCCCACATCGCTGCTTCTTCCGGAGAATTCCAGCGTGCAGCTGAGCTGAGCAGCCGGATTCAGGAACCTTGGATGAATCATTCGATTGATGCGCTAATTGCTTTTGAAAGCGATGACAGCAACTTTCCTGTCCATGTGGAGAAAAGTGTTAAGGCAGCGCGCGGCATTCAAAAATACACCTTGGAAAAAAGCTTTAATCGGATGAAAAAACCTTTGCCATAGAAAATCGCCCCGCCGGAATTTCCGGCGGGGCGATTTGTATTATTTTATGATGTTAAGTTCTTTGCCGACTTTTTCATAGATGGCAATTGCGTCATCAAGCATTTCTTTTGTATGGGCAGCGGTCGGCATGTTGCGGACGCGGCCTGTACCTTTTGGAACTGTCGGGAAGACGATGGATTTTGCATAAACGCCTTCTTCGAACAGGCGTTTTGAGAATTCCTGAGTCGTTTTCTCTTCGCCGATGATGCATGGTGTAATCGGCGTTTCGGATTCCCCGATATCAAAGCCGAGTTCTTTCAAGCCTTTTTTCAGGTAATCACCGTTTTCCCACAGCTTATCATGCAATTCAGTCGAATCGATGATCATCTGGATTGCCGCTGTAATTGCTGCAACGTCACCAGGTGTCACTGCAGTCGAGAACAGGAACGGACGTGACCGGACTTTCAGCCAGTCGATCAGGTTCTGTTTACCGGCTACATAGCCGCCGACAACTCCGACAGCTTTTGATAAAGTACCCATTTGCATGTCGACTTCTTTTTCAAGCCCGAAATGCTTCACAGTTCCTTTACCTTTTCCGGTAACGCCTGAGCCATGCGCATCATCCACATACGTGATCAGGTCGTATTCTTTTGCAATTTCCACGATTTCCGGTAATTTCGCAATATCGCCGTCCATCGAGAAGACACCATCTGTAATGACCATTACTTTATTGTATTGGCCGGATTCAGTCGCTTCTTTCGCTTTAGCGCGAAGATCTTCCATGTCCGAGTGTTTGTAGGCAATGATTTTTGCTTTAGACAAACGGCAGCCGTCGATGATCGACGCATGGTTCAATTGATCCGACAGAATCGCATCATTTTTATCCATGACAGCGGAAATAGCAGCCATGTTGCAGTTAAATCCTGATTGGTAGGAAATCGCCGCTTCTGTCCCTTTGAATTCAGCCAGTTTTTCTTCCAGCTTCACATGAAGGTCCAATGTTCCGTTGATTGTGCGTACTGCGCCTGCTCCAACACCGTATTTATCAATTGCTTCTTTAGCAATTTTTTTCAAATCTTCGTTTGTTGCCAAACCAAGATAATTATTCGATGACAGGTTGATCAGATCTTTTCCACGCACCTGGATTATCGGTCCGTTCGGTCCTTCAACCGGGTCGATTTCATTATATAAACCCTGCTCTTTAAGTTCGTTAAGATTCTCGTTAAGGAAAGCATCCAATTTTTTCGACAAGTTAATCTTCCTTTCGTATACCTGAATTCTTCTACCTTCCTATCATAACGCAATTTTACCCAAAAGAAAAAGCGGACCGCAGTCCGCTTTTTAATCAGTTTTTGCTTTTTCCATTATTCTTGCCTTTGCCTTTGTTCGGGTTGTCCACTTTGTATTGAACTTCATAAGTGAACTCCTGCGCTTCTTTTTGACCTTCTTCAGCTGCGTAAGAAGTGATCATCTTCACATTGCCTTCACGAAGTACATTGCGCAGATCCAATGCATCTTCTTCAGTTACGTTGAATGGATCAATATGGAACACATGCTGCTTGCCGTTTTTCTTCGTTTGGATGAATGTCGTTGTGAAGTCGACATATTCACCTTTCAATTGGCCAAGTGACTGGAATGCTTCTGTCGAAGATCCGTCATTTGAGAAATCGCCAAGCTGTACATCTTTCACAAACCAGCCTTCTTCATTTGAGCCCCAGTCCGTCAAGTTGCGGAATGAAACCAGTACATCCTGTCCAGCATAAGCTGAAAGGTCAAACGTTTCTGTAGCCCAGTCGCCATTTGTTCCTGTGAATCCTGGTACGTTCTCTTTGATTGTCGGGTATCCTTCTTCAACTACATCACTGCGCGTGTTTTCATTTTCAAGCGATGTCCACGTTTCGCCGTTGTCGGTTGAAACCTGTACCATGCCGAAATCCCATTGTTCTTCAATGTCATAGAAATGGTCGAACGTCAGTGTCGGGTTTGCCGCTGGTACAGTTGCTCCGAAGATCAATGCCTGGTCCGCTTCGTCACCATTGTTCGCATGAAGAACCTGTTCACCAGAACCTTTAGGGTCTGCAACTGTGCTCCACTGCAATGGAAGGAAGTCTACGCCGTCAAATTCAAGACCGCGCACATCTTTTCCGAAGTTGAATTCTTTAAAGTCGCCGCCCCATGCCGGAACGCCTTCTTTTTCAAATGTTAACGCTTTTTCGAAATCGACAGTTTTTCCGCGTACGCCATCGCCAACCGGAAGTTCACGCAAGTCGATGCTGTCGAAGTTGTAGTCGCTGCTTACGTCAGAGTTGTCCAGCGTCAATGCCGTCATGAAATTCTGATAGACTTCAGTGAACGTTTTATTGGTGCCGTAACTTTGAAGTACTTTGTCTACGCTTGCCATACCTTGGCTGTCGCCGTCAGTTGCAAGTTCACGGATGAACTCCTGGCCGAATTTGTCATACATATAAAGTGTGAACAAGTAAACTTGCCCATAATCAGCGATTGTTTCCGGACCTGTTGCCGCTGTTCCATGCTCATCCCAGTTTACAAGCGAATTTTCCGGGTGATCCAAATAGAAGTTGATAGATCCTTCACCGTGTCCGTATCCTCCAAGATATTCAGAGAACGTTGACATCCCTTCGTTCAACCAGGTTTCTTCAGATCCATCATTATCAGCTTGGATCAAATGCTGAAGCTCATGGATTGTTGTTCCGAAGAAAGTATTTTCAAGACGTGTTTCCCATGAATTCGTATCGATTGTGATGATGTTGCGGTCTGTATAGTTTTCAAGTGTCTGCCAGAAGAAACCTGCTACGAAGAAAGGATATGATGGATTGTTCCAGCCTTCATCCTGCACGTTATCAACGAGCATGATCACTTTATCAGAACCTTCATAGTACCCTTCAGGAAGTCCAACCATTCCCGGAAGCGGTGATTTCGATCCATCCAAAGAATCTGGCGTTCCAAAGAAATCAGTTGCTACAGGATAGATATTGCTGTCAAACTCAGCTTTCAGTTTATCTACTTGCTCTTGTGTAACCACATCAGCCGGTTTTGGATTGTCCGGTCCGTATGCGAGGTCGTTCGCTACCCAGATTTCAACATTGTCGCCAATGCTGCGCAGTGTGAACTCTTTAAAGGAAAGATTGCGGTCAAGGAATAATTTCGTTCCATGATCTTCAGTAAACGCACCGTCAGCTGCAGTTTCGCTGCCGTCTGCAGTTTCGTCATCCAAAGCACCAGCTTGCGCTTTGATCTTAGCTTCTGCTTCTTTTTGGAATTCAGCGTCATTTGAAAGCTCGTTCAAACTTTGGTCGATATCGATTCTATCGCCGTAGCGAGCTTCATTCCAGTCGGATGTTGACGGTAAAGCTTCTGTTGGTGCCGCCAAGGCCGCCGGCGCCATTAAAGATAACGTTAATGCACTTGCTGATAAAATAGAAACCCACTTGCTTTTAACCATTTATTTTTTCCCCTTCCAAACTTATCAGAATTTTATTACTTGTGAAAATCTTAACACGTCTGATAATTCAGAAGAATAGGGTATATAGATTATTTCGATACCCGAATCATTAGTTATATGGTATAGGTATTTTTCCCAAAGATACCTAAATATTACCTACTTACCCATTTATGAATAAATTAAAAAAACCGTCATATAGGTGCAAATCCCACTTTCAACAATATCCGCTGACAAATATATGCTATCCTTCTGACCGTAACTATAACAATGATGATGATGCTCGAAAATCTTTCAGTTATTTCAAGCCGACAGTCAGCATATAAACAGTTTTTGATAAAAGTGCTCAATACTATATTCGAAAGCACAAGAAAAAGGACCCCCTCAAGGGCCCTTCTTTCATTCTGCCTCTTCAAATAATTCCTGAAGAATATAATAGGACTGTTTTAAACGCTCTTGCGTTTGCGGCAGAGCCCATTCTTCCCACGAATAAATTCTGGTATCATCAAAGCCCATCGTTTCGGACTCGCCGCCTTCCCTTGCAAGAACAGCAGCCATCTCAATTCCTTCAACCTTCCGGCTCGCTTCGATGCCATCTTTTAAAAGATCTCCTGTAAATTCTTTTTTAGCAGGGTCCTTGGCATTCAGCAGCATCCATGGAATACGGATTTCCAGGACACCGGTTTCAGCTGAATAATAATAGTCATTCAATGAATCGTAGCCTTCATGATCAGGGCTGGCTATACCAAAACGCATTTTGCCTGTTTCGTAATAATCGAACGGAACCACTTCACCTGTATCCGGCCGTGTAAACGCCTTGTTCAAGGCAAGTCGGATGGGATGGAATGTCTCTTCGATATCCGTCTCTGCCGGAATCATGTCCAAGCGGGTATGATAATCATAATAGAAGGTATCATAGTCGCCAGCCACCTGCATGGCCGCCTCTTCCCCTTCGATTGCCAATTCGAAATCCGCCAGGAACTCATCTGCAACGGTGATTCCTTCGTCTTCACGGACACTGAAATATAAACGGAATGCATCTTCTTTCCACCAGTTTTCTTGCGGATCGAATTCAGCTTTCACATATACATAACGTTCATCAGAATCCATCGACAGCGAACGCAATGCACCTTCTTCTTTCTCATAGAGCACTGAATCTTCCTGCCAGTCATCTACACCGTCCACCTTCACTTTGTGGCGGTCAAAGCTGAGCAGCCCGAATTGCTGTTCATTTGTCTGTGCGTTCGACCAAAACGGACGTTCATTCGGATTATCGTAATCCATCGTGTTCCAGGTCCGCTTGAACCACTCATCCTGCCATGTAAATACCAGTCCGCCAAGCAGACCTTCCTGCAGAATATCCTCATACAAATGACTGACAATCTCTCCCTGTTCCCGCTCAGAAATAAATCCTTGATTCCAGCCGAACGGGTTTTCATGGGTCATGCCGCGGGATGATGGAACACCAAACTCAGCAATCAAAATCGGCATGTCATGGGATTCGTTCAGATCTCTCAGATAACCGGCGTAATTATTCCGCTCACCCCGGTGGTCGATGAATTCGGTATATTTCTCTTCCAGATTAAGAAATTCAGGATAGTATGGATAAACATGATAAGAAGCGAACATTCCCACTTCTTCCAATTCCCCTTTTGTTCGGATGTGGTTTGGATCAACCGTCGCCATATCTTCTTCCTCACTCGGTTCAGCAGGCTGCTCGATATTGTCTGTCGTCACCCAGTTTGTAAAACTGAGCGGACGCATGCTTGAGTAATTATCGTATTCATATACTGCCAGCGTGTCCAATTGCTGCGCAAGCCAATATTCCATCGGGTTAGCGCCGGCAGTTTCGATATAAGTGCCGGAAAAGTCACCGAGATCTGGATATTCGAGATTCATTTCATGGACAGTGAAAGGGTACCATTCAATGCCGATCATCCAGCCAATGACATAATCAGATATATCTGCTGTATATGTGCCATAGGAATGTCCCGGCTTCTGCTCAATTTCCGCATTGCCGTGGACCACATCAACTACTGTTTTCATTTCCTGCTGGAAGGTTTCTGTAATTTCCGGTGTAAAAGCATCCAGCGTTTCTTCGAGTGGACCTTCATCAATCCAGACTCCGTGATATAAATACAACGGTGCTTCCGCTGTTTTATTGTATTCAGCAAATGCTTCATAAAAAGCTGGCGGGTGAATCGTGTATACTCGAATGGCATTGGCGTTCATTTCCCCGATCGCCTCAAACCACCTGTCATACTCGTCCCTTGTAATCGCTGCTTCTCCAGGGAACGTACCAGGTTTGGCCATTCCCATATTGACCCCTTTAATGGTGAAATCCTTCCATTCGCCATCTTCGAACACTTCAAACCTGTCGCCTTCCACTCTTGCCGGATACTGGATGCCTTCTTTCGAAGCGGCAGTCGAAACTTGCTCAGTCTCCTGATTTTCTTTCTCATAACTTTCGGCAAGTATTGTCTGCATGACAGGCACATAGGTCCGCCAGTAAAAACTGTCGGCTCCGTCAAACGCATCTGAAGATAAAAAGGCCTTTACCTTTGCAAGACCGCTATATTGATAGAAAGACGGGACATTTTCCACGTCTACGAAGTCGCCTGCAAAATAATACACATCAGAGCGATTGACCGTGTTTTTCAATATAGCCGGAAAGTTTTCCGGAATCCCTTGCTCCGCGAGAATTCCCTGCCCCTTATCTGATAGCTGCCAATCATATTCCGCAAGAACTTCAGCTCCTTTGGCTTCGTTGATATCGAACCAATAGCCGAAAGCCGGGCTGTCAGACAGATCAAAAGCTTCTCTTCCTGTCTCCGTAAAACTGACCTGCAGTCCTTCTTTCATAATGTCGCCCTGTTCTTCGGAAAGAACGACAATTTTGCCGCTTTCATCTTCGACCAGTACAAACCCGCCGCCAGTATATTGCCATTCATCGTCTTGTTCATAATTATCGACAATCCAAGCCGGCACTTCTTCACCAGCTGTCAAATCAGGAAAATACCTGCCTGTCCAGCCGCTCCATTCAAGTCCCAGGAATTGTTCCATGTCAGCTCTTACAGCCTTTTCTGTAGGTGAAGCCAGTGTGTTGAACTCCACGATCAGGTCACTGCCGGCGTCCATCACACGCTGCTTTACAGCCTGCCATTCATCCATCTGCAAGCCACCGTAAATGAGTTCGGCTCTTTCACCTTCACCTTCCTGCCAGGGGAGATCTCCTTTATAAACTCCATATGTATCCGCCAGGTAGATCAAATCGTAATCGGAATCCAAAGTGTTTATTTCATTGATGCGATATTCTGCAGCCTTTTCGTCCGGCATAAAGCCATAATAATCCGAATCAGCCTCGTAAACTGTTCCATCTTTTTTCTTATATCCGTCATGGTTCAGCACCCACGACAACCCTTTATGTTCACGATAATTTTCAACAGGTACAGTTTTGTCTATGATCGCCACTTTTAATTGTTTCTGTTCTTGAGCTGTCCAGATTATCAGTGGCAAAGCGAAAATGGCAATAATAACGATCGCTCCTAGAAGCGTTTTTTTCATGATGTCCCTGCTTTCATGCTTATTTAATTTCCTTTGTCATTATATAACAATAAATAAATGATTTGATAGCAATTCATGTTAGTTTAAATGTTATTTTTCTAAAAAAGCTTTCCATAACAAAAAACAGCATCCGACAATTCGAATGCTGTTTTCCTTATTTTAATGATTTCAGCTTAAAGCCTGTCCCAGATCTTCAATCAGATCTTCAACATCTTCAATACCGACGGAGATCCGAACCAAGCCTTCAACGATGCCAAGCTCACCGCGGCGCTCCACTGGAATCGAAGCATGCGTCATCTGTGCAGGCACCGAGATCAGGCTTTCGACCGCTCCAAGACTTTCCGCTAACGTGAAGTATTTCAATTTCGCCAGCAGCTCGCCAGCTTTTTCCTTGCTGCCCACATCAAATGAAATCATGCCGCCAAAACCGGTGGCCTGTTTTTTCATCAGTTCGTGGCCCGGATGGTCAGAGAGTCCCGGGTAAATGACTTTCCCGACAGCGTCATGGCCTTTCAGGAACTCAGCGATTTTCTGCGCATTGCTTCCTGTTTCTTCCATACGGATGCCGAGTGTTTTCAGTCCACGCATCAAGAGCCATGAATCCTGCGGCCCTAAAATTGCGCCAACCGAATTTTGGACGAAATGCAGTTCAGAAGCCAGTTCCTCTGAATTCACTACAACAAGTCCGGCTACCACATCACTGTGTCCGCCGATGTATTTCGTTGCACTGTGCAAGACGATATCAGCGCCGAGTTTAATCGGGCTCTGCAGATAAGGCGTCATGAACGTGTTATCAACGATCGTCAAGAGATTCTTCGTTTCAGCGAATTTCGCCACTGCTTCAATATCCGTCACTTTCAACAATGGATTTGTCGGTGTCTCGATGAAAATCGCTTTTGTATTTTCTTTGACTGCCGCTTCCACTTCTTCCATGTTTCCAGTATCCACAAAAGTGAATTCCAGCCCGAAACGGTTCAGGACTTTATTCATGACACGGTAGGTTCCGCCATAAACATCATCAGTCAGGATGACGTGGTCTCCAGCTGAGAACAGCATCATGACAGATGAAATAGCCGCCATACCTGAGCCGAATGCAAATCCCGCATGGCCGTATTCAACATCAGCGATCAACTCTTCAAGCGCATGGCGCGTCGGGTTGCCTGTACGTGAATATTCATAGCCTTTGAATTTACCGACTGCTTCCTGTTTATACGTACTTACCTGGTAAATCGGCGTGGAAACGGCGCCTGTGGCTTCGTCCCCAAAAATGCCGCCGTGGATCAATCTCGTTTTGGCTCTCATCAATTTTCCTCCTCGAAGGTTCTGTTATAAACATCCTGGCTCATATAACGTTCGCTGGAATCAGCGAACACCGTAACAATATGGCTTCCGGGTTCAGCGGTTTCGGCCTCTTTTAGTGCTGCAACAAATGCGGCGCCAGAAGAACCCGCCACCAATAAGCCTTCCCGTTTTGCCAATTCCTTGAAAGCGGCAAAAGCTTCACGGTCTGTGACCGTATGGATGGCGTCAAAATAGGAGGCATCCATATAATCCGGCAAAAACTCCATTCCGATGCCTTCCGTCAAATGAGGACCGGATTCACCGCCGTTCAAAATGGATCCTTCCGGTTCCACGATTGCGGTTTTAATAGCAGCGTTTTGCGATTTCAAATAGCGGGATGTCCCCATAAACGTGCCGCCGGAACCTGCTCCTGCGACAAAGATATCAATATTGCCCTCGAGCGCTTCCCATAATTCCGGGCCGAGCGTCCGGACGTATGTTTCCGGATTGGCGGGATTCGAAAATTGGGACGGGGAAAAAGCTTTCTCATCTTTTGCCAGCTGCTGCGCTTTTTCAATGGCGCCTTTCATCCCTTTTTCAGTCGGTGTATTGATGACTTCCGCGCCAAGTGCGCGCATCAACCCTTGCTTTTCCTGGCTGAATTTTTCAGGAACGACAAACTTCACTTTATAGCCTTTGCCGATAGCGGCAATAGCTAAGCCGATGCCAGTGTTTCCAGCAGTCGGCTCAATCATGGTGCCGCCGGGCTTCAATACGCCGCGGCGTTCGGCATCTTCTATTAATGAAACACCCAGGCGGTCTTTAACGCTTCCGCCCGGATTCAAATATTCAAGTTTTGCGAAAATCCTGCAATTGTTCGGAATATCCATATTCGTCAATTCCAACAGAGGCGTATTGCCGATCAATTGCTGGATGCCGGTAGCATACTTCATGGTCATTCTCCTCAAACAGTTTCTTCAGCGAACACCTGGTGCCACTCATCTTTTTTCGCCAGCATTTCACGCGCCAATTCTTTTGCGCCTTCTAAGCTGTGGCTAGCTGCCCAGCCGCACTGTACTTCATTGCAGGCCGGAACTTCGTCTGCTTCAATTACATCTTTCAACGTATTTTCGATGATATTCAATACATCTTCGTAATCGTCATGGTTGATCAACGACAGGTAATAGCCAGTCTGGCAGCCCATAGGCCCGATGTCGATGATCTGGTCGGAATGATTGCGGCTGTGTTCCGCCATCATGTGTTCAAGTGAATGAAGGCCGGGCATTTCCATGTGTTCTTTGTTCGGCTGTTTGAAACGGATATCGTATTTGCGGATCGTGTCCCCGTTCGCCCCTGTTTTTTCTCCTGCAAGACGCACGTAAGGTGCAGCAACTTTTGTATGGTCGAGGTTAAAGCTTTCAACGTTCATTTTTTTCAATGGAATCGTCTCCTTCTGGTCTGATTAGATTTGAATCAATAAGCTTTTGCATTCGATATTCCGCAAAACAGCTCCGCTTTCCTGGCTGCTTGCGCTAAGCTAACTCGGTCTCGTTACACTTCGCCAGAGTGGATCTCAGCACTTCGCTTGGTCGCCTGGGAGTCTTCGCTGTTTTGCTTCATATCTTTAGAGATTTCTCTCAGCGCCGGCGCGCCACCGGACTGGGCGAAGCAATAAGACGAGTGGTTTTCTTGGCTTATTGCGGGAGCCTTGTCCAAAGCGCCGAAGCGGCTTTCGCATGCAAGTTGTTTGTTGTTTTTAAATATAATTATTTTTTGCTGGCGTCAATCAGCCAGACATAATTGTTCAGCTGGCTGAACTCTACTGTGAATCCTGCCTGTTCAATCAGCTCTTTCATCACAGGCAAAGTCGTGTAATATTCACGGTTTAAATCTTCTACAAGGTTATCATGACCGCGGGACTTTTCAAAGTCAATCACTTCCTGCTGCGCTTCTTTCGACTGGAATAACGTATCGGCGAATACTACACGGCCGCCTGCCGGAAGCAGTTCAGCATACTTTCTAAACGCCTCGGCTTTTTCAGCATCCGTCAAATGATGGAACGCATACGAACTGACTAAAGACTTTGGTTGCACCGGCAGATCAAATTCCAAAAAGTCTCCATCTATGATGGTTGCATCCGTCAATTTCTCTTTTGTCACGTCGCGCATTGCCGCATTCGGCTCGATGCCGGCAACTTCAAATCCTTTGGCAAGCAATTTTTCAGTCAGGTTGCCTGTTCCTACACCAAATTCAATTACAGGACTAATTGCCGCGTCGGCAACCGCCTGCAGTATATCTTCATATTTAAAGAACACATCTCTGTATTCCGCATCTTTACCGCTAACTGATTCATCATAGGTGTGAACCCATTCATCAAATATCGTTACGAACTCGCGTCCCATGTTTTTGCTCCTTTTCGGTTTCATTGCACATAAAACCAATAGTTTTACTCGGCTTTATTTATAACATAAAGAAGCGCCGGTTTCAAACTTTCAAAACCGGCGGTAGTTCATCTTTCTTTTCTATAATTTTCTTCAATAAAGCTTCGGCTTGCGGCAAGGTGAATTGAACGATTCTGCCGGTTATGAGAGCGACCGCTATCGTACCGATGCCGACCGGCCCGCCAAGTGCCCAGCCGATCAGCGCAGCGGTGATTTCGATTCCGGCACGCACAACAGTGACACTTAGCCCGGTTTTCTGCATCAGCACGAGCATAAGGCTGTCTCTCGGTCCCGCTCCGATTTTCGGCGCTACGTAGATACCGACACCAAAGCCCGAAACGATTATTCCGCCAATCAGGATCATCACTTGACCTGTAAGGGATGGGATATCCGGGATCAGGAAATAATAGATATCGATGAACACACCGATCAAAATCATATTCAGGAATGTTCCGATTTGCGGAATCCTCCGCTGCGAAACAGTGGAAATGACGATTAATATGAATGAAACGATAATCGACCATGTCCCGATTGTCAGTCCAAAATTCATGAACAATCCGACATGCAGCACGTCCCAAGGACCGATGCCCAGCTTATTGGCCTTGATGATCATCGTGAACCCGAGTGCCAATATGATTAATCCGCTGAGAAAAAACAGCCAGCGGTAAAACAGCGTTCTCATCATTAAGCCCCTTCTTTCACTGAGTGTTCGTCTCTTTTTTAAGCTTAAGAAAAATCCACCCATTTAGCAAAATGGGTGGAAAACCGGATTAATCGTCTTTCACTGTCAGGTTGGCATATTGGCCATCAGTGACTTTCAGCAAATTGACGGGATCCAATTTAATCTGCATGCCGATTTTCCCCGCGGATACGATGATTTCTTCCTGCATTTCCGCTTGCCTGGCAATAAACGTCGGGAACGGCTTTTTCATACCGACCGGCGAACAGCCGCCTTTGACATAGCCGGTAAGAGTCAGGATTTCTTTGACCGGGGCCATCTCGACTTTCTTTTCACCAGCAGCTTTTGCAGCTGCCTTTAAATTCAATTCTTCAGCAACCGGAATCACAAACACATAATACTGTTTGGATGCCCCTGCAGCTACAAGCGTCTTGTAGACCACTTTTTCCGGATGGCCGATTTTGGCAGCGACAGATACTCCATCCACCAGACCGTCTTCAATATCATAATGAATGATGTCATAAGGGATATTTTCTTTATCCAGGATTCTTGCAGCATTGGTTTTTGCAATCTTTTTTCCCATGGCGGCGCTCCTTATCAGATAACTGTAATCATAAAATCAGCTTACCACCATTTTCAAAATATTTCTAATCGTTCTGGTTCATCAATTTTTTCAGCGCTTCGGCCATTGCTGTATTTTGTGGCGGCTCGTCCTGCTGTTTCAAATATTTATTGACGTCTTTCTTGGTTGCTTTGGACTGGCCGGATTTTTTGCGTTTTTCAAAAGCCGACAGTTTCTCGCGGTGGCCGCATTTGCAGACAAAAATCTTGCCGTCGCCTTCGCCCTGCATTTCCAATTTCTTATGGCAATTCGGGCAGCGAGCGTTTGTCAGCATCGCCACTTGTTTCTTGTAGCCGCATTCGCGGTCCTGACAGACGTTCATCTTACCGCGCTTGCCGTTGACTTCAAGAAGCGGCTTTCCGCAATCCGGGCACATTTTGCCCGTGACGTTGTCATGCTTGAATTTCTTGTCGCTTTTTTTAATATCGGAAACCGATTTTTCCGCGAATAAAACCATTTCTTTCATGAAAGTTTCTTTCTTCATCTGGCCTTTGGCGATTTTCGTCAGCTGCTGTTCCCAGTCAGCTGTCAGTTTCGGTGACTTTAAATCTTCGGGAACGAGCTCAAGGAGCTGGCGGCCTTTGGACGTGATTGTCAGGTCCTTGCCTTTTTTCTCGATCAAGAAGGTATTGAATAATTTATCGATGACATCTGCGCGGGTCGCTACTGTACCGAGTCCGCCTGTTTCACCGAGTGTCCGGATGGCTTCCTTCGATTCACCCGCCATGAACTGCGCCGGATTTTCCATCGCGCCGAGCAGCGTCCCTTCATTGAAGAAAGCAGGCGGCTTGGTTTTGCCTTCTGTCAGGGAGATGCCCTTGATTTTTAGCGTCTGCCCTTTTTCGAAAGGCGGCAAAGTCGTATCCTTGTCTTCATCGTCATCCAGATAGATGCGTTTCCAGCCTTCATTGCGTACCGTATTGCCCTTGGCCTGGAACGTTTCACCGCCTGCAGTCAGTTTGACCGTCGTCTGGTCATACTCATATTGCGGATAGAATACCGCCAGGAAACGCTTGACGATCATGTCGTATAATTTATGCTCGTTCGCCGACAATTCGTGCAGCGGCGGATTTTCTTCTGTCGGGATGATGGCATGGTGGTCGGACACTTTGGCATCATCGATGACACCTTTCTGCGCCGACACCGGCGATTTCAGGATTGTCGCTGCCAGCGGACGGTAAGGTCCCGTCTGTACGGCTTTGATGCGGTCTTTCAGCGTATCTTTCATATCGGACGTCAGATGCTTCGAATCCGTCCGTGGATACGTCACGATTTTATAGCGCTCATACAGGTTCTGCAGTGTGTTTAACGTCTCTTTCGCCGACCATCCGTAGCGTTTATACGCCTCTTTCTGCAATTCGGTCAAGTCGAATAAAGGCGGCGCCGGCTGCTTTTTCGGCGTGATTTTAATATCTGTCACGGTTCCTTCATGTGTGTTATCGAGCTTCGCGAATAAACGATCGATTTTCTCCTTATCGAACGACTGCGTTGAATTGCCGTCCGTCCACGTGAATGCAGCTGCGTCCGTTATGGCTTGCATGCCGTAATACGGTTTCGGCTGGAAGTTGCGGATCTGCTGCTCGCGCTCTGCGATCATCGCAAGCGTCGGCGTCTGCACGCGGCCAGTTGATAATTGCGCATTGTATTTCACAGTTAACGCGCGTGTCGCGTTGATGCCGACGACCCAGTCAGCCTCTGCTCTCGCGACCGCCGCCTGGTAAAGGTGTTCGTAGGCTTTGCCGTCTTTCAGGTTGTTAAAGCCGTCTTTGATGGCTTTGTCTGTGACCGACGAAATCCACAGGCGTTTGACCGGCTTTTTGGTGTTTGTCTTTTCCAAAATCCAGCGCGCTACGAGTTCCCCTTCGCGCCCGGCATCCGTCGCGATGATGACATCTTTGACGTCGCCGCGGTTCAGCTGCGCTTTGACTGCGTTATATTGTTTCATTGATTGTTTGATTGGCACGAGCTTGAACGGTTTCGGAATGATCGGCAGATTCTCCATCTTCCATTCCTTGAAGTCGTTGTCATATTGCTCTGGCTGCGCGTGCGTCACCAAATGGCCCAGCGCCCAAGTTACAATATACTGCTTGCCTTCCAGAAATCCGTTGCCTTTCTGATTGCATCCGAGCACGCGCGCGATATCGCGTGCCACCGATGGCTTTTCCGCTATTACGATTGATTTCATATCTATTCACCCTCATTTCTCATTTGGCTATTATAACATTTTCTGTTTTGCGGGTGGTGTGAGGTGATTGATTCACATAGTTTTCGAGTAGTCGGAATTTTCTTGCCCCTTCAATTTATATAAGCTATATTCAAATGAAGGAGATGATAATTATTGATACTTAAAGAGCGTCACCAACCGCCTGAAATTCTGCAGCTCGAAAGTCTGCTGCAACGTGTACCCATCGTCCATCCCCTATTTCCCCACTGGACGGAACAGCTTCGCCGAATGTCTGCCGGTTTCCACGGCGAACAGCGCGTCGATTCCCTTTTCTATGAGATTCCCATTGAAACTCCCCACTACTTTATACAAGATCTCTACATCCAAAAGCCCAAGTCTTCACACCAGATTGATACCGTGCTCGTCACCAGCCGCTTCGTCCTGCTGCTTGAAATTAAATCCATTACAGGCGAGTTGAATTTCGATCCACAGCTGCGCCAATTTTCCCGTACCAATAAAGACGGCAGCGTCGACGGCATGAACAACCCGGATGACCAGATCCGCCGGCATGAAAAATTCGTGCAGCAATTTTTGGCGTCGCAAAAAGTATCTTTACCCGTCATCGGCGTGATTGTATTCACATATCCATCCTCTATTGTAAACAGCCGCCCGAAAAACCGCATCATCATCCAGTCGTCTGGCCTGCCATTTTTAATGGACCAGCTGTTGGTGAAATATCCTGACGAGTTGCTGAATACGCGGAAAGCTCGGCAACTTGCGGGACGCCTCCTGCAATTGCACAGCGAGCGGCCATTGCGGCGGATAGAGGTTCCGGCAGGATTGAGGAGGGGGGTGCTATGCCGCAAATGCGATAAAATACTTCAATATGATAAAAGATCTTGGAGATGTGGCCAATGCACTTATAAAAATCCTCTAGCTCATTTAGACGTGTTACTGCAATATCGATTACTAATATCTGAGACAATCTCAAATCGCGAATTCCGAGAATTTACAGGTCTCACTTCTATTTCTACAGCTTCTAAGATGTTAACCAGTCTGAATATGGAAACAAAAGGAAGTTTTAGAGACAGAATTTATCTAATTCCAGAGGTTTTTAGGTAATGGACAGTATTTACATGCTAATGGACAGTAAAGTAGCGATAATGGACAGTAAACGATCTCTATTGGACAGTATTCTATCCTTAATGGACAGTAAGCTCTTTTAATGTAAATCACATTTTTATAACTGTAAATAAAATCCAGAAAAATCACTTTTCTACACCCTATATCACCCTATTTAACCGGATTTCAGCTCATAATCTCTTCCGCCATTCAAATCTCGACTTCCAACCGACTTTTTCACGACCAAATCACGACCAAATCAACCAATTTCCAACACTCACAACCAACCCAACCCCAATAATTGAAAGAATCTTCGCCAAGGCGAAGATTCCCTCAAAAACAGGACGTTTTCGCCATGCGAAAACGTCCTCTGGGGTCTTGATCTTCCGGTTTTTCGCTTTTCGCCTGGGCTAAGGCGAAAAGCATCCATTTTTCTTTTGAACTTAGCATTGCATGACAGTTGCGGCATCAACCGATCACAAGTTTTGAAAGCAAGACAAAAATTAGCCTCCAAAACTGCAACCCAAAGAACCTTTCTTCGCAAGAGCCCCCTACTTTTGTTCTTGAACTGAAGGTTTTCCGCTTTTCATAAGGTGAAAAGCATCCGACTGTGGTCTTGAACTTATGGTTTTCCGCGTTTCGTCCGAATTCGGCGAGAAGCATCCATTTTTCTCTTGAACTTAGACCCTGCACACAGTTCCATCCATCTCACCCTAAAACAAAAAGCCTCCCGCAGGAGGCTTTTTACAGTGGAGCTTAGTGTTGATCCAGTGTTTCTTTTGACAGGTGCTTGCTCATTTCGGCGTACTGGACGAAAACGCGGGCCAATTCGCGAAGGCGGTCGTGGACGTCTTCACTGATGATGGTGTTGTCGGCATCGAAATGGCTGGTGTGCGTATAGACGTAATTCGGTGTCACCAGGCAACGGAAATAATCGAGAATCGGCTTGAGCTGGTTCTCGATGACCAGATGGTGCTGGTAAGTTCCGCCGTTTGCCACGATCGATACCGGTTTGTAGCGCATCGTATGCGGATGCAGCAAGTCAAACGCGTTTTTCAATACGCCAGGGATGGAGCCCTGGAAAATGGGTGAAGCGATGATGTAACCATCCGCTTCGCTAAAGCGGCGTGCAAGTTCCTGCATGCTGCTGTTGTATTCGCCAAGCGGACGCCCGTCGACGAATTGATGTTCATAATCCGCCAGGCTCAGGATGTCCAACTCCATATCGGGCTGGAATTCCTGGATATACATCTTGACTTGCTCCAATACGGCGCCTGTCTTTCTTCCCACAATTGTGCCGTCCACTAATAATACCTTCATAAAACTGTTCCTCCTCGAGTCCATATATACTGGGCAGCCAGGCTGCCTCTCAATGATTTTTTATTCGGATTTAAAAGGTAAGCTGCATATCAAACCCGACTTTATTCCATCATAACAAACAGCGTATGCGGATACGTATCGAAAAACCTTATGAAGCCGAGATTTCATTCTTTAGGCTGAGGCGAGTTGTTTTTGGCGCGTTTGTTTTCCAGACGTTCCTGGATGCGGTCGGATTGACGGGCCGGTGATGTAAAGCTGACCACAGTATCGCCAAGCTTCGGCTCAGGAAAGTTGTCGCTTGTGAAGAATTCAATTTTCCCCTGCTCACGGTAAATGAAGAGCAGAATCGTGTCTGCACTCCACTTTTTCTTGTAGTCCTCATATGTGTATTGTTCGGTCAATTGTGTTTTGCGGATCGTATAGCCTTCTTCGGCTTTCATGTCGAGTTCATGGATGTTCCATTCATGGCCGAAGAGTGTCCTGCCTTTAAGAGAAGAATGGTAGTCACCGGGATCGCCTTGGTGGATGGCTGTTTTATAGAGATTTTCCCTGCCGAACTCAGGTACATAATTGTTCATGACCAAGGCGTTATAGGAATCAATTTCCCCTGCCAGAATCATGGTTTCGTAAGGAGTCATGTCCAGTTCGTATTCAGTATGCTCGGAAAGGATTTCACCTGTGAATGTTTTCATTCCCGCAAGGCGCGCAGGCTGCAGTCTCCCCCACGAAGCGTCCATGATCAAAAGGTTTTTATTGTATTCAGAAAGGGCTTCTGCCAGTTTCAGCGCAAAGCGGCCGACTCCGACTATGATGATGCCTGGGTCATCTCCGGTTGCCAGACCCAATTTACGGCCAAGCCATCCGATTGTGAAGCCATGCACGACAACGGTTGAAAATACGAGCGCGAATGTCAGGGCTGTGAGCAATTCAGCATCATCAAACCCTGCTTCCAGAAGGACACCGGCGAAATAACCCGATACGGTAAGGGCCACAATTCCGCGCGGCGCGATCCAGCCGATGAGTGTCTTTTCCTGATTAGTGAGATCTGTACCGATCGTCGACAGCCAGATCGACAAAGGACGTACCACGAATAAAGTTGCCAGTACGAAGGCGACAATACGCCAATTGAAGATTTCAATCAGCACATCCAGGCTTAGAGATGCTGTCAGCATGACAAAGATACTTGAAATAAGCAGCACTGAAATATTTTCCTTGAAATGCCGCATATCATTGATGGAAGCGATATGCATATTGGCCATCACCATTCCCATAGCGGTGACCGCCAGCAAGCCCGTTTCGTGCATGACGATATCCGACAGCACGAATGTGAGCAGTACGACACCGAAAACGATCGGTGCTTTCAGGAATTCCGGCACCTGGCCTTTTTCGAACATCCAGCCTAGCAGCCAGCCGACTCCAGCTCCCAGCGCTACAGCGAACAAGGAAGCCAGGAAGAATAATCCGAATGCACCGGCTGTTTCATCACCAATCGCAAACAGTACAAACTGGAACGCGAATAAAGCCAGCAATGCGCCGAATGGATCGACGATGATCCCTTCCCATTTCAGAATTGCCGCTGGACGGGCTTTGAGTTTAGCCTGACGCAATAAAGGCAGGATAACGGTAGGACCTGTGACAATGAACAAACCACCGATGACAAATGCCACTGCCCAGGAAAGGCCGGCTATGTAATGGGCTGCAAGCGATCCGGAGATCCATGCGATAAAGGCGCCGAATGTTACGATCCGCCACACCGGTTTATTGAAGCCCCGGATTTCCTTGAAGTTCAAGTTCAAACTGCCTTCAAACAGGATGATGGCAACGGCCAATGATATGACGGGCTTGAACAACTCCCCGAAACTTTCTTCCGGATGGATGATGTTTAAAATAGGTCCGACCAGCAGGCCGGCTATGGACATCAAAACAATTGCGGGCAGGCGAAAGCGCCAGGCAAGCCATTGCGAAATCACCCCAAGAAAGATGATTAACATGAGATCAAATAATAAAGTATCGATCGGCCTTCGCCTCCTTTTAATCTTTTTTCAACATTATACGTTTTTTATTCCCTCAATTAAAAGCCATAAGCCAATCGAAATGATTTTAATTCCATCAATTTATGCTATAATTAAGGAAAAATGCAGGTGATTATGTGAACAGGCAGGAAATCGAAAACGAAATTGCCGAATTGAAGATGGATTACGTACGCCATCAAGGTGATATCGAGAAGTTGGAAACGACTGGACACGCCAAAATGGTGGAGAAAGCGGAACAGCGCCTCGAACGGATGGAACAACAATTAGCGGAATTAAACAAAAAACTCGCGGATTTGTAACCGCGGTTTTTTTTTGAGTGTTTTCCTGATACCAATTCAGGGATACTGATATATCGAACACTGTGGACGGTCGCGTAAAGATCTTGTTCTACAGCTATAAATGGAGGAATTACTTACATGAGTTTATTGACAGTAGAAAATTTAAGCCATACATTCGGCGACCGGACATTGTTCAACGATGTGTCTTTCCGGTTGGTTGAAGGTGAACACGTTGGCCTGGTGGGCGCGAACGGTGTCGGCAAATCGACGATGATGAATATTTTGACGGGCAAATTGATCCACGATAACGGACGTGTCGAGTGGCAGCCGAAAACGCATTACGGCTACCTCGATCAGCATACCCAATTGGAGCCTGGCCGGACAATCCGCCAGACGATGCAGGATGCTTTTTTGCCATTATATAAAAAAGAAGAAGAACTGAATGAAATCGCTATGAAGATGGGCGAGGAAGATGCCGACCTTGAAGCATTGATGGATGAGATGGCCGAAGTGCAGGATGCACTTGATGCCGGGGATTTCTATACACTGGATGTAAAAATAGAAGAGATTGCACGCGGTCTCGGACTTGATGCCATCGGACTCGAACGTCCGGTCGAAGCGTTATCCGGCGGACAGCGCACGAAATTGCTGCTGGCGAAATTACTGTTGGAGAAACCGAAAGTCCTGCTGCTCGATGAGCCGACCAACTATCTGGACGAAGAACATATCCAGTGGCTCGTCAATTATCTGAAGAACTACCCGCATGCATTCCTGTTGATCTCGCATGATACAGAATTCATGAGTTCGGTGACGGATGTCATCTTCCATTTGGAGTTCTCACGCCTGTCGCGCTACACAGCCACTTATGAGAAATTCATCGAACTTGCAGAACTTGCCAAAAAGCAGCACTTGGATGCATATGAAAAACAGGAAGAAATGATCAAGAAAACCGAGACATTCATTGCCAAAAATAAAGCTCGCGCTTCGACAACGGGACGCGCGAAGTCACGCCAGAAACAGCTTGACCGCATGGACCGCATCGACAAACCCGAAGTTGCGGCAAAACCGCAATTCGCTTTCAAGGAAACACGGAGTCCAAGCCGCTATGTGGTGGAAGCAGAATCGTTATCCATCGGCTATGACAAGGCCCTATTGCCGCCGCTGTCCTTCATGATTGAACGCGGCGAAAAAATTGCTCTTGTCGGCATGAACGGAGTCGGTAAATCGACGTTGCTGAAAACGATGCTTGGAAAAATCAAACCGCTTGACGGTGATGTGATCCGCGGCGAATATTTGACTCCGAGTTATTTCGAACAGGAAGTCAAAGCGCCGGACCATACACCGCTTGACGAAATCTGGTCAGCTTACCCGAGCATGGACCAGGGCCAGGTGCGCGGAGCATTGGCGCGTACAGGCCTGAAGAACGAGCATATCTCCCGTTCGATGAAACAATTGAGCGGTGGCGAACAGGCGAAAGTCCGTTTGTGCAAATTGATGCTCGAAGAAAGCAACTGGCTCTTGTTCGATGAACCGACAAACCACTTGGACATCGATGCAAAAGCTGAATTGAAGCGCGCTATGCAAGCTTATAAAGGCACGATCGTATTGGTGAGCCATGAACCTGAATTCTATGAAGGACTTGCCACAAAAGTCTGGAATGTTGAAGAATGGATTGCAGCTGGCCAGGAACCGCAAATTAAGTAATATCAAAAAAGATCTCTTCCCAGCTTCGGGAAGAGATCTTTTTTTAGTAGGTGGTCAACTTGAAAATCTTCTGGAATCCGTAGATGCCGCGCTGCCAGAATGTAAAGGTATCCTGGTAAGCATCAACATGCAATGTATAGAGTGCATCTTCGTTGGTCCATAAGCGGTCGAAGTATGTTTCCATGTCCCCCACCAGTTCGCTGTCGTTTGGCGCAATGATACGGATGTTGCTTTCCAGATTATAATTCTTGAAAGCCCGTTCGGTGTAATTTGTTGAACCGCCAGAAATATAACTTTCTTCAGCTGTTTGGATCATGATTGATTTTGTATGGAATTGCCCAACCACCGCGTTATACCAGCGGACTTGGATTTTGTCGTTGCTTTCTTCAAGCATTTCGTGCACAGCCGGCCGGTTCGGCAAGCCTGTCTTTTCGGTGCCGAACGCATTCTCGTTAGGGTCCAGTACCAATTGCACCTCAACTCCGCGGTTTGCCGCATCGGTCAAGGCCCGAACCACGTCCCCTTCAGCAATATAGAACATAGCCAAGTGGATGCTGTCGCCTTCTTTGGTCTTTTCAATATCATCCAATAGCGAATCCAACACTTTCTTTTCCGTTACGTATTGGACCTGATACTCACCGCTTTGCTCTTCAGCTTCTACCCTGGGAAGTGAAGGGCCACCGGAAAACAAGGATACAGCTTCTTCCGATTTGAGGATATCGTTCAAAACCGGTCCCGTAACTTTAAAAGCCATATTGCCGTGCAATCCGCTTGCATTATGCGGATTGGCAGAACTGATGATGGCTTCTTTATCAGTAATGACAGCTTTGCGGTGGTTTGCTTTGATGTTCATCATTTTCAAATATGACGACACCGACAAATCAGGCGCTTCGCTCGACATGCCGTTCGGCAGCCAGCCTTTTCCGCCCGCATCAAACCATTGGAATACTACCCGGTAAAGACCCGAATACAGCGGCGTAGAATCACGCAGCTTATCCAGATCGGTGACGACCACTTCGATGCCTTCATCTCTCATGGTTCCGAGCAATTGGCTTTCATAAGATCCGTATCCGAAATTCAATGGATCCGTTATGAAATAAATCGGAAAATCAGGATTCTCCGCTTTTTTCTCGAGCAATTTGGCAGTCAAGGTTTCAGCAACAGCTGGAAAATCGATTTTTTGATCTGTATAATTATCAAACAGGAACAAATCGATGACGACAAATTCTTCAGCTTCCTCTATCATTTCATAAATTTCATCAAATATCCTTAGTTCGTGCTTTAAATTATCCCCTTTTTGATTCTGCGCAAATGATAGGTCGTAAATCATTTCCACATCCTCCACTTGGTGAAGGTCTCCCGCATAATCCAGCCCTTGAGGCAGAGGTTTTATGGTATGCCAAACAATAACAGCGATATACATGAGCGCCAGCACACCAATAATTCCCATAATAATCCTTTTTCGCTTGCTCCAACCGGCCACTCTTCTTCTCATTCTAAAATCCCCCTCATCTTTCCTAATCTTACTTTAGATGAAGAAAAATTTCTTTAAATTTTTTCCATAATAAATAGTTTCTTTTTCATTGCACATTCCATAACCGTTTTCCAATAAAAAAGATGCGCCGTAAGTCCGGCACACCTTGATTGTTTTTATTAATATAGAAGATACAAATAGTTCCCGAGTTAAGCAGGCAATACATACTCGCGCGTCTGGACGTCTTCAAGCAATAAATCCTTAAGTCTCTGCTTGCCTCGGAAAAGACGTGATTTGACTGTGCCGATCGACACTTTCATCGCATCCGCAATCTCGATCAAAGATAATTGATGCACATAGAAATAAACAATCGTCGTCCGGTAAATCGAATCCAGCTGTGAGATTTTATGCTGCAGCAATACGGATACATCCTGCTGCTCCAATAACTCAGGGGCGCCCGCATTGTCTGACGGAATCAAGTCAAGCAATGAAATATCGAGTCCCTCCGGCTGCTGCTGGACATGTTTGCTGCGACGTACATTCTTACGGTAGCGGTCACGGAAAGTGTTCATACAGATTGTCGTCAACCAGGCTTTGACATGATCCACTTCCTTGATCGAAGCCTCATACCGAACCACTTTCAGCCAAACTTCCTGCATAAGATCTTCCGCTTCCACCTTATTGCGCGTCAGTTTTAAGCATAAATGATATATATAACGATTATATTCTGTATACAAACTTTCCATGTTTGGTTCCTCCGTCCGTTTTTCTTGTTGACCTTATTGTGCCGGAAAAGAACCTTTCACTCTATCGCTTCCGCTTTCATTTGGCTTACATTTGTGTAATAAAGAGATTAGTTTTATATATTTCACATATCGCTTCGGCGCTTAGGACAAAGCTCCCGCAATAAGCCGAGAAGAGCACTCGTCTTATTACTCCGCTCAGTCCATAGGCGCGCCGGCGCTGAGAGAATTCTCTAGAGATATGGAGCAAAACAGCGAAGAGTTGACCGAAGCTTGCGGGGGCAACTCTTTGCGACGAAGCAGCGCAGCGATGCAGGAGCAAGGGTTTTAGAAACCAAGTTGTTTTGCGGAATATCGCTTATTAAGACTTATTAATACAACTTTTATTGAAACAATTGATGTGATTTATATTCTAAAACCAATGAAATAAAAAAAACCCGCCAAAAGGGCAGGTTCTACGCGAATACTTCTTCATCTTTTTTTGTGATCGTCAAGCGCACAATGCGGTTGCGGTCCATTTCGTTTACTTCCACATGGAGGTTTTCATAAGTAAACTGCTCGCCTTCATCCGGGACATGGCCAAGCTGCTGCATGACAAATCCGGCAATGGTATCGTGGTCGTTCGGAACTTCCACTTCGAACATTTCGTTCACGTCTTCTATTTCAAGCCGGCCATGGCATGACAATGTATTTTCAGTCATTTCAAAGACCAGTTCATCGTCTTCCACGTCAGTTTCATCCTCGATATCCTGTCCGATCATTTCTTCAATGATGTCTTCATGTGTAACGATCCCAAGAGTACCGCCGTATTCATCCAAAATAACAGCCATGTGTTTCTTCTTGGCCATCATCATTTTAAAGACTTTTTCGACGCTTACTGACTGCACAACGAACAATGGATTATCGTCCATCAATTCCTGTAAGGTGAGATTCGGGTTCATTGACCATTCGATCAATTTCTTCGAATAAAAGAGGCCAACCACGTTATCCATGCTTTCTTCATAGACTGGATAGCGGGTGTAAGAAGAATCCAGGATTAAATCACGGACTTCTTCGTAAGTTGAATCTATGGCGATTCCGACGATATCAGTCCTGTGCGTGGACATGACATCAGAAACGTCCTTATGCGGGAAATCGAGAACTCCCTTGATCCGTTCAGATTCGTCTTCTTCAAAAGTCCCTTCCGTCGACGCAATATCGACCATTGTCCGCAATTCTTCCTTGGTCATTGTCGCTTCCTTGACGCTGCCTTTGGAGATGATGCGGATGAAGATATTGGTGAACTGCGCAAGCAGCCATGTGAGCGGCTTCAATAACACAACCAGCACACGGATGACTGGCGCAACGACATAAGCGATTTTATCAGCGAAAGTGGCTGCAATGGTTTTGGGCAGCACTTCACCGAATATGATCAATACGATTGTCAGGATTGCTGTAGCAAGTCCGACTTCCCACCCTCTGTCGATTGCAATCATGGTGACGAGGGTCGGCAGCATGATATTGGCAATATTATTTCCGATTAATATAGTAGTGATCATCCGGTCCGGCTTCGCGATCAACTTTTGCAGGTGCTGTGACTTTACATCCCCCTGCTCAGCGCGAAGATGGACCTTCATCCTATTAACCGCAGTCAATGCCGTTTCGCTTCCCGATAAGAAGAACGACATCATTAAAAATAATACTAACGCTATAAACAAAATTGTTTCCTCCAGTGTCTAAAACACAAAATTTTACGAGCTATTTCCGTACCAACAATTATATCACAGCGATTTTCCTCCTGTCGAAAAGTTCAACTTTCTTATGGTATACTTTTCCCATTGTAAAAAACTTATGGAAAAGGGGTTTTCAGAATGGATGCACAGCAAATAGAACGTTATTTCCAGGAACGGCGCGGAGATCATTTGGAAGAATTGGAATCATTTCTCCGCATTCCGTCCGTCAGTTCGCTATCAGAACATAAGAAGGACATGCTGACTGCGGCCGAATGGCTGGTCAAAGCTTTTGAAAAAGCCGGTCTTGAGAATGTGAAAATCGATGAAACCGGGGGGCACCCACTGGTGTATGCCGATTGGCTTCACGCAGAAGGCAAACCGACAGTACTGGTTTATGGCCATTACGATGTCCAGCCTGTGGACCCTCTTCACTTGTGGGAATCCCCGCCTTTCGAGCCGCAAGTGCGCGACAATAAATTATACGCCCGCGGCGCAAGTGATGATAAAGGCCAGACTTTCATGCACATCAAAGCGGCTGAAGCTTTATTGCAGTTGAATGGTGAACTTCCGGTCAACATGAAATTCATCATCGAAGGCGAAGAGGAAATCGGCAGTCCGAGCCTCCCCGCTTATGTGGAGAAAAATAAAGAAGCGCTTGAAGCTGATTTGATCGTCATTTCCGATACAGGCATGCAGGGGCCCGGTCGTCCGGCAGTGTGCTACGGCTTGCGAGGTCTTGCAGGCATCCAGATCGATGTGAAAGGTCCGAAAGGCGATCTGCATTCCGGTCTGTACGGCGGCGCTGTACAAAATCCGCTGCATGCCATTGTTGAAATCCTTGAAAGCTTCCGTGACAAAGAAGGCGTCATCCAAGTGGAAGGATTCTATGATGACGTTCTGCCTGTTTCCGATAAGGAACGCGCAGAATTCGCATCACTCGAGTTTGATCTGGAAAATGAAAAGAAAGAACTTGGCATCACAGAAGATTTCGGTGAAAAAGAATATTCATTTGTCGAACGCACATGGATCCGCCCGACACTTGAAATCAACGGCATTACAGGCGGCTTTTCCGGAGAAGGCATCAAAACTGTTCTTCCAGCGGAAGCGAGCAGCAAAATCACTTGCCGCCTCGTTCCTAACCAGGACCCGGATGATATAGTCGCTAAACTGAAAGCGCACGTCGAGTCGCATAAACCGGCTGGAGTGTCTGTCGAAATTTCAGAGTTCGATAAAGGCAAACCGTTCCTGACACCATTTGATCATCCGGCTATACAGGCTGCCGGCCGTTCATATGAAAAAATCTATGGTGTACCGACTGCGTTCACCCGCATGGGCGGTTCGATTCCGATTGTCGCAGCTTTCGATGAAATACTTGAACGACCTGTTGTCCTGATGGGATTCGGCCTCGCGTCAGAGAATTTCCATGCACCGAACGAACACTTCCATCTCGAAAATTTCGACAAAGGGCTGCGCGTCATCTGCGATTACCTTTTCGAAGCTTCTGCATTAAAATAGAAACAATTCCAACCTTCCCGCCGGCTGATGGCAGGAAGGTTTTTTCATCGGGCAGTTTCCTTCCTGTTGAAAAACTGCTTTACTTATAGACAATAGACCAATTTAACGGAGGCCATTGAATGTTACTTTATTTTTTATTGTCCTATCTGATCGGTACATTGATGACTGCCTGGCTCGTCGGCAAATGGAAAGGCGTCGACCTCAGAAAAGAACGCAGCGGTAACCTCGGTGCGCGCAATGCCGGTGCTGTCATCGGCAAGAGCGCTTTCCTGCTGACATTCCTCGGTGATGCAGGCAAAGGGGCACTGGTTGTTTTTGCCGGTTTCCACTTTAACTTTCCGTTATGGGCAGTCGCTGTCGCCGGCTTTTTTACCGTACTCGGGCACCTGTTCCCTTTTTGGCTGCGCGGAAGCGGCGGAAAAGGAATTGCTGTTTTTATCGGTGTGACGTTCTTTTTGACGCCTGAACTTTTTCTCGCGATGTTCGTCATGTTCATCGCCTTTTATCCCTTCTTTAAAAGCGCCACTTTATGCATGCTGAGCGCGTTTACAGCTTTCATCGTACTGGCTGCAGTTCTCCAGGTCATTCCCATTGTCTGGCCATTGATACTGGCTATAATCATTATTGTCTATAAGCACAGATACGATATAGAAGAGTCCTATGCAAAACGCTTTGTTAAGTCCTGATGCAGGTTTGATGACCACGAACAATTTCGTACACCCGCGCTCTATCCGCGAAAAACTATTCATGTTATAGTTTTATTATTCAAAAAATTAAAAGATGGGATGTTGAATCATGAAAAAACCGATTGCATGGATAATGGATACTACAGGTTACGTAACTGAAGAAATGAAAGCGCATCCAGACGTCTATATTGTGCCGTTGAATATCCACTTCGGCTCGGAGGAATTTATTGACGGAGAGGACCTTACACAAGCTCAGCTATATGAGCGCATTAAAGCGGCTCCAGAATTCCCAAAGACTTCACAGCCGTCTGCAGGCAAGTTCGCCGAGCTTTACGACAAATTGAAAGAAGAATATGACTGCGCCATTGCCGTACACGCTTCCGCTAAATTGAGCGGCACTATCGCTTCTTCGACTGCCGGCGCGGATATGTCTGGTTTCAAGGTCTACGCGGTCGATTCCCTTGCTCTGTCCTATGGCCTCTCAGGTTTGATTGAACGTGGCTTGGAACTTGAAAAAGAAGGTCTCGACGCTGAACAGATTGCGCAGAAGCTTGAGAAAGAAACGGTGAATTTCCGCAATTATATCCTGATCGGCAATCTCACCCAACTGTATAAAGGCGGCCGCATGAGCGGAGCCCAGTACTATATCGGAAGCCTTCTGCAAGTGAAGCCGATCGTCCAGATCAGTCCTGAAGGCGAATTAAAACCGATTGATAAAGTACGTTCCCATAAGAAAGCTGTGAAATACCTGATTGACCATGCGGTTAAAGATAACCAGGAATTGGGCGTCGATACTTTCCAGATCATGCACGGCAATACACACGAAGAAGCCGAGAATTTAAAGCGTGAAGTTTTGAAAGTCATACCCGAAGCCCAGATCATCATCGGGGATTTAAGCTCATCACTGGCAGTCCATGCAGGAGAAGGCACTCTCGCGTTAATGTGGAGAAAAAGTCCCCAATAATAGAACCGCTTCACAGGGTCCAGAGAAGATATACCTTGTTTCTTCTGCTACAATAGAAGCAGAATGACGGCGAGGTGGTATATATGCAGCATGTTGAACGAGAGATTTTTACAACCGTAGAACTATGTGATGCAAAAGGCCAGCTAAATCCCGAAGCGATCGGATTTGCGCGTAAACCCTTGATCATCAGCAACCTTAAAGGCAACTTCATGCGCAAAAAAAAGTGGAATTACTGGTGTGTTTTTGGTGAAGAGATTATGTTTTCCGCAACCATCAGCCATTTGGATTACGCGACAGTCTGCTTTGTTTATTTCCTGAATTATGAAACCCAGCGCTTTTATGAAAAAACAGTCGTCTTGCCATTTTCAAGAAAACGAGTCATTCCGGATCATTCTCTTGATACTTGCAAGTTTCAGCATCCTGACATGTCGATCGAGTTTCTATACTCCCGGAATTCAACGCGCATCACTGTTCAAATCGATGATTTTGATGGCGAAGCGCTGAATGCCGATCTGAACATCAGCTCGCCCAACAATCATGAGTCTTTGAATGTGGTGATTCCCTGGAACCGGCAGACATTCCAATTCACTGGCAAGCATCTATGCCTGCCGGCAACCGGCACCGTGAAAGTCGGTAATCGTCAATATAATTTTGAACCGGTTGAAAGTTTTGCTGTTCTCGATACTGGACGAGGTGTCTGGCCGCGGGAATCTTCATGGAATTGGGCGATGGCTTCCCAGCGCTCGCTCGGCAAAACCATCGGATTGAATTTCGGTGGAAAATGGACAGACGGAACCGGCATGACAGAAAATGCTTTTTTCGTAAACGGCAAAATGAATAAAATCCACGAAGATGTATTATTCCATTATGATGACAAGGATTATAAGGCTCCATGGAAGATAGCCACAAAGTTTTCCGATGATGTGAAATTGGAGTTCACACCATTCTTCGAACGCGTTTCCAAGAGTGATATGAAATTGGTGAAATCCGAAGTGCATCAGCTTTTCGGCTATTATAACGGCTATGTGCGCTATGAGGATGGCAAAAAATTAAAGATCAGCCAATTGCTCGGCTCCATCGAAGAGCATTATGCAAAATGGTAATAGAAAAGCGGAAGTGCCTGTTCAGCTCTGACAGGTATAAGGCGAACATGCGTAGTGGCGCTTTTTGCCACGCAGCATGGTTGACTTATATCCCGAAGAGCTAGGCACTGAAGACTAGACACTGAGCAGGCTTATGACTCGAAGAGCTGGGTCGCCGGAGTCTGGACAATAGAAAAAAGACGCCGGCGGGATGCCGGCGTCTCTTTTTTGAATTCTACTGATTTACAGGACTATCCAGTTCCGCCAGCATCTTTTCCGGGAAATCGGTAAAGATGCCGTGAATGCCGATCTGCTGCAATTGCTGCGCATACTCCAATTTATTGACTGTATAAACGTAGACTATCGCACCTTTTCGCAAGGCATCGGTGGCCATGCGCCGAAATGCTCCAGGCAGGGACATGTGGATGCGGTCAGTTCCTACTACCCGAGCGTAATCGTAGACATCAACATAGACATCCAAAGTAAGGATAGCGGATTCAACAGACTTTTTACGGCTGACTGTCTGAATGTCTTCATGATTAAATGATGAAATCAGGACCCGGTGCAGGAATCCGCGCTTTTCTGCCGCTTCAAGTACTTTGTCCACCAGGCCTTCGTAAGGAAAGACATCCGTTTTCAGTTCAATATTCAACCGGTGATTGGTTTTCTCGAATACATCGAATACTTCATCGAGTGTGGGAATTTTTTCGCCGGCAAATTCTTCTGAAAACCAGGATCCGGCGTCAAGCTTTCTCACTTCGCTCAGGGTCATATCCTTTATATACCCTTTCCCGTCTGTTGTCCGGTTGACTTTTTCATCATGGATCACAACGATTTCTCTGTCTTTTGTGAGGTGGACGTCAATTTCCACCCCGGTAATCGGCAATTCCGCAGCCGCTTTGAAAGCCGCCAGTGTATTTTCAGGATAAGTTCCTGAACATCCCCTATGTGCGTAGATTCTCATATGGCCCCTCCTAAATTTCTGTTCTGATATCCCATAGTTCCGGGAAAAAATATTGGTCCAGCACTTTTTTCAAGTAATGGACACCGGACGAGCCGCCAGTCCCTTGCCTGAAACCGATGATGCGTTCAACCGTCTTCATGTGACGGAAGCGCCATTGTTGCAGCCAGTCCTCTATATCCACCAGTTTTTCCGCCAATTGATACAATTCCCAATGCGTATCCACGTCACGATAAACCGTTTTCCAGGCTTCACGCACACTGTCATGCGGTTCATAAACCGTTGTCATGTCACGTTCCAGCACTTCTTTATCAATGTGGAAACCGCTCCGCGCCAATTTCTGTATGGCGGCATCATAGAGCCCAGGCGCTTCAAAAGCTGCGGTGAGCTCTTTCAGAAGTGCTGGGTCTTTCTCATAGATTTTCAGGACATGCTTTGTCTTATAGCCCAGTGCAAATTCGATCATCCGATATTGGTAGGATTGGAAACCACTCGCATTGCCAAGATCATCGCGGAATTCCATATACTCAGCCGGTGTCATTGTCGCCAATACGTCCCATCCGTTAATAATTTGCGACTGGATTTTCGAGACGCGCGCCATCTGCTTAAACGCAGGCTGCAAATCATCCGCATCAATATTGCGGATTGCCGCGCGCAATTCATGCAGTATTAATTTCATCCACAATTCCGATACTTGATGGATGATGATGAACAGAGTTTCATCATGATGGCCGCTGACTCCGTCCTGCGCGGTCAAAAGCTGATCCAAATGCAAATAGTCCCCATACGTCATACTTTCCTTGAAATCTGTCCGGATATTGTTCTCGGAAGCGGCTGCAATATTTTGGCCATTATTGTATTTGTCCATGAAAATAACCCCTTTATGCTCTGCTTTTCCTCTTCTCGGCTTTTGCGTTAACTCCGCTGCTGTAAAATCACCCGTTGTTGAAATGAAAGCTTATGTCCTTGAAAATCGGGAATGCTATAACTAAATGGACAATGAAAGGATGAGCGTAATGATCAATAGAAAATTCACGATTGCGGCAGGTATCCTTTTCTCCTCCAGCCTTGTATTGGGCGCTTGCGGCAATGACGAGCAAGTGACAGAACCGGTCACAGATGAAGCTTCCCAAACAAATGACGGAGTTGAAGGCGCCAACCCTGAAGGCGGCCTTGCCGAGGAAAATGTCGGCGGTGAAGTGTTCGGCTTCACTGATTTTGAATTGGATGTCGATTACCCTGACCAGGATGATGCTCTGACTGTTTCCTATGAAGAAATCAAAGATCTGGTGGAAGCTGAATATGAAGACAAACTCTCCAATGAAGTGCTGGAGGGCAATGATGCCTTCGATAAAATCGAACCTATGCTGGCTGAACTTAAACTGACCGAAGACATGCCAGAAGATGAAGTTATCAGCAAAGTCACAGAAGTTTTCAATATTGAATCTGATTTTGAATCCATTGAAGTCGAAGTGACCTACCCCGAAGGAACCGAAAAAGAATACCAGGCATCAGGAAATTGATGACAGATGGGCCATCCAGCATCGGATGGCTTTTTTAGGGTTTATTCCAATATTCGACTGTATGCACCGGATGAAATCCTGATTTTCGGTAGACAGCCAGCGCATCGTTGTCAGTTTCAACTTCCAGAACCGTACGATGTTTCTCCTGTAATGATGCATAATGCCGGCACCATAATAAGAATGCCTTGCCATAGCCTTTTCCTTGTTCTGAAGGATCAACTGCAAAAGCGGTAATCCACAGTCCGCCTTCTTCTTCAAACAGTGATGCGCTCGCCACCAGCTCTTCTTCGCGTTTCATGATGAATACTTCTCTGTCCGTTCTTTCTATATTATAGTGGACGACAGGAAGAACCTCTTCATCAAATGCAGCGGCCATCAGCTTTTCAAGCTTCTCAACTTCTCCATCATAAGGAACGACTGCCAGGTTTTCCGGTAAATCCAACACTTCCAGCGGTTCAGCTTCCAATTCTATCTCCTTGAAGTCAGGTTGATATCCCAGGCTTGCCAAAAACTTCTTTGCAACTTCATCTTCAATGAAAGCAGCCAGTCCCTCTATGGCCTGGCGCTGTTCCAGCCCGTATGCAATTCCGCCTTCGAGCGCAGAGCCGATGGTCATTCTTCTGAATTCGGGATGCACAAATGCGGACCATTCGTATGAATCCAAACCGATCAGATCCACAGCCACTGCAAAACCAAGCAACTCATTTTCTTCTGTATAAGCAAGCACCGCAAAACCCGAGATATCGTCCAAATGCCAGCTGGAGTCAAACAATGGCTTGCTGTAATCCACCTCCGTCATTTCCAATAACCCATGCATATCATGAATCGTTTCGGAATCGAGAGGAAATGACGCAATCGAAAGAGACAATTCCATCCCTGCACCACCCGTCTTTTTTATTTATCGTATCATACCTGGCAACAGCATGGTTTATGGAGAAAAAAATCCCGGAGGAAAAATCTTTTCCTTCGGGACTTCTTTTATAATTTTGCGTCAGCCAGCATCGTGGCATATAAGCCATCTTTTTCAAGCAATTCTTCCTGTGTCCCAGCTTCCACCAGTTTCCCCAGTTCCATAACAAAAACCAGATCAGCCTGGCGGACAGTATTCAAACGATGGGCAATGACAAAGCTGGTTCTGCCAGCCATCAGCCGTTCAAGCGCTTCCTGGATTTTCAATTCGGTTACAGTATCGATGCTGCTCGTGGCTTCGTCGAGAAGCAGGATGACCGGATCTGCAATCAACGCGCGTGCAATTGAGAGCAATTGCTTCTGCCCCTGCGAAATCATGGAACCGTCGCCTTCGAGAACTGTGTCGTAACCGTTCGGCAATTTCCGGATAAAGTCGTGGGCATTGGCTTTCTTCGCAGCCTCGATGACCTCTTCTTCAGTGGCATCCAGTTTGCCGTAACGGATATTGTCGTAGACAGACGTTTCGAACAGGAATGGATCCTGCAGCACAAAAGCGATCTGTTTTCGCAGTGTTTCCCGCGGCATCGATGAAATCGGCGTGCCGTCTATCCTAATTTCACCTTCATTGGCGTCGTAGAATCTGGCCAGCAATTGCATAATTGTCGTTTTGCCTGCACCGGTGGCACCTACTAAAGCAGCAGTTTTTCCAATACCGACGGAAAAGCTGACATTTCGAATGGTCCATTCTTCTTCCGCACCTTCATATTTAAAGGAAACATCATCAAATTCAACTTCCCCCGCAAACTCTTTGTCCACATTTTTCACCAGATCATCTTTTTCTTCCGTCTCATCCATGATGGCGAAAACCCGTTCCGCCCCAGCAATCGCTGACAGCACTGTATTAAACTGGTTGGCAAGATCGTTCAGCGGTCTGGTGAACTGACGGGAATACTCTGTGAAAATCACGATAACTCCGATCGAAACTGAGCCGTTCAGCGCCAGAATCCCCCCGACCCCCGCCACTATGGCGAAACTGCCATTATTCAAAAAGTTCATCACTTTCGGTATGAAACCGGCATATGTCCATGCCCAGAAACCGGCACGCCGCAGCCGTTCACTTTTCACAAGAAATTCCTCCATCACCCGGGGCTCCTGTGAAAATGCTTTAACGATTTTTTGGCCGGAAATGGTTTCTTCGATCATCCCATTTAAATCACCGACCGCTCGCTGCTGTTCTTTATACAGCCGCCCTGTACGTTTGGTGATCCACTGCACAGAAACATACATGAGCGGAATAATGATGAACGTCAATAAAGTCAGCAACGGGCTCAGTAAGAACATGACCACTGCTGTTCCTGTCAACGTCAAAATACTCGAAAACACTTGGATGAATGATGTATTCAATGTGGTCGAAACGTTCTCGACGTCATTCGTCATACGGCTCATCAATTCCCCGTGCTGACGTTTATCAAAGAAAGATACAGGCAATTTCTGAAAGTGGCTGAATAAGCCTGTTCGCATGCGGTAAATTACCTGCTGGGCGATTCCGACCATCCAGAAATTCTGCAGATACAGCGAAACGGAATGGCCTGCATAAATCAGCACAAGCCATGCAATAACTACGCCCATCCCGCTAAATTGCTCCGGAATGATATATTGGTCGATCAAGACCCGTCCGACAAGATAAGGTCCTAAAAGCGCCAATGCGGAACTGACAAACACAAGGGCAAGCACAACGATCAAGAGGAACCTCTGTTCATCCACCAGCTTCCAGATGCGCGTGAGCGTGGATTTCCAATTATCGGCACGCTCGGTTTTTTTATCGGCATCTTTTTTCAGATCCTCTTTCTTAATCAGCGGTTCATACCCGAAAGGGCGACGAATGGCATTAAACATATTCATCCACCTCCTCTTCCTGTTGCGATAAGGCTATCTTTCTGTAAAGCTCCGATTCTCCGAGTAACTCTTCATGTGTACCATAGGCGGAAATCTCCCCTTCCTCCAATAGGAGGATATGGTCAGCGCGCATAGCTGTACGAATTTTTTGCGTCACCACAAGCATCGTCGCTTTTTCCTGCTCCAATTCCTGCCATAAAGCGGCTTCCGTTTTCACATCCAATGCACTTGTACTGTCATCCAATATCAGAATCGATGGTTTGCGCACCAACGCTCGCGCTATCGATAAACGCTGCTTCTGGCCTCCGGAAAGGTTGACGCCTTTTTGCCCGACACGCGTGAAATAGCCTTTCGGGAAACGCTCCACCGTGTCATGGATTTGTGCTTTGACAGCGGCATCCGACAGCTCTTCCTGATGCGCCTGCTCTTTGCCCCAGGAAAGATTATCCGAAATGGTGCCTGTAAATAATAAGGATTGCTGTGGCACAACGCCAATCGATTTTCTCAGTGCACTGAGCGACCATTCTCTTACATCTCTTCCATGAATCAGCACCCGGCCACCACTAACGTCATAAAAACGGGGAATCAATTGCAGCAATGAAGATTTCCCGGAACCAGTGGCACCCATGATAGCTAATTTCTCATTGGGTTTGATGTGGAATGAAAGATTCTTTAATACAGGAATCGAAGTTCCAGGGTAAGTGAAAGATACGTTTTCAAATACAATATCGCCACGGCGCAGCAATTTCTCCTCGCCTTCCGCATCTTTTTCACGCACGTCGTCAGCCAGCAAAATTTCTTCGATGCGTTCAGAAGAAGCTTTCGACCGGGCAAAAGCCATGATGATAAATGAGAACATCGAGAATGCGCCAGTCATACGCATCGCATAATTGACGATGGCCACTAATTCACCAATCTGTGCATCGCCGCTCCTGATTTCAAAAGCTCCGAACCACAAGACGGCGAGCAGCGATAAGTTCATGCCGAACAGCAGGATGGGCAAAATGATTTCCATGATCCGGAACGCTTTGACCGTATCGGTCTTCAGCGAACCCGCCACTTCCGAAAATCGGTTGGCTTCGTATTTCCCTCTTAAATAAGCTTTAATCAACCGTACTGCCTGCAGGTTCTCCTGCACCATCCGATTGACGCGATCGAGCCTTTGCTGGACGAAGCTAAAATAAATGACCCCTTTTTTCACCATTATATAGAGGAAAGCCAACAGCACCGGAAACACGATCACCAGATATATCGCCAGTTTAGGATTGACCACAAAAGCCATGATCATACTGCCGATGACCAACAATGGAGCGCGCAGCATAATGCGCAGACTCATGAACAGTATCTGCTGGACAAGGGTGACATCACTCGTCAATCGGGTAATCAGCCCTGAGGCGGGGAATTTATTGAACATCGCAAGTGAGAAGGATTGGATGCGGCCGTATACCGAGCGTCTCAGATCAAATGAGAAGCTCTGCGAGACGTGAGCCGCGAAATAGGAATTGGCAACGCCTGAAGCAAACGCAATGAGGGACAGCACCATCAGTAAAATGCCGAGTTGAATAATCACATCCCTGTCGCCGGCTACAATCCCATCATCGATGATGCCTGCGATCACTAGTGGCTGCATCAACTCCACAGCCAGTTCAAGCAACATGAGAATTAATGCGATGACTATATAAAATGTATATGGTTTAGCGTAAGAAAATACAGTTTTCAACGGAATTGCCTCCTGAACATTTCGAAACTCGAATCTTTTATGTTGACTATTATTACATAATATTTTGATAACGGGTAGTTTTTTCAATCGGCCAAGTGGAAACTTGATAGGATTTCAGGCCTTTTCAGCAAGTATTTTACGGTTTCATAAAAAGAAAAACACTATTAAACCAATGGCAGGTTAAATTCAGGTTAAAAAATTTAACCACAAAAATAAGTTATTAAATATTCAATTTATTCAGATAAAATACTTTATTTTGAAATTTTATATGTTAATATGTTTAAAAAGATTTACATTATCTCACATTTTTTTAATCTTTCTTTTCAGCTGTACCTTTTGTCGCATGCCACGGTGCGTTGTCCGTTATTCCACCAAACATCTTTAGGAGGATGAGTATGAAGAAGATTCTTTCAGTTTCGCTGGCCACTGTGCTGGTTGCGTCCACTTTGCCGTCCCTGTCTTTCGCTGCCACCAATGTTGGCCAAGGAGAAGTCACAAATGTAGTCCCTGCGGACAACGCAACAAATGTTGACCGTAACGCAGTACTTGAAGCTGTCATTAAAGATCCGAATGGTGCGTCTTTGAAAACCGTCGATTTTATGGAAGGTTTTACATATGACTATGCCAGCAGCAATGCCATAAATAGTTTTTATGGGGTCTCTGACTCCGATCCTTTAACCTCTCCACTCGGCGGTTCAGCATTCACTGATTCCCATAAAGCAAATGCCGCCTTTGCTGACGGCAAGTTTGCAGTCACCGATGCCGAAGGAGCCTATCCTTTCCACCGGTTTGAAGTTGATGTTTCCAAACATTTGGAATCAGGCAATGAAATCGAATTGAATTGGCAAGGGAAAACATTAGCCAAAGGCAAACTCATCCTGTCAGCCTGGGATTACACGGCTTCCAAATGGGTTGTGCTTGAAGAAGAAACAGCCAATCAAGGCGGAAATATCGTTTTTTCAAAAGTTGTTGCAGACAGCAAGTTTTTCCAGAACGGAAAAATGCAAGCGATGGTGCATGACGCCGCGCCAGCTCCGGAAGCTGTAGTCGACAACAGTAAATTTACAATGGCCTGGTTTACGGACACTCAATTCTATGCAGCCGATAAGCCCGAAGTCTGGACTTCGATGACAAACTGGATGATCGATGAATACAATAAAGGCAGATTCGGCTATGTCATCAATTCAGGTGACCTCGTCAATCTTTCAACAGACCTCGATCAATGGGCAGTCGCAGATGAAAATTTGAGAAGAATGGATGAAGCGAATATTCCATACGGCGTTATGGCTGGAAACCGCGACGTAGTGAACCAGGATACGATGGAAATTGACTATACGAACTTCTGGGCGTATGCAGGCAAGGACCGTTACGAAGACCGTCCATGGTACGGTGAGCAGATGGATAATAACCGGAACCATTATGACCTCTTCTCCTTCGGTGCACACGATTTCATCATCCTTTATCTGGGCTATGGAAAAGTGCAGGAAGATGAAACGATTCAATGGACCAACCAGATGCTGGCAAAACACTCGGATAAAAACGCCATTTTGGTCGTGCACAACTATTTGTCACCAGGCGGATTCAGATCTAAAGACGGGGATTACATCTTTGCAAATGTAGTAAGAAAAAGCCCTAACGTAAAAATGGTTCTTGGCGGACATTACTTCGGTGCTGACCGTGAAATCCGAACAGTTACCGATCCGGACGGCACAACCCGCGAGGTATTGGAAGTGCTGTCGAATTATCAAGGCAAAGACGGTGCGGAAGGCTATATGCGCTTATTGACTTTCGACCCGGCAACGGACACGGTGGACTTTGACACGTTTTCTCCTTATTACAACGATTATAATTATTTTGAAGGCGACAGCGATGACTTTACCGAAGGTTATAAACTTGAACCGACAGAAGCTGTCGAAGTACCGGCAGTCCGGCAGATCGCAACTGATTATGTAGCTGTAAACGTCTTTACCGATGACGTGATCGGCTCTGTCAGCAACATACCTTCCGGAAACAAAGCGTCTGTTGAGTGGAATGAGTTGGAGCCATTAACTCAATACTTCTGGTATATCAACATCACAAATACGTCAGACCAGAAGCGAACATCCGAAATCTATAAATTCACGACAAATGACGCTGCACTGCCAGATCCGGAAGAGCCGGAAGAACCAGGCGACCCTGATCCGGAAGAGCCAATTGAGCCTACCTTCCCTGATATTGTAGGCACCAACTATGAATGGGCTCTTGAAGAGATTGAAGCAATGGTTGCGCGCGGCATCATCACAGGCCACGAAAACGGCACTTTCCAGCCTGGCAACAGCATTGAAAGACAGCACGTCGCTTTGATGTTCACCCGGGCAATTGATTTGAACAAAGTCGTTGCTCCGACACCATTCACAGATGTACCGACAACATTACGCTACTACGATGAAATCATGGCTGTCCAACAAGCCGGCATTGTCGAAGGATACCAGAACAAATTCCGTCCTTATGGAAAAATGACACGCGCTGAAATGGCGAAAGTGCTTGTGGTGGCATTTGACCTTGATGAAGGCGGTACACATCCATTCACTGATGTGCCTTCAAACCACTGGGCGGCAGAATATATCGGACCGCTTTTCGCAGCAGGCATTACTGAAGGTACAGGCAACAATAAGTTCAGTCTCGAAAAAGAAGTGGACAGAGCAGAGTTCGCCACATTCATGTACCGGGCTTTGAAGTACAAAGAGAATAACTGACATTCTTCAGACAAATCAGCAGCTCGCCGAAAAACCTCGGTGGAGCTGCTGATTTTTTATTTATTTTCATTTTTTCATAGTAATAAATTCACTAATTCCCTAAAATAAAACATGAATGTTTTGAAAAGGATGACGATACGTCTTTTCTCCCCTATAATGGGAGTAGACTTAGGAGAAGGAGCGTTATGGAATGAGTGAATTGCAAGAATTGCTGGCTGATAATCTCGTTTTCAACCATATCCCTTTTCCCATAATAATTATGGACGAAAACGGCCAAACCGTTTGGTGCAGCCGCCATGCAGAAAGAGTTTTTCAAATTGAATCGGATTCAGTCAAAGGCCAGATCAACCCTTATATGAATCCCGAAAAAGCTGCTCTTTATAAGTGTTCATGGGAAAAGATGATAAACAGTAAAGATCCGATTCGCCTTGAAGATGTTGAAGTCCAACTGGGCAATGGGACACTGACATATACGACGGTTGTAACGAAAGTCTTTAAATCCGAAAAAGAAAAATTTATACTGACTATATTTGAAATGGATGAAGCACAGCAAGCCGACTCCCCCGCAAGGGAATTGGAAAGCTTACGGGACGGCTTGGACGAATCCTTCATGATGCTTTATTTCGATGAAGAATTCCTGATCACCTATGCCAATCCGCATTTCCTGAAGTTAAGCAGATGGACGCCAAAACGTATACTCGGCAAGCCTATCTGGCAAATGTTCGGGGACACAGAAGAAGATCACCAGTTGATCGAGGAATTGATGGAAACCTTGAAAAAGGGTGAAGTCTGGAACGGCGAAGCCAAGAAAGTGAAGAAAGACGGGGACTTCTACTGGGTGGATTTAACTGCCATCCCTATGATACTTACAGGTGCTGAAACTTACTACATATTCCTGGAGAAAGATATTACAGAAGCTAAAGAAACGCAGCGTTACCTGGAACAAATCGCGTTTATCGATTCGGTCACCGGTCTAGAGAATCGCCATCGCCTTGAGCAGGTGGTCAATGAATTCATCGAAGAACGAAAGCATTTTTCTTTTGTATTTTTCGATATCGACCATTTCTATACATTGCGGGACGTTTCCAATAGCGACACAGAAAAAGAATTGCTGATTGAATTCACGAAAAGACTGCGGATGTACTTTTCGGATTCCCTGATTACACGGACAGGTCTGCACGAGTTCGCATTGGTGACTCCGTTGAGCCATTGGTTCATCGAAGGGTTCCTTGCTTATTTGCAGCAGCATCCGATTTACATTCAAGGAACCGCTATTCCCTTGACAGTCAGCGGAGCGGTTACACGTTATCCTGAAGATCAGCAAACTTTCGTGCATCTTATGAAGGCCTCTAACGCTACAATCAAAAAAATAAAAGAACGCGGCGGCAGTGCGATCTCAGCATTGACAGCAGATGACCATGAACGTTTGAACCGTAAAGCGCTTATCGAACGCCGCCTGATCCACGCGCTCGACAAAAAGAATCTGGAGGTGCTTTACCAGCCGCAGATCAATCTTAAAACCGGAGACGTTGAAGGTGTGGAAGCGTTGGTCCGCTGGCAGGATACCGAAGCCGGAATTGTATCTCCCGATGAACTCATTCCGATTGCCGAGGAAAATGGCATGATACATGAGATCGGTAAGTTCGTTATCGAAACTGTCTGCAGACAATTAAAGGACTGGGGATCCCGTGATATTCCGATGAATGTCAGCATCAACTCCTCCATCCGCGAGTTCCGCGATAAAGATATGGCGCGCTTGTTCATGGAACACTTGACCATCAATGGCTGTGATGCCAACAGGCTGACCATCGAAATCACCGAGAAGTTCGCTTTGGAAGCTGAAGCGGAACACTCGATTGTACGCCAGATGAAGCAATTGCATCAAAAAGGGATTTCATTCTCACTGGATGATTTCGGTACCGGCTACGCTTCGTTCCGCTATATGCTGCTTCTGCCAATTTCCAGTCTGAAGATTGATAAAGACATAATCCAATCGATTACACAGCAGGAAAAAATGCAAAAGCTTATAAACGGAATGATCCAGTTCGGCAAGTCACTCGATTTGCAGGTGGTTGCTGAAGGTGTTGAAACCAAAGAACAGCTGGAACTTTTGAGAGTTATGGATTGTGACAGCATTCAAGGTTATATCACTGGTCATCCGATGACAGCAAACGAATTGGAAACTTGGTTGAAAAATGCTTAAGAAAAATAAAAAATCGGTATGCCGCGGAACTTAATTCCGTGTCATACCGATTTTCTTTTGCATTCTTTTCGCCTGATAATTGAAGACAAGCTGCATCAGCACTTCCGCAAATACCAGCCCCATCGCAATTGCCCCTGAAATCATAAGAGCATCCGCAGCGAAGGAGATGGCCTCCAGATAATTATTTTCCACGATGCTGCGCATCGAATTATAAGCCCTGCTCCCCGGCACCAAAGGAATAATTCCCGCGATACTGAAAACGATCATAGGCATTTTAAACTTCTTGGCAAGAATATGAGCGACTAATGCCACTACAAACGCGCCTGCAAAAGTCGCCTGCACCGAATCATCAAATACAAGGTAATACATCCGGTAGATCAGCCAGCCGCTCATGCCGACCAGTCCACAACTGACAAGTGTCCTGCGTGGAGTATTGAAAACGACGCCGAATGCGCCTGCAGCCAAAAAACTCAGAAAGGCTTCAAGTGGCCAGTTCATCCAATCCCCCCTTTAAAATGAAAGTACGAGCGCAATTCCAGCACCGATGGCAAAAGCGGTGAGAAAAGCTTCCGCGCCTTTGGACAAGCCTGACACAAAATGCCCCGCCATCAGATCCCTTACAGCGTTGGTTATTAATAAGCCCGGTACCAGCGGCATAACGGAACCGATGATGATGGTATCCAAATCCTGTCCCAGCCCTGCATAAATGACCAGTGATGCCAGCGAACCGATTGCCAGTGCCCCGACAAATTCCGCGAAAAATTTGACCCTTGTTTGTATCAGAATCATTTCAACTATATAGAACGCTGTACCCCCGATTATGAAAGCGAAGGGCAAATCCTCCCAGCCTCCGCCAAGCAGAATAAGGAAACAGCCACTGGCTACAGCAGCAGCCAACACCTGTATCTGTAACGGAAACATATAATCCGTTTGATCAATGATCAGCATTTCATCATACGCCTGTTGAAGCGTCAGCTCCCCGGATACCAGTCTCCTGGAAACCGCGTTCACCAATGCCACCCTCTCCAAATCCGTCCGTCTGCTGTTGATGCGGACGAATCTGGTGGCCAGCTCGTTGCTTGGAGAGAACATGATGCCTGTCGGCGTTACAAAACAATGTGAATCCATCATTTTCTGTGAAACCGCCATACGGATCATCGTATCTTCTATCCGATACGTCTCCGCTCCGCTTTCCATCATGATTTTTCCCGCCAAAAGGAAACAATCAAGCGCTAATTCCCTTCTGGTCTCACCTGCCTGATTCACAGGAGTCCCCCCTTTCCCTCTACACTTGACCTAATGATACAGCACATGGACCAAAAATAAAACGCTCCGCATATGCGGAACGTTTTAAGTCCATTCTATTCATCCGTTTAAGGCTTAAGCACAACTTTCGTGCACTCATCTGTATGATCGTTGAAAATCTGGTAGGCGTCGCTGGCCTGTTCCATCGGCATCACATGGGAAATGATTTCTCGCGGATCGATTTCTCCGCTGTTGATCATTTCAAAAATCCTCGGCATCAGGTGGACTACCGGCGCCTGTCCCATTTTCATCGTTACATTCCGTTCGAAAATATTGCCAAGCGGGAACATGTTATAAGTTAACCCGTATACGCCAGTCAGTTGAATCGTACCGAATTTGCTGACGGCATCTTTTGCAATATCAATGGCACTTAAAGTACCGCCCTGCAGTTTCAGTTTCTGCTGCGCCGCTTCCATTGGAGATTTCTTGCCATCCATACCAACACAATCGATGACGACTCGCGCTCCGCCTTGTGTAAGGTCATGTATGAATGCGCCTGTATTGTCGTGCTGGCTGAAATCGACAATCTCAACGTTGTTTATTCTTTTAGCCTTTTCCATACGGTATGGCAATTCATCAACTGCAATGACGCGTGAAGCACCTTTCATCCAGGCGAATTTCTGCGCCATCAGCCCTACTGGTCCACAACCCAGAACGACAACGGTGTCGCCTGGTTTAACCCCAGAATTCTCCACACTCCAATAGGCAGTAGGAAGAACATCAGACAGGAATAATACTGACTCATCTTCAAGCTCCGATGATTCCGGAATGACAAACGGCATGAAGTTGGCATAAGGCACACGTAAGTATTCTGCCTGGCCGCCTGGATAATTGCCATAGCGTTCTGTAAAGCCGAAGTATCCGCCGGTATCAAAGTGAGGATTGCTGTTCGAGTTGTCACATTGGCTTTCCATTTCATGGTTACAGTAGAAACATTGCCCACAGCTCACGTTAAAAGGAATGACGACACGGTCCCCTTTTTTCACTTTAGTGACTTCAGAACCGACTTCCTCCACTATCCCCATCGGCTCATGGCCGATGACATAATCCTTATGAGTCGGCAATGCACCCTGATAAATATGCAAGTCGGATCCACAAATCGCCGTGGAAGTGACTTTAATGATGATATCATCTTTTTTCTGGATCTCCGGATCTTTGACATTTTTCACCTGAATATCTTTCGCACCTTGAAAAGTTACACCCTTCATCTGCTATCCCTCCAGTGAATTTTCAGAATACTATTTCCCTTCCCTTTTCTGGCAATAAAAAAACGTGCCGGTGAAAATTTCCTGGCACGTTTTTTCTGTATTCAATATTCGATAGTGTCCCTGATTTCAAATGTGTTCAAGTCATAGCTTTTTATTTCGCTGTTGGCGATTGTGAATAGTGAATCTTCAATATAAATGATCCGCTGGATGCTGCTGTTCCAATCTTCGTATTGGGCTGAACTTTCCTTCACGAGATCCGCCGTCTGTTCGATGCCTTCTGGAGTGATGGTATAGATCATCGCCCCTTCGCCCTCGAATTCAATGTAGTCCCCGTTGGTTTCGCTATAGAGGGAAACCGGGAAGCCGAAGAGACTTTTCTCCTGATGGGTGAACAATGCTTTATGATCGTATTGCAGGGCGGAACTGGTTCCCTGCCCGCCAATCACTTCCGTATCTTTTTCCACCGGGTTGCTGAAATCGCTGACATCGAATAAAGAGATTTTCATGCCTCCTGTAACCACCCGCGCTTCTCCTTCTTTGGAGGATTCCACTTTCGTATCGGAACCAAAACCGATAAGGTGGTCTTCACCCAATGGATGCAGGTAATTGGAGAAACCGGGTATTTTCAACTCTCCCAACACCTGAGGCGAAGATGGCACCGCTACATCGATGACAAATAAAGGATCTGTCTCCTTGAAAGTCACCATATAAGCTTTATCTCCCATGAAGCGGGCTGAATAGATCCTTTCGCCTTTCGCCAGGTCTTCGACTGATCCCACCTGTTCCATACCGCCATCCATGATGAAGAGATGGTTTTTTGAAGGCGAGGCTTCATCCCATGCCACCCCTTCAGTAGTTACAATTCTGAAAAAACCGTTGTATTCGTCCATCGAAAATTGATTCAGCAAAGATCCTTTCACTTCAGTGGAAGCAAGGAAAGTGATATCCGTTTTCTCCAATGCAAATTTAAAGATTTCGGTGTTCGCCAATTGCGGAATCCAAATGTCCATAGACATATTGTCGTCCGTTTCCTCTTCATCCATCGGCACATAAGCTGACGCTGTCAAATAAAGGTTTTCCTTCGTCATATAGAGCTGCTCACTGCCGCCGAGAAAGCCTTCTGTCGATACTTCATTTTCTTCCGGATCAGACAGGTCGATGGCAGAAACTATGCTGTAACTGCCTTCCATGGTACCCGGCAGAATAGAGATCCGGTCGTACGGCAAAGCGGAAAATTTATTTCCATTTTTCGAATCGAAAATCATCGGGCGAAGTTCAACATCATCCTCTTCCTCCATCATCCAAATATCCGGATAATTATTCGTTACGTAATAGAGGATACCGTCTGTGAGTCTCGCACCGTTCAAATTTCCTTCCGTTCCAACTTTCCGCAGCATCCGCGGTGAAGCCGGATCGCTGATGTCATAAAAAATAATGCTGGTCAAGGATATATGTGGAGCTATTTCCGCGTCGACTTTCCCTTCCATCGGCGCCGCGCCGTACTGGCTGCCCATCACCACCAAAATGTCTTCTGACAGGAATAATTGCTGTGGATACATTTCCGGCTCCAGCAATAATTCCGCGCCTTCCGTCAAATCATCGGGATTCCGCGCATCCGTTATCAGCACTCTTGAATCGCTGATCGAATAAATATATGAGCCATCCGTTTTTACGAGATCCGCTTCATCAACCCCTTCCACCTGGTTATTGGTGGAAGAGTGATTGCCGCTTTCGCCTGATCCGGCTGAATCACTGGCAGCCGATTCTTCAGTCGCCATTCCGGAACCTTCACCGAAAGCACCATATCGCTCATTGTTTTTCTGCAGTTCGAGCAATTGTTTAAAATATGCTTTCAGTTCTTCTTCATTGGACAACGCGGTAATTTCTTCCTGAACCGAAAATTCCACTTGACTGCTGGCAAGGCTTTTCAGGAACTTACCTTTTATCGCTGATTTTTTCACATGCAGGATGTATTGCCCTGTTGAAATTTCTGGTATTTCAAGGGTCTTTCCGTTTTCCAGAAGTGTCATTTCGACATCAACCGGCTCTTCTTCTGCGTCCGTCAGATAAATATGCCCTTTTTCAATAGCATCAGAATGGAGCGGGGAAGAAAAGTTGGCTCTCCACCCTTGTTCTGCCAATGCAATGGATGAGGCGCTTATCGACACTTTATCAATCATGAAAGCAAAACCGATTCCTATAGCGGCTATAAGTGCAGCCGCAATGAGCCATAAACTTCTTTTCTTCATGTATCATCCACGTCCTTTCTGTCTGCTTTTACTTTATTAGACAGACATATTACAGAAAAGTTACAGAATTTATATAATTTCTCTGATTAAGTTCCGAAACTTCCCGGAATAGGCCTCCAGACCGCCATCCCGCTTTATGCCGCCTTGTGCCAGACTCTCAGTTCCGCCCACTTTGCCGCCCGCGTCTTCGATAATTTTTCCGAGAACACACTTCATATCGCCTGGTGCATTTTCGCCTTTGGCGCAGACAAAGCGTTCATTTCCTTCTTCCGAAATAAAGAAGAACAAGTAAAGAGAAGGGTTATTTTCTGCTGTCAGTTTCGCCAATTGCAGAACGTCTTTGAAGGGCCGTTCACTGAAATCCATGATCAGCTGGTTTCCATCCGGTTTAAAGTTTTCCGCTTCAAGTTTTAAATATTCAAGCGAGATGGTTCTCAATTGTTTTTCCTTGGTTTTCCTGTCATTCAGAACAGCTTCAGCCGCTTCCGGCAATTCAGCCGCCGGCGCGTTCAAACTATTTGTCAATTGATCGGCTATTGATTGCAGCAAATCAAAATGTGCCATTGCGCGTTTTCCGGCTAGAAAGTAAACGCGCGTGCCTCCTTTCGCTTTTTCGGTGCGGATAATTTTCAGCAGACCCAATTCAGCAATGTTATGTAAATGCGTGCCTCCGCAGGCATTGAGATCGATGTCCGCTATTTTTACAAGCCGGATATCCCCTTCGACTGCCGGCTTTTTGCGCAGTTTCATTTTTGATGCCTGTTCTTGTGTCACCCACTCTGTTTCTACAGGGATCTGCCTATAAATCAGTGAATTCACTTTCTGCTCAATACTACGTACTTGTTCTTTGCTTATTTTCGGGACATCCAGGTCAATCGAAACTTTTTCCGCCCCCAAATGGAAGCTTTTCGTCGCCATGCCCAGTTCATCCTCGAATACGGCGCTCAGCAGATGCTGGCCTGTATGCTGCTGCATATGATCAAAGCGGCGCTCCCAGTCGATTATTAATTCATATTCGCCATTATTCAATTTGTCGGCAGTATAATGCCGTATCTCTCCATTGATTATCTGCACATCCGTCACTTCTGTCTGACCGATCATTCCTGTATCGGCTGGCTGTCCCCCACCCTCAGGATAAAAGCAGCTGCGGTCGAGCGTTGCATAATTCCCTTTTTCATCGGTGCCATTGGCTATAACTTTAGCCGTTGCCGTCTGTATAGCGGCGTCCTGGTAATAAATCCTGTCCGTCATTCCATCAACTCCCAGATTATTTTTTCTTAAGTATCATTCTGTATTGTTTATTGATAAGCTTCCAGTGGAAATGTATTTAATAAGAGTAGTTTAAGGAGGATTTACCGTGCCGAAATTTAAGCATTCAGTTTTATTGTATAACGGACAGGCAGGGGCGTCCACGGCAGACTCCGTCATCTCGATGACCGCGCCTGCTATAGCGGCTGTTTCTGAAAAACTGGAACTTATCCAGACGAACAGCCCCGAAGAATTGAGAGCTGCGTGCAGAACATTGGCTGCTGACGCAGACGCGCTGTTTGTCGCCGGTGGAGACGGCACAATCCACGACGCTGTGCAGGCGCTGTCCGATGTGTCCGCACCTCCGCCGCTGGGCATTATTCCGAGCGGTACATGCAACGATTTCGCGCGAACTCTTGATATCCCGATGGACTTGACCCTGGCTGCAGAAGAATTGGCTGGCGGAGTGATAAAAGGAATTGATGCAGCGAGTATCAACGGCCATTCTTTCCTGAATTTCGCGGGTATCGGGATTATCACAGATGCTTCAACAAATATTGATATCCAGTTCAAGGAACGTTACGGCAAGTTGAGTTATTTCATGAGCGGGCTGCAGTCCATGCGGCAAACCGAACCATTTCCCATCCATTTGAGTGTTGACGGCGTAAAGCATGAAGAGAATGGCGTACTCGCACTTGTCATGAACGGAAAATCGATAGGGACCCATTCTTTTCCAATGGATTCAATCGACCCTTCCGATGGGCTTCTCGATGTCTTTATCATTCAAACCTCTTCGATTGCCGCTATTTTGGAATGGTTTTCATTGTCCAAACCTGATGTCCCTATCGAAGAACTGGCCCATATCCGTCATTACCAAGGGACACGTGTAGGCATTGAAACAGACGAGCCATTGGACATCGACACGGATGGGGAGATCTATTTGAAAACTCCGGCTGATATTGAAATCCTCCCCCAAAAACTGAAAATGTTCGTCCCTACCCCTCTTGAAATGGAGGGGTGAACGAAAAAAAGAGGCCGCAAAGAAGTTCTTTTCTTTGCGGCCTCTTTCTATTATTATGCTTTAGCAATACTCGTCAATTTTCAAATGGCCATTTCGGCAGCATTTTGTTCAAATCTTTATCTTCTCTCATACCTAATACATATTCCGCCTGCATGATCGTATGAATTTCACGGGTGCCTTCATAAATCACCGGCGCTTTTGAATTCCGCAAAAAGCGAGCGACTGGATATTCATCCGAATAGCCGTAAGCCCCGTGGATTTGGACTGCGTCGTCGCCTGCTTTGTTAGCGAAATCACAAGCCTGCCATTTTGCGAGGGATGTCTCCCTTGTGTTCCTGACGCCTTGATTCTTCAGCTCGCCTGCCCGGTATACCAATAAGCGGCTCATTTGATACCCCGCTTCCATGCGCGCCAGCATCTGCTGCACCAGTTGGTGTTCACCTATCAATTTTCCGAATGTCGAACGTGTGCGGCAGTATTTTACACTTTCCTCCATACACGCGCTGATCAAGCCGCATGCTCCTGCCGCTACTGTAAAACGGCCGTTATCCAGAGAAGCCATCGCTATCTTGAAGCCTTCTCCTTCTTCGCCCAACCTATTGCCGGCTGGTATGCGAACATCTTCAAAAAATAATTCACCTGTATTTCCTGCGCGAATCCCATATTTGCCCTTGATGGCTTTGGAGGAAAATCCTTCACGGTCACGCTCAACAATAAAAGCGCTTATGCCTTGATGTTTTTTGGCTTTATCCGTATAAGCGAAAACGATGAAATGATCAGCCGAATCACATAATGATATCCAGGTCTTTTGTCCGTTCAAGATATAATCTTCACCGTCCCGGACAGCAGTACTTGAAATTGCAGCTACATCTGAACCAGCTCCAGGTTCGGTCAGTCCGAAAGCTCCGATTTTTTCGCCTTTAGCCTGCGGAATTAAAAATTTCCTTTTCTGTTCTTCTGTCCCCCATTGAAGGATCGTCAGCGAATTCAATCCGATATGAACGGAGACAGCCGTCCGAAAAGTCGTGTCACCTCTTTCCAATTCTTCACAGACAATTGCAAGGGAGTTATAATCCATCCCGCTTCCCCCATATTCTTCAGGAATACAAACGCCCATCAGCCCGAGCTCTGCCAGTCGTTTCCAAATGATCGGATCAAAGCCGCCTTTACTGTCCCATTCTCCTATATGAGGAAGGATTTCGTTGTCCACGAATTGCCTGACAGTCTTTCTTAATAATGTTTGTTCTTCTGTAAAGCTGAAGTCCATATGAAAACCTCCAGATGCTTTTTTATTATTGCTGAAATGCTGTCCGCTGCACTGTCTCTTTGATTTCAACTCCGCGCTTTGCCATCTCCTTGATGTATTCATCGCCCGGAACAATAAGTTCCGGTGGATATGAACCACGCTTATCGATTAAGCCTGTGCCAATCATCTGTGCAACTGCGGAAATGGTAAAAGCAGTCGCCCGGGCCATCGCTGTCACTCCTGACTGGCGATCTTTTTTTGTTACCATGTTATAGGTGCAGGTTATCCCCTCATCATCTTTTGTACCGGATACCGTTATCCTGAGCACGACTGCATCTTCTTTCTCTCCTAGTTCGGTAATCGGGGTTAGAACTTCCCTCAGAACATCACGTATTTTAACTTTCCGCCCGTCTACTGTGACCGTTTTCTCGCGATCTGTGAATCCGAGGTCGACAAGCAATTGAAATTTTTCCGCGTGACCTTTATAACGAAGAGTCTTATATTCCAAGTTGTCGATATCACTGAACGTTTCTGTCATTGTTGATGTTCCGCCAGAAGTATGGAAAGCTTCCAGCTCGCCGAATTCTTCAAATTCGACATGTTCGATTTCAGAAAGCGAAGGAACTTCCAATAATTTTCCTTCCCGCAGGACATGCGAAGGATCTGTGTAATGGTCAAAAACCCCATCCAATGAAAAAACGTGATTATACTGAAGCGGCGGTTCCGGATGGACAGGTATGCCGCCTACCAATATTTTGATATCACTGACCCGGTCCAGTTTGCCTGCCCCATAGCCGGTGATGATGTTGATCATACCTGGAGCCACGCCAAGATCCGGAATAAGTGTCACGCCTTTTTCAAGAGCTTTTTCATGAAGGTTCAAAACGGCATCGGTAGCGCCCCCGATATGTCCACCCAGGTCAACAGCGTGAACGCCGCATTCAACCGCAATTTCCGCTACCTTGACATTGAACGTGTAAAAAAGGGCATTGATTACAACATCCGCTCGGGAAATAACCGATATCAACGATTGATCGTCATTCGCATCCAGATGGAGCACTTCCAGCTTGTCATTGTTCAGTGTCTCCTTGAAAATTTCCGCTTTACCAGTGTCGACGTCCGCCAGATAAACTTTTTCCACTTCTTCATTTTGGATAAGATCGCCTGCAGCCTGCTTGCCCATGAGCCCCGCACCTAACACAGCTACTTTCATCTTGGGTCTGCCCCTTTCCTGTTTAAATTTCGTTATCTATTTGTGCCCGTTGCAATTTACCGCTGAAATCCACGTAGACAGATTTCCATTCAGTAAAGACATCGAGCGCCGCCACACCTGAATCACGGTGGCCATTGCCAGTCCCTTTCGTACCGCCGAATGGCAAATGGATTTCTGCTCCGGTCGTACCTGCATTTATATAGACAATGCCCGTATCCAAATCACGTTGCGCTTTAAATGCCCGATTCACGTCCTGCGTATAAATCGAACTCGACAGTCCATAAATGACACCGTTATTCACTTCGATGGCCGCTTCAAAAGAGTCCACTTCAATAATGGAAATGACAGGGCCGAAGATTTCTTCCTGAGCTATGCGCATGGAAGCTGCCACATTTGTAAACAATGTCGGTGCGTAATAGTTTCCTTTATCGTAATGGCCGCCAGTCAGGATCTCTCCCCCTGCAAGAAGCACCGCGCCTTCCTGTTTCCCAATTTCAATATACGAATGGATTTTTTCAAGTGCTTTTTTATTGATCACTGGCCCCACTTTGATGCTTTCATCCGTACCATCGCCAATCGTCAGGCTTTTCATTTTCTCCAGAAGCCTGTCCTGCAATTCTTCTTTCGCTTCCCTATGCACAATAACGCGGCTGCAAGCGGTGCAACGCTGGCCCGCTGTTCCAAAAGCGCTCCATAATATGCCTTCAACCGCCAGGTCCAAATCGGCGTCTTCCATGACAATCACTGCATTCTTGCCACCCATTTCCAATGAAACTTTCTTCAGGTTCCGCCCCCCGAGTTCAGCCACTTTTCTTCCTGTTTCGGTCGAACCGGTAAATGAAATGACTCTTATATCTGGATGCTCGATCATAGCGGTACCCACTTCCGACCCTGTGCCGAAAACGATATTGGCGACTCCGTCCGGAAGACCAGCTTCAGCAAATATCTTGCTCATTTCATAAGCCATCATCGGTGTCTCTGTTGCCGGTTTCCATAAAAAAGTATTTCCTGCCACAATAGCCGGGAAAGACTTCCATGTAGCGATTGCCACTGGAAAATTCCATGGCGTTATCAAGCCGACAACTCCAATTGGTGCACGGACACTCATTGCAAATTTATCCGACAGCTCGGAAGGCGTTGTTTCGCCAAATAATCTCCGTCCCTCGCCTGCCATATAAAAAGCCATATCGATTCCTTCCTGCACTTCACCTCGGCCTTCTTCAATCACTTTACCCATTTCTTTTGTCAGAACTTGCGCCAGATGTTCTTTGCGCTCTTTCATAATCCGGCCAATTTCATATAAATACGACGCCCGCTTTGGCGCCGGAACTTTCGCCCATGTTTTTTGAGCCGCTTTGGCTGCCTTTGCAGCTCTATCGACATCTGATGCACCAGACAGTTGAACTTGCGCCAGTTCTTTGCCTGTCGCCGGATTCAATACGGCTGCGAATTGAAGATTTTTAGCATCCTGCCATTTGCCGTCCACATAATTAGTCAACTTCATTTTCATTCCTCCTTTATAAATGGTCCGCATAAAAGAAAGCGCTTACAAATCCATTATTTCACATTAAGCTATAAATTCACAGGTGGATTGAAAAAAATCTTGAATTTTCTAAATTTTAATTCCCAGTTTAATTTTTCTCATGAATCCAGTTTTATTTCCATGCATAAAGTATCATTTTATTCTGCAAAGCCCAAAATGTATTGACACTTACGGAACGTCATAGTCTAATCAAATGGAAGAGGTGATTAATTATGTACAAAGTACAGGAAGTAGCTACAATAGCAGGAGTCAGTGTCCGCACTCTCCATCATTACGACAGCATCGGTTTGTTGAAACCATCGAATATTGGATCCAACCGATACCGTTATTATAATGACGATGATTTGAAACTGCTCCAACACATCTTATTTTTCAAAGAATTAGGATTTTCTCTTAAAAAAATCCAGGAGTTGGTAGCCGAAGGTTTCGATGCCACTTTTGCCTTGACACAACATGCGGAATTATTACGCCAGAAAAAACAGCGAATCGAAAAATTGATAGAAAATGCTGAGCTCACTCAGCTGGAATATGCAGGAGTGCAGGAATTGACCAATGAACAGCGCTTTTCCCCCTTCAGCATCAAGAAAACAGACGACAACATCAAATTATATCTTGATCCGCCGGCTGAAGTTGAAACTGCAGAAGTTGAAACTGTTGCAGCAGAAACTATGGAAACTCTAAAGGTGGAAGAAGATTTTGCAGGCCAGGATGAAATTCTGGAAGATGTTAATTTCACCGAACCGGAACCGGCACAAGAAACTGCAACGGATGAGTCAGAGACTGCAGTTGCAACCGCAAATGCAAAGCCGGAAAAAGAAGAAGAGGATCTCGAAGAAATCAACCGTGAAGGCGATCGGATTTACAACGCTGTCTCCAATTTGATGCATTTGCCGCCGGAGTCACCTGAAGTCCAAGTCGAAATGCAGGCATATTATACGCTGTTGGACCGTTTCTATAATTGTTCACCGAAAATGTTCCGCGGTCTTGCTGATCTTTATGCAAACGACAGCCGCTTCGCCAAGAATATCGACCGTCACGGAGCTGGCTTATCCAAGTACCTGCGTGAAGCGATGTACATATATGCGGATGATCTGGCCGATGCTTGAACTTATTGGAATTTGTTCGAATTGCGGGAAGGAAATTTATTGCCGTGATGGTTTCCTGGATGGAGTGTATATTGAAGGGGAACTTTTCTGTTTCAATTGTGCAGAAAAAGAATCTGAAGTATAAAAGTACCGGTCACAATGGTGTCCGGTACTTTTTTCTCCTATATTCGAGTGTCATTTCGATGGTCTGTATATAGCACAATGCCGTCATCATCGAGAATATCATGAAATTCATCAATTTCTGTTTGGCTTAAATCCAATGCATTCAACTCTTCGCGCACTGCATCTTCGCCCGTGAAAACTGATTTGAATTTATCGGTGATCGTTTCCGTTTCGTGAGTGTGGACTCCTTCCTGTGTTTCATCAGAATTGAGGATATCCGCATTATTCGCCAAAACATGGATATCGTTTTTGTCATAACCTCACGATTTCATTTCTTCCACTTTTTCTTCAAGTTCCTGTTCCGTATAAACCACTTCAAATTCTCGGTTTTTCGATTTCATACTGATCAACCTCCTATTTATCGACTTACTATTATTTACCCGGACAACCAAAAAGCTAAAACTTGAATCATTTTATGTACCTCAACAGAAAAACACCCCAAAGTCGTTGCTGTTCCACACGACTTTGGGGTGTTTTTTCCTTGCTTCATTTCATTGGTCACTCTGTCCTGCCGTTATAAGCATCTGCCATTAAACTTCAGATGTTTCTTTTAAAGCGTCAAGCCTTGCCTGAACTTCTGAACCTGTCAAACCATGTTCAAATGCATAACGGTTGCGCGGGTGTTCACGGCATTCATCACTGCAAGAACGCATATATTTATGTTCGTTTTCTTCGGAGCTGAGGATTTTCTTGTTGCATTCAGGATTTGCACAGTTTACATAGCGCTCACATGGCTCGCCAGTAAAATGATCTTTGCCGACTACTGTATGCTCCACCTGATTGACAGGCACTGCGATGCGCTCATCAAAAACGTACATCTGACCGTCCCAAAGCTGTCCTTTTACTTCAGGGTCTTTGCCGTAGGTAGCGATGCCGCCATGAAGCTGCGCCACATCTTCAAAGCCTTCCCTTTTCAGCCAGCCGGAGAATTTTTCACAGCGGATTCCGCCTGTGCAATACGTCAGGATTTTCTTGCCTTCGAACATTTCTTTATTATCTCTGACCCATTCCGGCAGGTCGCGGAAGTTCTCAATCTCCGGACGGATAGCACCGCGGAAATGGCCAAGGTCGTATTCGTAATCATTGCGGGCATCAAGGACGATTGTGTCCTGATCCTGCATGCGTTTATAGAATTCAGTCGGTTCCAGGTAAGTGCCAGTCAATTCGTTCGGATTGATATCTTCTTCAAGTCCCAAGTGAACGATTTCTTTTTTCGCGCGCACGTGCATTTTTTTGAATGCATGTCCATCAGCTTCGTCGATTTTAAAGACGATCTCTGAAAAACGTTCATCATTTTTCATCATTTCCATATAAGCTTCCGTTTGCTCGATTGTGCCTGAACATGTGCCGTTGATGCCTTCTTCCGACACCAGGATGCGTCCTTTCAATTCGAGCTCCTTGCAGGCAGCCAAATGTTCAGCAGCAAATGCCGCTGGATCTTCAATCGGTGTATATAGGTAATAAAGTAAAACGTTGTGTGTATGATTTTGCATGAATCATACCCCCTATTCTTCAATTTGCTTCTTCAGCCATCAAGACTTCAAAACCTCAACCATTTTACAATAAAACACAGTGAATTTCAACTTTCTTCTATATAGGCAAAAGTAAAGAATCTGTATAGTTAAGCCGCTTCGGCGCTATGGACAAAGCTCCCACAATAAGCCGAGGAGCCCACTCGTCTTATTGCTCCGCTCAGTCCTGAGCCGCGCCTTTGCTGAGAGAATTCTCTAAAGATACGGAGCAAAACAGCGAAGACGCCTTGGTGAGCAAGCGTGAAAACCCGTGCTCCTGCATCGCTGCGTTGCTTCGTTCGAGTCTTCGCAGCTGTTTTGTGAAATATCGACTATTAAGGGTTTTTAATAAATTTTATATAAAAATAAAACAGCCGCAGAAACGGCTGTTTATACATTATTTCAGATACACAATAAATTACTTGTCCATCAACAAACCCTGTTCTTTATTGATTGCCCTGCCAGACATGCCGCTATCGCTTCGGCATTCAACCCCATCATCTGGTGCCTAGTCCGGATGCCGGCGCTGCCGATATGGGGAAGCACTGTCAAATTATCGAGTTCCAGCAGCTTATTGTCGAGGGGAAGCGGCTCCTGTTCGAAGACATCCAATCCAGCAGCCCATATTTTTCGTTCTTTGAGTGCGTCGTATAAAGCGTCTTCGTCTACGATACCGCCTCTTGCAACATTGATCAGGCAAGCTGTATCCTTCATCAGATCCAATTCCCGTTTGCCGATCATCCCTTTGGTTTCTTCCGTCAAAGGTGTAAGGATCATAACAAAATCGGATTTGGAAAGCAGCTCATCCAGTTCAGCATACTCTACATCTTCAAGGCTTCTGCGGGTACGGTTATGGTACATCACTTTCATATCAAAACCGCCAGCTCGTCTGCAGACTCCTTCACCTATGCGGCCCATGCCGATGATTCCAAGTGTTGCGCCGTAGACGTCCTGTCCAGTCATCCCCATCGGCGTCCATGACTGCCACTCACCTGAACGAACTGTTTTTTCCGCTTCGATCAGCCTTCTGGCAGTCGCCAGCAGCAAACCGAATGCCAGATCCGCCGTCGTCTCCGTCAGCACTTCCGGTGTATTTGTCACAGCAATTCCCCGTTCCCTCGCCGCATCCAAATCAATATTGTTATACCCCACCGCAAGATTGGCAATTATTTTTAAATCCGTCGCCGCTTCTATCAATTCCCTGTCTATCTGATCGGATAGCATCGTCCACAATGCAGATGCTTTCTTCGCTTCTTCCATGAGGACTTCACGCGGCACCGGTTTTTCCTCTTCCTGCCACATCCGTACTTCGTATGAATTTTCAAGACCTTTTATCGCCTCCTCAGGCAATTTCCGGGTGATATAAACAATCGGCTTCATAAAACATCCTCCAATCTAATTGTCTAATTATTATAGCAATTTATGTAAGCAGCTTCAATTTCAAGTGGTTCTTCCTAGTCCTTACGCCTTTTCCGGATGAAAATCCATATGCCGACAACCGCTCCCACAGCCAATAAAATATAAACCGCATTCGAGTAGAGTTCCAACTGGCGCATGATCACTTCACGATTTTCTCCTACCGCGGCGCCTAAAACGACAAGAATAGTATTCCATATCAGCGTTCCGGCAATTGTAAATAATAGAAACATCTTTACTTTCATGCCTGACATTCCAGCAGGAACCGATATGAGGCTCCGGACGACAGGAACCAGTCTGCCGAAGAAAACCGCCCACACGCCGTAACGGTCAAACCAGGCATCCGCTTTATGAAGATCTGCCTTTTTAAAACGCAGCCATTTGCCATATTTTTCGACTAGCCCTTCCAGGCGCTCCACACTCAGCCATCTTCCGATGTAATAAAGGATTACAGCTCCAGCAACTGAGCCGGCAGTGGATGCGGCGATGACTCCTGTCACGCTCAATCCAGCAGTGGTTGTCATAAATCCGCCGACAGTCAGTACAATTTCAGAAGGAATCGGTGGGAAAACATTTTCCATTAGAATCAGAAAAAATATCCCCATGTATCCATAGTCTTCCATTATAGAAGTAATCCATGCTTCCATCTAAACCACACTTCCATTCATTTATTTTCGAATTTCATCCTCACGAACCACAGCTCCGATCGGCTCCCGATGCGGATTGGCGGTCCCCAAAAGCCGAAGCCTGAAGAAACCAGAAAATGAGTGGCCTCTTTTAAACGGTACCCATAATCCAGTTCGAATACTCTTTTTGTAATCAAATGATTTGGCCACATCTGCCCTTTATGCGTATGGCCCGAAATATGAAAATCAACACCGAGCTCGACCGGCGTTTTCAAATCCGACGGCGTATGGTCCATGACGATCCATGGGAGTCCGCTTGCAGGCTTTAAGTTTTCGAGCAGATCCCTTTTGCCGTTGGTCCGTTCCTCCCGTCCGGTCAGATTGAATGAACCCGCAATCTCAACCGTCTCATCCCTTAATATCGAAACGCCGGATTCTTCCATGACACGGACAAGCAACGGGATTTTCTTTCCATAATATTCGTGGTTGCCCAATACTCCGAAGACACCATATTTCGACTCCAGCCTGCGCATCACTTCCGACATGCCATATCTTGCATACCAGATCGGATCGTCATCCACCAGATCCCCTGCAAGCAATACCAGGTCCGGTTCGAGTTTATTGCTTAAATCCACAAAGCGCTTCAGGTGCCGTTTGCCTGATAGAACACCAAGATGGAAATCGGAAGCAATGACGATATCCAAATCCTCCCCACTGCCCTTTACAGTGAATTCTTGTTTCCGGACAACTGGACTGTAGGCAAAAAAAGTGCCGAAAAGAAAAATCAGCAGAAAGAGAGCAGCGGCCACAGTACCTGTAAATTGAACATCCTGTGGGTGGCTGATGGCAATCACTGCCAGATTAGCCAGCGGCACGATCAGCAGCGCATACTGGAAAAAAGCCAGCCAATATGAACCAGCAATCGTGAAACCCAGCCATTTGTGGCCCAGCAAGCCGATAAAATAACTGAATGATAATAAGACCCAAAATAACAGGAAAAACCATGCATTGATGACCAATGAAAAACTGGTCAGCCATATAAAAACGGCCCATCCTATGTATCCTGCAAGAGCGCAGTAGATCAGCAGGGCCAAAAGTCCGGCAGCTATCTGTTTCAAAACCCTCACCTCTTTCCTGTTTACATTTCATTATACCTTCGTTTCTCATCTGTAAACTACCGGGAAGCGACTAAGCCTCAAGTCTGAGTAAAAGATGCAGTGACAGACCGTGTTGCGGTTTTCTGAACGTTGATATGATTAAGTTACAAATTGAGAGGAGGAAATAACTTGAACAAGTTTTGGATGACAGTCATCGGCATCATCGCCGGAATTATCGCCCTTTCGAATCTGGGGCCAATCATCGGCCTCGCTTTTTCAGGAGTCATCATCTATATCGGTGTACATTATTACCTGAGAAGCATGTCGACAGCCGCTAAAATCTGGTGGGGCTTTGTTGCAGCAGTTGGCGCGGTATCCGCAATTTCCAATGTACCTGCAATCATCGGTGTATTGGCCATTGCAGTGCTTTGGTATATCTACAGAAAATGGAACGAAGAAGAGGGTTCACCGTCAGTTAAAAATGATCCTTTCACCAACTTTGAAAAAGAATGGCAAAAGCTGAACAAATAAGGAGGAAATTACATGACAACATTATGGCAGCGTTTAAAATTCGCGGTGGCGACGGACATGGATGCGTTACTCGATAAGAAAGAGGAAAAAAATCCGATCAGTTTACTGAATAAATATATTCAGGAAGCGGAGAAAGAGACGGAGACCGCAGGGAAATGGCTGGAACGCCAAACCAGCTTGCACGCCAAGCTGGAAAAAGAATTGCAGGAAGCACAAATCTTCCTTGAAAAGCGCCAGGCTCAAGCTGAACTTGCTCAATCCGCAGGCGAAAGCGACTTGTCCCAATTCGCTGAACAGGAAGTCGCCGCTTACAGTTCACGCGTAGATGAACTGCGTAAGACGCTTGACGAAAATGCAGCTGAAAGTGTTGCACTCGAGCAGCGTTATGAAGAAATGAAACATAAAGTAAAAGATATGAAAGTGCGCCAGCTGCAATTGATGGGTAAGGAAAACGCCACCCGCGCACATTATCAGATGGATAAAATCCTGAGCCCTGAACTGGTGGCTGAACGGATCGGCTCGTTTGATGACATGGCCAGCTATATCAAATCCCTCGGCAATAAAGTAGAAGAACGCCACGAGCGTTCGACAATGGAACGCCGTCTTGAAGCGCTGGAAAAAAACAGCGCGAAATCCAAGGAAATTGTGTAAGCTAGAGTAAGAGGGATGGATTTCCCTCTTACTTTTCTGCTGCAAAGAAGGAGGCAAAAACGCGATGAATTATTTCTCAACCAACAGACAGGCATTTTTTGCCTTGAGCGCATTATTTCTCATATTCGTGGAAGCTGCTTTTTTCGGCAACGGCAGCGTGTTTTTGGTTCTTCTTGGCATCGGACTCATCTATTATGGCAATAAGAACAGCCCCAAATACCGGCAATCCTATTTCTGGACAGGCTTTATCCTGATCGGAATTTCAATTCTTTCCATGTGGAGCCTTCGCCTGTTCATTCTGGCTGCGGCTGTGTATCTTTTGATCCGGTTATGGAAAGGCGAGGAATGGCAGCAGGAAGTGCCGATGCGAGGTCCGGTTGATAAAGGGCTGATCCAGAATAAATTCTTATCAGCACAAGCAACTCCAATTGAATCTTACGAATGGAAAGACATCCATGTCCAAGGATTTATCGGTGATCTATTGATTGATGCAACGCAAACCGTTTTACCAAAGCAAACGTCCCTGATATCGATTCGCCAGGGATTCGGCCGGGTTCGCCTGATTGTTCCGTACGAAGTTCCTGTTCGCGTCTACTATTCGACTGTTTTTGGGGATGCCCGCTTTTTCAACGGCGAAAAGCAGCGGATCTGGTACGGTTCTGTCCACACCAAAGACGGCTACGAACACGTCGATGATGTAAAAACGGAATTGATCGTTTCCGTCACCACCTGGATGGGGGATGTCGAGGTGATTCGCCGATGAGACAGATCCTGCCTCGCAGCCTATTTTTCATGGCTTTGTTCGCCGCTGTCATCTTCAGTATTTTATTGGCTCTTTTAGGCCTGCCTGCTGTAAATACCTGGTCCGTCCTGTGGGAAGATTTTGTAGCCGGCCTTCCCTTCGGTGTCTGGCTGTTCGTCTTGATGGTGGCGCTGTCTGCCGGAATTTCCTGGTGGACTGAGTCTTTATCGCGCGCGAAAGTCCGGGACATCGAAGAGATTTTCCAGGCTCTGCTCCGCAACGAAGATCAAAGCGTCATAGAGGCTGCGCAAATGAAAACGTTGCCGTCCCAACTTTCCGTTTCGATATTAAAACTCCAAAAATTATTGGAATCCCAACGAAAAAGCCTGACACGCATTGCCAACGAACGGGCTGAAACTCAAGATCAGCTTATACAGGAACGCTTAGTCATGGAACGGCAGCGGCTGGCACGGGAGCTGCATGATTCCGTATCCCAGCAATTGTTTGCAGCTTCCATGCTGTTATCTTCCATGACTGAAGGCAAAGAAGTCTCTAATAGCTTGCTGCAAACCGAAAAAATGGTCCAGCAGGCGCAGCTCGAAATGCGGGCTTTATTGCTTCATCTGCGGCCGGCGGCTTTGCACGATAAAAGTTTGCGGCAAGGTTTATTTGAGTTGGTGTCCGAATTGAAGGAAAAAGTCTATTTTACAATTGAACATAAACTCGAAGAAGTGCCTTTGCAAAAAGGTGCCGAAGACCACCTGTTCCGCATCGCCCAGGAAACACTGTCCAATACATTGCGCCATTCAAAAGCCAGCGAAGTCCACATTCTATTTATCGAACGGGATAATTTCGCCATTTTACGCATACAGGACAACGGCGTCGGTTTTGAAAGCGAACAATCAAAGTCGACTTCCTATGGGTTAAAGCACATTGAAGAACGTGCCATTGAAATCGGGGCTACAAGCAAAATTGTTTCAGTTCCTTCCGAGGGAACCATTGTCGAAGTGAAAGTACCTATTGAAAGGAAGATTCCGGATGATACGAATTCTGTTAGTTGATGACCACGAAATGGTCCGGATCGGTGTATCCGCTTATCTGCAGGCACAGGAAGATATGGAAGTCGCCGGTGAAGCGGCAAACGGCGAAGAAGCTGTTGAAATGGCACTCGAATTACGCCCGGATGTAATCCTGATGGATATGGTCATGCCGGTCATGAATGGCGCTGAGGCAACAGATGCGATCATCCGTGAATGGCCGGAAGCGAAAATCATGATCGTCACCAGTTTCCTGGATGATGACAAAGTGTATCCTGCGCTAAAAGCTGGCGCAGTCAGCTATATTCTGAAAACCTCTAAAGCTTCACGGATCGCGGACTCCATCCGCGAAACAATGAATGGCACCCCGGTCCTCGAGCCGGAAGTGATGAGTAAAATGATGAAGCAGATGCGCCATGAACGTGTGCTTCATGAAGATCTGACCGAACGGGAAATGGAGATTCTTCTGCTGCTTGCCCACGGCTATACGAACCAGGAAATTGCCGATGAGCTTTACATAGCATTAAAGACAGTAAAATCCCATGTCAGCAATCTGCTGGCGAAGTTGGAAGTCCATGACCGGACCCAGGCGGTCATCTATGCCTTCCAGCATAAACTGGTCGCTCCGAAAGATTAACAAAAAGTGAAAACAAAAAAGGCGGCCGCGGCCGCCTTTTCTTTTTGTGCTTATTTATCGTTGAACGGATCGTCCATGTTCCGGTTGCGTCCGTTCCAGCTATCATGTGCGTCTTGATTGAAATTCTTCGGGAAATCAGTTGTCGGACCTTTTGTATCTTTTGATCCTTCAAATGGATGTCTCTCATCAGGTGAAGTTTTTTCTACAATCGGGTCGACTGCCGCTTTTGCTTCTTTAGCCAATCCAACTTTCTTGGCTTCCTGTTCCCTTTTTTTCTCTTCCCATTTCTCTTTGTCGACTTCAGTCTCTTTCAGGCTGTTTTCCATTCGATCCAAATAACGTGAAGCATGTTCTTTGCCGCCAAGTCCGAAAGCCAGACCGAATGCTAGGGCTGCTCCGCCAAGTATCAGGATAAACGCCGAATTGATGATGGAAGCCGCAATTCCCAACTGGTCAAGCGCCATGAAGAAAGCGAATGCCAGGATGGCATATTTGGCGACATAGCGAAGGACATGAGGGCCGCCGGAAGATTTTTTGAATACACTTCCGATAAAATCTTCAGCCAGGTTCGCCAGCCAGAAGCCGATTGCCAGAATGACCAATGCCGCAATAACAGCAGGAATGTATGCGAAGATTCCTGTTGCCAGCGATACCATGAACTCCAGGTTCAATAATTGCAAAGCTTCGACTGTGAACAAAAGGATGATTAATACCTGTGCCACTACACCGATAATTTTGGCCAGTGAATAAGCAGAAGGATCTGTGTCCGGATCCGCGGTTTTATTCATGCCCATTTTTTCAGTAAGAGAATCCACTCCAAGGTTTTTCATCAATTGGACCACAAAATCTTTGACCCAGCGGCCAATGATTATTCCGGCAAGAATCAGCAGGATCGCAACGATAATATTCGGGATCATGGTCAGAATATCATTCAGCATCGCGATTGCAGGACCGGAAATTCCACGAAGCGCAAGCACTTCAAGGGCAGCTATCGTTACTGGCAGCATGATCAGGATAAAGGCGATGATGCCGATGACATTCGATACGCTTGTGCCACTGAAGAATTGTGAAATTTTCAGTTTTGACGCTAAGCGATCCGTCCCGATCGACTCCAGGAATTTTGAAAGGATCTTTTTAACGATGGTTGCCGCGATCCAGCCGATGGCGAAGATGATTGCCGCTGCAATCAATTTCGGTATGAAATTCAGGACACTTGCAAGCATGTTCGAAAACGGTTCGCTAAGACCGTCGATATTCAACGCACTCAGTACTGCCGGTAAAAACAACAGCAGGATCAGATAGAATGCGATATTCGCTGCCGTCTCTGTCCATTTGACTGTATCTTTTTTGGATGCACCGGTCTTTTTGGTGACTTTTCCAAAATCGAATTTTCTGCCTGCCACTAAAATTAGGCGTTTTACAACTGTAGCCAGCACCCAAGCCAATAAAAGAATCAAGGCGGCCTTTAGAATGCTGAGGAACGCACCAGATAAATTATCGAAGATGCCCAGGAATGGTGCTCCAATGGCTCCAAGATTCAGGATATTGAAGAATAATGCCACTGTGAAAAGCAGAATCAGTACAAATACAATTTTGCTGATGATTTTCGACAGGCTGTATTTCTGCTGTGACATCCCTGCTTTTTCATCAAGCTTAGTTTTGTCCAATAATTTGTAAACCGCTTTCTCCACCATCTTGGCTACAATAAAACCGATAATAAGTACAAGAATCGCCAAGAGAATTTCAGGAAGCGCGTTCATGAAATTATTGAAATAACCTCTAGTGTCCATATGTCGACCTCCATTCAAAATTATTGTGTTCATAACTTCTATCCCCTAGCTCCTCTTTTTCAAAACCTGGCATTTATAAATAATAGAAGAAACCCAAAAAAGGCCATGTCCATTCGGACACAGCCTTCCCAATTTTTATAAACTGTTCAGTGACACAGTGACTTTGAACAAGTCCCCGTCCACTTCGATTTTCATGGCGCCTCCGTGCAAGTCGACAATGGATTGTGCGATAGCCAGTCCAAGACCTGAACCTTCTGTCTGCCTTGCCACATCTCCCCGTTTGAAACGTTCAAATAACTCATCTGTGTTCTCACCCAACTCGAAACGGGTGACGTTTTTCATGATGAATTCCGCCTGGCCATCCCTTTCTTTCAGAGTGGCAAACACCCGTGTTCCCGGCAGCGCATACTTGATGGCGTTCAAGATTAAATTGTCCAGCACGCGCCACCATTTTTGGCCATCCGCCATAATATAAACGGGTTGCTCGGGTGTTGAAATCCGGAAATCGAGGCCAGATGAAGAGATGTCTTCCGCATGTTCGGCAAATGCCTGAGTCGTCAGCTGCGTAAAATCGACACGCTGGCGATGCAATTCCATATTTCCGCTGGCCATCTTGGAGACTTCAAAAAGATCTTCGATCAATGTTTTCAAGCGCTGTGATTTCCTGTCCAGAATATCGGCATACATCAGCCGGTCTTCCGCTGAAAGCTCCGGCGACTTCATCAGGTCTGTATAAGTGATGATCGAAGTCAGCGGAGTCCGCAGGTCATGGCTGACATTCGTGATCAATTCTGTTTTCAGCCGCTCACTTTTCGCTTGTTCCGATACAGACTGGCGGACGCCTTCCTTCAGCCGGTTCAACTGGATGGCGTGATGAGCAAGAGGAGATTTCCCTTTCACAGGAATCTGTTCATTCAAACTCCCATCGGCAATCGCTTTCGTACTGTCCATCAGAACATTCAAATAGCCGAATCGCTTCATCATAAACAGCAATACCGGCAGCCCGATGAAAAGTGTCGCCGGCACCCATACGAGCACCACTGCCGGGAATATGAACAACAGCATTGTCCCGGCCCCCCAGAAGAATATGACAACCAATAAAATCAGCATTTGGACACCGATCGATTTTTTCAAAAATGCGTAACGCGACATCTGCAGCGAACGCTGTATATAGCTTCTTTTGAAGTCGGCAACCAACTTATCCGATTTATTGTAATAAGTGTAGAGCCAGATTCCCTGAAGGATGAGCAATGCCAGCACAATTGTGTTCAATACAAAATTCTTCAACGTATTCCAGACGAATGAAGTAAGCCCATCGTAGAATGTGTATTCCATTATTCCGAGAGAAGTTGCTACACCGTATGGCAATGCAAATAATATGGTGACAGCGAAAAGTCCCAACTTCACTTCAAGCGGCCATTCTGTCCACTTCCTGTATAAAGGCATTTTTAAAAATGCGGCTTGCTCGAATTTCAGCTTTGTAAAGAGCAGGACGATGCCTGCAATCGCTAAAGCCCCTAATAGATATAATGTGTTTTTGATGTATTCATGCCCTACAATGGCAGCACCCCGATCGCTTGCAGCCAAAAGGGACCGGTCAATCTGTACGACTCCTTTAAATTCAGCATTTGAAACTGGAATCATCATTTCAGTGTTATTGTAATTGGAATAAAACAGCTCTTCACCATTGAATTGAAGCGGTGCGGCATTCGAATATTTCTTTTCGAAAAACGCCCGGTTGCTTAAATCGCCCTTTTTGAAATTCTCCCCTGTCTCGATGTTCGTCAAATCGTAAACATAATAGGGAGACTGTGCATTGAAGCTGCCTTGTTCGTTCATGATGCCATTTACTGCAACTTTCGCAGCACGCTGTTTATCTTCAAGAATCTTTTCCCTGACGGTATCATCATCTGCGAAATTATCACGGATCGCCTGTATTTTGCTGTCGCGTTCTTCCGACAATATTTCCACGAGACTGTCGTTGTCATTTTCCCGGGCATATTCTATATCCGGGTTGTATTGATCCTGTATGCTTTGGATCTGCTCAGCTAATGTGCCGTATCTGGTCCGATACTCTTCAATTTCTTCCATTGTAACCGGAAATTCGGTTTCCGCTTCTGGCGGATCCAGTTCTGTAACAATCAATCGATTCACAAAGTATCTGTATTCTTCCTTAAAGTCAGCAGTTTCCAGGTACGATTTGCCAAAATATTTCGGACCCAGCTCCATTACGCTGAAAACACTGATCAAGACAATTGATATTGTCGTAAGCCAAAGCCACTTTTTCATCTTTAAATTTCCCCTTTGGACACCGTTCGAAGTGATGCCAATAATTCTGTCGCAGGACTATATAAAACGGTTTCCATAAAGAACGATAAACAATAAAGAAGTGTAAACAAAGCAATTGTCACTGCAATAATCGACCAAAGATCATTTCTCAATTTTGTAGCCAATGCCCCACACCACCTTCAGATATCTTGGATTTTTTGGATCAGTCTCAATTTTTTCGCGGATTTTCCGTATGTGGACAGCAACAATGTTTTCCGCGTTGTAAGCCGGTTCATTCCATACTCTTTCATAAATATCGCGGATTGAAAACACACGGCCCGCATTCACCATCAACAGTTCAGTGATTTTGAATTCAATCGGCGTCAATTTCACCGTATCTCCGTGGAGCAATACTTCTTTCGCATCCGAATCCAAGACAAGGCCATCGATTTCAATACGCTGTGACTTATCCTGGTAAGTACCGAGGCTCACGTAACGTCTGAGTTGAGATTTGACCCTTGCCACCAATTCCATCGGATGAAAAGGTTTGGTTACATAATCGTCCGCTCCCACTGATAAGCCATGTATCTTATCCGAATCCTCCGCTTTAGCGCTGAGCATGATGATCGGGATATTACGCTGTTCCCTTATTTTAAATGTAGCCGAAATCCCATCCAGCCGCGGCATCATAATATCGAGAATAATGACATGCACTTCATTGGATTCCAATAGCTCGATCGCCTGTTGCCCATTTTCGGCTTTCAGCACCCGGTATCCCTCGTTTTTTAAGTAAATTTCAATGCCGTCCCGAATATCCTGATCATCATCAGTCACTAATACAGTAAATTGACTCATACAATCTCCCTCTTTTCTCACTATATTCATCATAAAGGTAAAATCTTAAGCGTATATTAGGATAAAAGTGAAGAAATTCTTAAGAAAAGCGCAAGCAAGAGGTGGCCAAAACCTTTTTGGACCACCTCTTTGCGACGAAGCAGCGCAGCGATGCAGGAGCAGCATTGAAGACCGATAAATTATTTAGCGCTCTATGCCGGGCCGCTCGAGTCTGGACAGTAGAAAAGCGACAACGCCCGTTAAGCTCTGAAAGGCATAAGACAGAACAGCAGAGTGGCGTTCCTTGCCACGGCAGCTGGGCTGGCTTATGACCCGAAGAGCTGGGCAGTTGGAGTCTAGACACAGAAAAACTCCTTTTAAGCCCCTTAAAACTAATCAGTGATAATTTGTCATTCATTAAGAAAACTCATAATTGTCTTCAGCTTTTCTTTTCTTTCCCATCGTCAGAACCAAAATACCTCCAAGCAGCAGAACAACACCTGTCCACGAAAGCCAGCTCAGGACTTCACCCACCACCAGCACACCGAGTATCGAAGCAGTAAGCGGTTCTGCCAAAGATAGGGTGACGGCTGATGATGATGGTATTTTCTTCAATCCTTTTGAAAATAATATATAGGCAAGACTTGTAGTGGCAAAACCAAGATAACAGATGATTCCAGCATCTCCTGGAATCAATATATAGGAAATGTCAAAAAAGAATAATGAAGGAATCAGGAATACAGCGGCAACTGAAAAAATGAGCGCCACTGCCGGCACCGCCTCCATCGATTCCAGGACGTTCTTGCTGGCAATGGCATACAACGCAAACGCAAGTCCAGCACCAAGAGCCATTGCTACACCCAGCGCATCAACTTCCGCAGCGCCTTTATTGGCGAACAGCAAAATACAGCCGATGATCGACAGCATCGTCGCCGTAGTCCAAACGCGATCAGGACGCCTTTTCAAAAAAAGCCATTCAATCAATCCTGCCAGCACCGGCGCACTTCCGATTGCCACGACAGTACCGATTGCGATGCCGGTCAATTGAACAGACGAAAAGAATAACGGTTGAAATAAAGCCATACTGGCTGCTGAAACAAGGACAGCCGGCCATGAAACGTTGCGAACAATGAAACTTTTCGTTATTAATGTAAAAAGAAGCAGTGAAAAACCGCCAATCATCAACCGGAATGCACCGATTGTCAGCGGATGCGCTTCCCCTGCTATAAAATTTTGTGCTGTGCCGGTCGTGCCCCAGAGCATCGCAGCAAGCAGCACCATTATGTATGGTGTTGCATTCATGTTTTGCACCTCGAATTCCCAGTTATATCAAATACCATACCATTATTTCAATCGTTTGAGATACTGCTCTTCAGGGATTATAATAAAAGAAAAAGAGGAGGCGATCGAATGTATATGACAGTCCCGGAAACTGCTGCTTATTTGTCCATGCCGCAAGAGCAAATTAACCGCTATATACTCGAAGGACGTATCAAAGCAGTGCACGATGGAGAACAATACATGGTCAACACCTCTCAGTTCGAAACACATTTTCAACAGCTGGAACTCGCCAAGCAGCAGCTTGAGGAATGGAAAGCGACACCAATTCCGGATGATGTGGATATTAAGGATGAAGATTGAGCAGACAAGATAAAGATAAGTAACCGATATTGCTCAAAACAGCTTCGCTTTCCTAGGGGCTTGCGCTGAGCTAACTCGGTCTCGGTCCCCTTCGCCCGAGTGGATCTCAGCACTTCGCTCGAAACGGAGTTGGAAACCAACTCCGTTTCTTTTCCCTTGGGAGTCTCGCTGTTTTGCTCCATATCTCAGAGGAGCTTTCTACAAAGAGTAATCTTATCAGTTTGGTTTTCCAGAAAAAATATTCACATGCTTTTACAAATATAATATGCAGCAGCAAGCAGCGAACGGCAAAGAGGTGCTCCTGCACTAGCTTCGAGATATTAAAAGATATGCAACAAAATAATTGAAGCAGATGATGTTTCTTGACAGCCTGAAGAAAAGCATCCCAAAAACGGGATGCTTTTCTTGTTCCATTTATTATCGTGCGGCTCTTACCCGCTGATCTTCGTGTAAAAATTCCCGTACAGCTCCGCTCCACTTCCCGAACTCCGTTAAAAATCCATCATGCCCGAAATCAGTATCAACAATTTTCCACTTGGCCTCTTCCTGCTCTTCCAGCCAAGGAATCATAAGATCTGCGGGATAAAGCAAATCATTAGTATACGAAACAGAAAATATCGGTACGCTTATTCTTTGTTGCTCCACATCATGGCTATTCATGGCTTTCAGCAAAATCAGGTAGCTATTGGCGTCGAACCGCCGCGCCAGCTTCTGTCCCTGATAATCCAAATAAGCTTCGACTTCAAATTTTTTTTCATTTGCGGAGCGTCCGAAACGGTCATTGAACAGTTTCCCGCTCCTGTAACTGATCATGCCGACAGTTCTTGCCAAATGAAATCCTTTAAAATCAGAGGAACCTTCGTAATAGCCGTTTCGGAATACGGGGTCATTCTCGATAGCCTGGATTGCCAAGTGGTTGAACGCTAATGCATACCCGCTGAAAGACGGGGTCACAGCGAGCGGAATGATGGATTCCGTGAAGTACGGATAAAGCGCACCCCATTGGAGTGCTTTCATGCCGCCGAGCGAACCACCGATTACAGCTTTCAGTTTGGCGATGCCCAATTTTTTTAATGCCAGATATTCGGCATGCACCATATCCTTTATGGTCAGCAACGGGAAATCTGATCGATACGTTTTGCCGGTAACCGGATTCAAGGAGAGTGGACCTGTGGATCCATTGCAGCCACCCAGCACATTGAAAGTGATTATCTGGAATTCGGCGCTATCCAAAGCTTTGCCAGGACCGGCCAAGCCACTCCACCACCCGGGATTTTCTTCACTGCCGACCGCATGCTGGTCTCCGGTCAATGCATGGCAAACCAGGATGACCGGGCCGGAAGGATTTCCGCATCGCTCATATGCCAATTCAACTCTTTCCAGCACTTGACCGGATTCCAAAACCAAGCTTCCGATGGATACTTTCCCCATTGTTTCTCCTCCTATACTTCCTGGACTGCCGCCGCTTTAATAGCCTGTTCCAGATCAGCAATCAAATCTTCAGGATTTTCCAGGCCGACCGACAAGCGGATCAGTTCCTCAGTGACGCCCGACTGCTCCAATCCTTCCGCGCTTAATTGCTGATGCGTTGTGGAAGCTGGATGGATGATCAGTGATTTGGCATCCCCGACATTCGCCACATGAGACCATAAACCGACACCATCGATCACTTTCCGGCCTGCTTCCCTGCCGCCCTTGATGCCGAAGTTCACGATGGAACCGAATGTATCTTTCAAATATTTTTTCGCTAAGCCGTGAGACGGATGATCTTCGAAGCCGATATAATTCACCCATTCGACCTGCGGGTGATTTTTAAGGTAGTCAGCGATGATTCCCGCGTTGCTGCTGTGTTTCGGCAGACGCAAATGCAATGTTTCCAGCCCCTGTAAAAATGCGTGGGCACTGTCCGGGCTGAGCGATGGGCCAAAATCACGCAATAATTGAACGCGCAATTTGGTTGCAAATGACGCGCCTTCCGAGTCTATTCCATAGCGGATGCCGTGGTAGCTGTCGTCAGGCTCTGTGTAATTCGGAAATCTTTCATGATTCCAATTGAACTTGCCGCCATCCACCGCGATACCGCCGATCGTTGTGCCGTGGCCGCCAATCCATTTGGTTGCTGAATGGATGACAACATCCGCTCCAAACGCGATCGGATTGCTGCCGTATGGAGACGCGAATGTATTATCAATCAATAAAGGAATATTGAATTCATGCGCAATTGCTGCAACCTTCTCCACATCGAATACATTCAGGCTCGGATTGCCGATTGTTTCGCCGAAGAAAGCTTTCGTCCGGTCGGTTACAGCCGAACGGAAATTTTCAGGGTCAGCGCCGTCGATGAATTTGACAGTGATGCCGTAACGCGGCAGCGTGTTGGCGAATAAGTTATACGTGCCCCCATAAAGATTGCTGTCGGCAACAACTTCATCCCCCGCTTCCGCGATATTCAGGATTGAAAACGCGATAGCCGCCATTCCCGAAGACAGGGCAACTGCCGCTGTCCCGCCTTCAAGAAGCGCAACACGCTGTTCAAATACATCCACCGTCGGATTCATGATGCGTGAGTAAATATTTCCTGCCTCTTTCAATCCGAACAGATTCTGCGCATGTTCAGTGTCACGGAATACATATGATGTCGTTTTATGGATGGGAACCGCCCTTGAGCCTGTCACCGGATCCGGCTGCTGGCCTCCGTGAAGTAAGTTTGTTTCTGCTTTGAATTTTGTCATTTTTCATTCCTCCATTAATTTTAGTAGATGGATCTTAATGTAGATGAGGGAATAGAAAAAGGCCCCCTTCTAATTAGAAGAGGGCCGTTATACACGGAGTTTCCTCCTCTCATCTGCCAGACTGTCGTTCCAGTCTGTAGGAATTAGCACCTTTCCAAGCTGGGTTGCTTGGTGGTTGCCGGGCATCGCAGGGCCTAGTCCCTCCGCCACTCTTGATAAGAGTATTCAGATTCAGTTTTCCATCTTGTTGAGAAGTATAAATAATGATACGATATTTTGTCAAGGAGCTTGTCGGATAATTTTGAAACTTTATCTCCGTTCATACGTTTACTATTTAAGAAAGGCAGGGGTAAATTATGACTCTCTGGATTTTTTCCGCACTTATAGCAGGTTATTTGATCGGTTGCCTTCACGGCTCCCTTGTCGCGCAATTATTATCCGGCACCAACATCAAGTCAGCAGGCGTCAAAAACTCCGGCGCATCCAATGCGGCAATCGTTCTTGGCTGGAAGTACGGGGCACTGGTCGCATTTCTTGATATTTTCAAAGGATTTGCGGCAGTTCTCGCGATGCGGTTGTTTTTGGGAAACAGCAGTCTGCCTGCTGAGACAGTATGGGCGATTTTATTCTTTATCGCGGCCGGGGTAGTGCTTGGCCATAACTTCCCCTTCTATATGAAGTTCAATGGCGGCAAAGGCACCGCCGCTGTTATCGGGGTCATGATCGCACTCGACTGGCAACTTGGACTGCTCGGTCTCGCTCTGCTTATAGTGATCGCCCTAGCGACCAATTACCTGGTCATTGGCGTACTTGCTTTATATGCCGTTTTTCTTCTGATCGCCTTCTGGCCGGCAGACGGCTTTTGGCCATATGTTATAGCACTTGCCTTGATTGCGATGGCGTTTTTGAAGCATCTCGAAAATATCCGCCGCATAAAAGACGGCACCGAAAACAAGGTCTCAGCTGTATTGCGGAAGAAAAGCGCAAGCGCCCGTTAAGCTCTGGAGATTGGACAAAAGAAAATTGCTGCCGATCCCGAATTGGGGCCGGCAGCTTTTTCAGATTTCCTCTATTCTTTTCATTCGTGGTAAAATAGAGCCAGTACATACTCCAGGAGGTCTTTATACATGATTGAAACCTTGATCGAACGATTGATCCGCTATGCAAAAATAGATACGCAATCCAATTTTGAAAACCATGAAACACCATCCACTCCCGGGCAGTGGGATCTGCTGCATGAATTGGAAAAGGAAATGAATGAAATCGGCCTGGAAGAAGTCTCAATGGACGATCACGGCTATCTTTTCGGCACGCTTCCAGCCACTTCAGATAAAGAGCTTCCGGTAATCGGCTTTCTTGCCCACGTCGATACGGCTACTGACTTTACAGGCAAAAACGTCAATCCGCAGCGCATCGATAATTATGATGGAAAAGATATTCCACTCAGTGATTCAGTTGCGATGACAGTCAAAGATTTTCCGGATCTGCAGAATTATGTCGGCCATACACTGATTACGACAGACGGCACGACTCTTCTCGGCGCTGACAATAAAGCCGGTGTCGCTGAAATAATGACAGCGATGGAGTATCTCGTCCAGCATCCTGAAATCGAACACGGCAAAATCCGCGTCGCTTTTACACCGGATGAGGAAATCGGACGCGGCCCCCATAAGTTTGATGTTGAACGCTTCGGCGCCAAATACGCCTATACGATGGACGGCGGTCCGCTGGGTGAACTTCAATACGAAAGCTTTAATGCCGCAGCAGGAAAACTGACTGTCCAAGGAAAAAGTGTCCACCCAGGGTCTGCAAAGGACAAGATGGTCAATGCTTCCACCATCGCCATCCAATTCCAGAATGCCATGCCTGAAAATGAAGTTCCTGAAAAGACGGAAAGCTACGAAGGATTCATTCATTTGAACAGCTTTAAAGGTGACGTGGAACAAGCGGTATTGAGTTATATCATCCGAGACTTCGATAAAGGAAAATTCGAAGCGAAAAAATCGCACATGCAGCAGACAGCCGAAAAATTGCAGGAACAATATGGCGCAGAAGCACTGACACTGGAATTGGAAGACCAGTATTACAATATGAGAGAAAAAATCGAGCCGGTCATGCATATTGTAGACGCTGCTGAAAATGCCATGAAAACACTTGGTATTGAGCCAAACATCGTACCTGTCCGCGGCGGCACTGATGGCTCCCAGCTTTCCTATATGGGAATGCCGACGCCGAATATTTTTACTGGCGGAGAAAATTATCATGGCAAATACGAATTCATATCCGCTGAGAATATGGAAAAGGCCACTAAATTAATCGTTGAAATCATTAAAACACAAAAATAAACAAGAAAAAGCGCCCTGAACTTTAGGGCGCTTTTCTTATGGGTTAAGAAATTATACTTCCAATATCTGAGCAGGCTTCAAAAGGAGCTAATTTCTGTCCAGACTTCAACGGCCAGCTCCTCGAGTCGTAAGCCACTCTGGCTATGCGGCTGTGAACATGCCGCTTCGCCAGATCGTCTTACGCTTGTCCGAGCTGAACGGCCGTTTCCGCTTTTCCTATATTATGCTTCTTCCGTTCTGTGCCAATGCGAAATGAATGCCGTGCTGCAGGGTCTGGAAGCAATCGAATTTAGAAATTTCAATTCCACTTTCAGAAATCACCATGCTCATTTTGGGTGAAATCCCCACCAGGATCGTTTCTGTTCCGATGAGTCCGGCTGTGGCTCCGAGCTTTTCGATCAGCGCGGCAGCTTGCTGCGTAAAATTATTGTTCAGGCCGGTCAGATCAAGAACCAGATACTTCGCTTTATGCGTCGGCAGGTTCTGCAATGTTTTGATCAACAGCTCCTCTGCCCGTTCCTCATCATATGTTCCAAGCAGCGGCACCACTACAATGCCATCCAGCACCGGAATGATCGGTGAAGATAATTCTTTGACCAGCATGGTCAATTCAGCTGTCTTTTCATCCACCAGATTTTGCAGATGCCGGATTTGCTTCGCTTCTTTAGAACGTGCCAATCTGTGAATGTTTTCTTCTATGGTTTCATCGGAAGGAAAATAGCGGATGACCGTTTCATTGAAACCTTCCAATTGAAAATGCTCTACGTCATACCATATATTTTCACCAAAAAGCTTGGTGAAAATTCCGGCGTAATGGGCTGGAAGGAATCTTCCGCCGACCTTTTTATGCTGGGCGATATTAATGGCATGCTCCCAGCTGTCTTTCAAGTGGACCTCCACTGTCTTCTGTTCGATTTTCAGCTTTCGCGTCTCCGCTACTCCCCAACCCGCTGAGGCATATGTATTGGTAATCAATGCTGCCGCTTCTGCGATTTCCACATTCTGCATTTCGGAAAAATAATCGCCCACTACTATTCCCTGACGATATCCGGTCGTTTCCATTACGACTTCCGCTGCATCTTCCCCCGCTATTTCTTCTATCGTATCAAAAAACATTTTCATCGCTGTGGAAGTCCAAAAAAGGACAGAATCCTGACCTTCGAATAAGAATTTGCCTTTTTCGAGATCCCATTCAAAACTCAGTCCCCCCACATTGATGGAAGCTTGTGTATCCATATAAAAACTCCTCTCGTCCAATGATTCTATTTTACCATATAATTAAACATCTTTAGTCCAAAGCACTTAGTGCCGGGACCAATGATTATAAACTTTCTGAAACAGTTGCTCAATGTTTTAAATGTTTTAATAACAGGAATACATTGTTAAGACCAACTGAAAGAGGTGTTCCATTATGTCAGATAAAAAACATTTTACTGAAGATGACCGCAAAGAAAGAACGGGCGCTCCGATGGACAATCCGGAACAATCGAAAACTGATAAAGAATCACTATCCGAAATGCATGAAGAAGAAATGAATGTTGACACCATTCCTTTGGAAGATCTTAAACAGGAACAGCAGGAAGAAAAAAATCCGCGTGAAACGAAAAGCGATTCTTCCAGCGAAGATAAATTTTCAGGATCTTAATCCTTCATTCCCTGAAAAGCCAAATACAGCAAAAAGCAGAAGATCCGTTGCACTAACGGATCTTCTCTATGTTTACCCGAAGTTTAAAAAGGAATAAGAAATTTAAAAGGAGTGATTTCATGAATCAGCAAGAGTTGAAAGAAGCCGCTTTAAAGATTTTAGATGAAAATTACGTAGGGGTGCTTGCAACCATCAACGAAAACAAGCCCCATTCCCGTTACATGACTTTCTTTAATGAGGAATTCACTTTGTATACGGTAACCAGCAAAAAAACGCAGAAGGTCGATGAACTCGAAAAAAATCCACACGCCCATGTTTTACTCGGATATGAAGGTGATGGTGTAGGCGACACGTTCCTTGAAATTGAGGGCGAGATGTCTGAACATGATGACCAACAGCTTTTGGAAGAATTATGGAATGAGCATCTGTCCGGCTGGTTCAGCGGTCCCGATGACCCGAATTTATTATTCATCGCCATTAAACCGACGCGCATGCGTCTCATGAATAAAAAAGGGCAAGAACCACAAAATATTGAACTCTAATAAGTAAAAGCGGCTCAAATTCATGAGCCGCTTTTTTATATGGGCTGCAAAATTTCCCGCAGGCCTTCCCTGTTGAAAAGAAGATCTTCCAGTGTATATTCGTCGAGTACGGCCAAATATGCATGAAGCGCTTTGCCCAAGACACCGCGCAGACCACAAACTGGAGCAATCGGACAACGGTTATGCTCTCTGTCAAAACATTCAACAAGGTGGAAGTCGTCTTCCATTTTCCTTACGACTGTTCCTACATTGATGTTTTCAGGAAGATCCGCCAAACGTATGCCTCCGCCCCGTCCTCTCACGGTTTGAATGAAGCCGGCTTTTCCAAGTTCAAAAGTCACTTTCATCAAATGGTTCTTCGATATATTATAAGCGTCCGAAATTTCCTGTATCGTTGTCAATTTATCCTGATCTTTGGCACCAAGGTAAATCAATACACGCAATGAGAAATCGGTATACATTGTTAACCTCATCATCTTCACCTTCCCTGCACATCTATTATAACGATTGGAAAGGTCACAAGAAAGAAATTGATTCTGACAAAAAGCAATAAACTCACACAGGAAGCTGCCTGCAGAATAAAGCAGCTTTATTCATGTGTCTTTTCTGTGAAAGCAAATGTGTCCAAAATATTAAAGAAGTATTTTTAATATATCTTTAAAGGTGGAATGGGTTTATAGTCAAACTATAGAAAACAAAAGGAGAGATTGAAATGTTATCAACAGAAACAAAAGCAATCATCAAATCCACTGTCCCTGTATTGGAAGAACACGGAACCGCCATTACAACTGTATTCTACAAAAATATGTTTGAAGCACATCCGGAACTGCTGAATATATTCAACCACGCCAACCAGAAACAAGGCCGCCAGCAAGCCGCTTTGGCAAATACCGTCTATGCGGCTGCGGTGCATATCGATAACTTGGAAGCGATTCTTCCGGCAGTCGTTCAAATTGCACATAAACACGTCAGCCTGGGCATCAAACCAGAACATTATCCGATTGTCGGTGAATACCTGCTGAAAGCGATCAAAGAAGTTTTGGGAGACGCTGCAACAGATGAAATCATCAATGCGTGGGCTGAAGCATACGGTGTAATCGCCGATGCGTTCATCGGTGTAGAACAAGGCATGTATGAAAAAATGGAAAACCAGGAAAATGGCTGGAAGTTCTTTAAAAACTTCACTGTAGCGAGAAAAGAAAAAGAAAGCGACAATATCACTTCTTTCTACTTGAAACCTGCTGACGGTTCGAACGTTCCAACTTATGAACCAGGGCAATACATTTCAGTCCGTTTGACTATTCCGGGTGAACAACATTTATTCAACCGCCAATACAGCCTTTCTCAGGCAGCAAAATCCGATGAATTCCGCATTTCCGTTAAACGCGAAAGTGACAACGATCCGAACGGACGGGTATCCGTTTACCTGCACGACGAAGTGAATGTCGGAGATGTCATCGAAGTCAGCGCGCCGGCAGGGGAATTCGTTCTGGATGCATCGAAAAAATCGCCAGTGGCATTTGTCAGCGGCGGAGTCGGCATCACACCGATGATGAGTATGTTTGAAACGGTCGCAACAGTGACACCTGACCGGCCGACAGCCTTCCTGCACGCGGCCCGCAATGAAAGTTTCCATGCGTTCGATAAAGATATCCAAAAATATGTGGATACAATGGACAACGCAAAATACAAAACATTGTACTCTGATCAGCCGCAAGGATTCATCACTCGTGAAGTTCTCGAAGAAATGGTCGATGTGACAGGAGAAGTGTATGTCTGCGGACCTGTTCCGTTCATGGAAAGCATGATCAACGAATTGCGCTCCCTTGGCATGACCGATGAACAGATCCACTTCGAATTCTTTGGACCTGCAGTGGCTCTGCAATAGAGAAAAGCGCAAGCGCCCGTTTAGATTTGAAAGGCATAAGACGATTTGGCGAAGCGGCGTTCTTTGCCGCACAGCCAAAGCGGCTTATGACCCGAGAATCTGGGCGCTGGAGTCTGGACAGTGCAACACTCTTTTTAAGAATCATTTGAATCTCAAAAGTTATACTTTCGATTCCATAATAAAAGGCCTGCCAAACCGGCAGGCCTTTTTGCTATTTCATTTTTTTCAATAAATACAAGAGATAAGGCGTCCCGATCAAAGCGACAATCAATCCACTCGGAATGTCATTTGGCGCAATCAAGGTGCGGCCGATAAAATCGGCTGTCACAAGCAGCAAGCCGCCAATCAGACCGGAAGACAGCATGAGCGGCAAATGGCGGAAACCGACAAGCCGCCGCGCAATATGCGGTGCCACCAGTCCGATAAAGCCGATCGTTCCGACAATCGAAACTGCGGCGGTGGATATTGCTACACCCACAACAAGTGCCCAGACGCGGGTTGAACGGATATTCAAGCCGAGGCCTGCCGCTACATCATCCCCGAAGGTCAATGTATCAAGGCTGCGCGTGATGTAGACAGCCGGCCAGATGAACAATGCAAACAGGATCAGCGCAAATTGAACATCATCCCAGCCCTTGGCGTATGTGCTGCCGGACAGCCAGACTAACGCGCTTGCAACCGCAAGCTTCGCTTTGACAACAAGAATTTGAGTTGCTGCGGAACCGAATGCCGAAATGGCGATTCCCATCAAAGCGACCAGCATCGGCTGGAAATTATTTTTCCAGGCTGTCAGCAATATGATGCCAAGCGCAAGCGAAGCACCGAGTGTCGCACCGAGCGGCAGGAACGCCGGTGGAATTGCCGGAAATACGACCAACAGGAGCATCGCACCTGCTCCACCCATTGATGTTACGCCGAGTACGCTTGCATCAGCCAGCGGGTTTCTGAGCACCCCTTGCAGAATCACACCCGTGATTGCCAGCATGACGCCGACGATAAAGGCTGTCAATACACGCGGCACCCGGAATTCCCAGACGACCGGTGAAAGCCAGTCGAAGTTCCAGGCACTGCCGTTGAAGCTTAATGCTAAAGTGGTGACGATGATGATCGCCGCCAAAAGAATCGGGACCAGCATTTTCAAACGGACCGGTTTGGTGGTGCCGCCCATCTGGCGTTCACCGCGTTTCATGGACCTGGCCGTTTTCCATGCCAGATACAATAACCACGGTCCGCCGATCAGTGCCGTCATGGCACCGGCGGGCACTTCCTGCCCCGGCTGGATCAGGCGTCCAAGAACATCCGCTCCGATAAGCATGACACTGCCCCACAAAAATGAGTGGATCAATATCTGAAGATGCCCGCGGATGCCCATCATACGGACAATATGCGGAGCCATCAACCCGATAAATCCGATGGGTCCGACAACACTTACAGTTGTGGCCGCTAAAACGATGGCTGTTCCCCATGCTGCCAATTTTACCAGGCGGACATTTTGGCCGAGTGAGGAAGCAATATCTTCACCCAGTGACAAAATATCCATCGGCTTGGCGAGCAGCAGAACAGCAGCAAATGTAACCAGTATGACAGGCGCTGCAAATTGCACGCCTCCCCAGTTCAATTGCACCAAGGTGCCGGAACCCCATAAGAAGAGTCCATTGGTTTCATTTTCAAAAAGCAATTGCATCGTGCCGGTCATGGACGCGAAGAGCAATGAAATGATCATACCGGTCAATGCCACTCGCACTGGATCCATCTGCTTGCCGGCAAGCCCGATGACCAGTAACGAAGATACGACGGCACCCACTAAAGCTGTAGCAAATGGAAAACCGCCGATGAAGCCCGGAAAGAAAATCGTGCTGAGCACAACGAAAAAGAATGCTCCGGCGTTGATGCCGAGAGTTCCGGGAGATGCAAGCGGATTATTCGTCAGCGTCTGCAGCACTGCTCCGGACACAGCCAGCGCCCCGCCCGCCAAAATGCCGATTGCCAGCCTCGGCAATCGGAGACTGACGACAATATCCTGGATCCGTCCTTCAGTCCAGACACCTGACAGCAAATCCGTTATGGAATAATCCGCCTGCCCCTGAGTCAAATGGATGACAGATAACGCGAAAAGCAGGAAAAAGCCCCCTGTCAAAGAGACAAAGGACTTCGCTTTCAGTTTGCCTTGCATTAATTATTCACCATCACATCTGTAATTTGGTTCATCAATGTTTCAGCGGATAATGGACCGCCGTATAACCAAGTGTCCGGCCCTAAATCATATGTGCGGCCTTCCTGGACGAAATTCAGGTTTTCCCAAACTGCGTTGCCGGCAAGCTGGTTTTCGTAGATATTATCTTCATCCGGAACAGTGTAAAGGTAATTGGCATCTTCATACTGAACCAATCCTTCCACATTAAAAGTGCTCGAACCGAAAACTTCGAACTGTTCGGGTTCATGGACATTATTCAAACCGATGCGCTCAAGAATGATTGAAGCCATGGAGTTTGGTGTGAATACACGAATCTCCGGCGCCTGCGGACCTGAATAAGCAAGTGTCAAAATGACATCCTTTGTTTCAAGATCGGCTGCTTCGATTTCAGCTGCGCTTTCTTCATATTTTTCTTCAAGATCCGCAAGGACCTGGTCAGCCTCTTCTGTTTTGTCTACAGCTTTGGCAATTTCAAGGAACGTAGTTTCCATTTCCTGATACAGATCGATGCTTTCATCTTCCGGATACGGATTGAAGATGACAGTAGGTGCAATGCGTTCCAATTCTTCAAGCATCGCAGTATGGCGGAAGTCGACTCCGATGATCAAATCAGGATCAATTTCTGCAATAGCTTCCAGGTTCGGTTCCTGGCGGCCGCCTACATCGATGACTGTATCATCCAATTGAGGTTCGATATTTACATAATCACCATATGACTCAATGTCAGCCATTCCTGCAGGCTGTACACCTACCGCCAATAAATCTTCAGCGTAGGTCCATTCCAGAACCACAACTTTCTTAGCAGGTTCGTCCAGCGTCACTTCTCCATTAGTGCCTTGTATCGTAACCGGGTCTCCCCCGTCTTCTGTTTCAGTTTCAGTTGATGTATCTTCTTCCCCTGACGAACAAGCCGCCAAGACAAGCATAAGTGCTGCAAGTAAAAATAATGTCCATTTTTTCATGTTGTAACCTCCATGGTTATTTGATAACGATTCTCAATACGTCCTTATTTTAGGACTTCTTGTCACATTTGTAAAGGAAAAGTTCACATAAATAATGAAAATCATTCTCACTTATCATTAATTTATGATATAGTTAGGATATTGAGAAAACCTATCAGTTAGATTTATGGCTAAAGATGTGGAGGAATTGAAAGATGACTATGGCTGTCAAAACCAATGACCTATCAATCGGATACAACGATAAACTTCTATTTGAGAACTTGAACCTCTCTATACCCCGCGGTGAAATTTCTGTTTTTGTGGGAAGCAATGGCTGTGGGAAATCGACGCTTTTGCGCTCGATCGCCCGTTTGCTGAAACCGCAGGAAGGTTCAATTCTGCTCGAAGGCAAGGAAGTTCATAAGATGTCATCCCGGGAAGTCGCGAAGAAAATGGGAATCCTTCCCCAATCGCCGGTTTCACCGGAAGGATTGACAGTACACGATTTGGTCAAGCAAGGCCGTTATCCACACCAATCATGGTTGAAACGCTGGACGGAAGAAGACACAGAGAAAGTGGAAGCTGCGATGAAAGCTACCCGTGTCGACGAATTCCGCGACAAACCGGTGGATGAACTATCCGGTGGCCAGCGCCAGCGCGCATGGATTGCAATGACTCTTGCACAGGACACTGACGTCATACTCCTTGATGAGCCAACCACATTTTTGGATATGACCCATCAAATTGAGATTTTGGATCTTCTATTCGAATTAAATGAAATTCATGGCCGCACAATCATCATGGTGCTGCATGATTTGAATCTTGCGTCCCGCTATGCCCACAACATCATTGCCATCAAAGACGGCGAAGTGTTTGGTCAAGGAACGCCTGAAAATGTCATCAGCTGTGATCTTGTCCGCTCCGTTTTCGGAATGGAATGCCAGGTTTCAAAAGACCCGCTTTTCGGAACACCACATTGCGTGCCATTCGGCAGAGGCCGCTGCATCGTCCCTGAAATTCGTGAAGCGCTGGGATCTTAATATGGAAGAACTGGAGCTTTTTCAGGTAAAAGTCCGAAACGGCGCCCATGGCTTTATGAATATGAGTGAAGCATCGACAGACCGTCATCCAGAGCTTATGAAAGAAATCGTTCACACAACCGGAGCACCAAGTGAAGCAGTAGCTGCGTCTATCTTCATGAGGCGCTTCGGTTTTTTCATTACAGCGCAGTTCTATTTATTGGCACACGGTAAAATCTGGGATGGTCCCCTTGATGAAATCCATCTGGAAAATACGGAAGGCAATATCAGTTTTACAGTCGATGAACACTTTATCCGTGAACGACGTGAAGACGATCTGGAAGCCGTATTGAAGACATTTGCATTTCCGGTGGTCGGTTCATTCAGCAAAGCTGGCCATGTTTCCAAAATAATCCTTTGGGAAAATTTATGGGGTTATATAATCTGGATGTATGGAATGCTCGACAGCAAACAAGCGGAAGATGACGTTGCCGCTTTGATGACAGATGAGTTGTGGCAGCCGGAAATGAAGAGATCTTTTTTCCGGCAGTTTTTAGGCGGCCGCAGCTTTGAAGAAGCGAAATCGGAGTATAAGCGAATCACTTGCTGCTTGTATAAAGAGTTGCCGGAAACCGATAAATGCCCATATTGCCCCCTGCAAAAATAAACGCTTCGCGGCGCTTGCCGCGGAGCGTTTTTGGTTGGCTTGCTGCTTGCAGTCTGTCGAATAATCACAGTAAAGCTTTGAACACCCATAGAAATTATTTCAGGAATTCAAGCCGGTTGCCAAATGGGTCTGCCGCAAAAAATCGCTCGACGCCCGGGATGCTGTCATCAACGGTGACAGTGATATTCTTCTCTTCCAAATGGCTCCGAAAACTATCGTAACCGGAAACCTTAAAAGCAGGATGTGCTTTTTTGGCTGGATTAAACGGTTCTTCGATGCCGACGTGCAATTGAAATTCATCGAATCCAAACCAGACTCCCCCTCTTTCTTTCAGCGGTTCCGGCTTTTCAATTTCCTTCATGCCCAGTACCCCGCTGTAAAAAGCGATTGCTTCCGCTTCGCCCCCTTTTGGCGCCGCTACTTGAATATGATCGATTTTTCCAATAGAAAATTCCATTCCCCCACCCCTTTCTTCATTAGATTACCTAATTAGCATCTGAAAAGAAATGAGCTGTTTACTGTCGACCTTTATAACTTCCCCTTATCACTTTGCATTTACTCGCATTTTTCAGTAGCATGAAAAGAAAAAAGGAGTGCGGCTGCATGCAATTTCCCGATCAGTTAAAAATAACGCTGGCATCCCAGTCGGTTGCGGTTGATAGGCCTCCGGCGAATCCTCTTTCGCGCAATACCGAAACCAGCATTGAAGAGTTGAAGCGCTGGAGCGGTTCGGATAACAGTGGTGTCGCTGTTTCCTACTTTTTCAGGCAATACGCTCTATTCGTGTCTGCACAATTCCACTTGCTGACTTACCAGAACGGCTATTTCAAATGTGCCGGTAAGGATCTGGTTTTTAATCGTGTACATAATTATGGCTTTAATTTACTTGAAACCCATGTCTCTTCTGTACATTTTAAAACAATTGACGCGAATGAAAGATTTTCCGCCTTCCACTACATATTGCATGAACAAACAGCACAGGTGATCGACGAATTCCGCAGCCATATAAAAATATCCCCCCTTATCTTGTGGGACAATATCTTGGGCTCGCTCATCTGGTTTTACGCCAATTTGGAGCAGCGCGATCCGAGACGGACGGCAGCGGATTTGGATTGGCTGATGGACGCAGCAAACTGGTCGCCTATGAGAAAATCCCATTGGGACCGGCTGCTCGGAGATACTTCACTTGGACAAGCGGTGTCGCGGCCATTAAGGAAAACATGCTGCCTTTACAAGGAACTCTCGCATTTTGACACGTGTACGTTCTGTCCTCAATCAAATTAGCAGATGCATTTTTTGTTTTGAGGATTTATCGGCGATTTTTGATGGTTTATCGGCGATTTTTTTCTGTTTATCAGCGATTTTTGTTGTTTTATCAGCGATTCTTCTGGAATCTACAAAAAAGCCTCAGCATCCGCTGAGGCTTTTCGTTTATTTTTCGAATACTTCGTGCAGGATATTGCCTGGGGAGCTGTTTATCAGATTTTTGTAGACACAGCTCTCCGGTTTTTTTGATAATGATTTCGCGAACGACTTGGCATGTTCAGGGTCGCCGACGACATGGACGCCTTCCCAATTGCGTTCTTTTTTCAGCTTCTCGATTTTACTTCCCATATCTTTATAGAAACGTTCGAGATTCTCTTTCAGGCGATGATCCAGTTCATCTACCGGGCTTCCTCCGCCGCTACCGCCAATTACAGGACTATTGCCGCCGGCAGCTCCGCCTCCGACTGAACCTGCCCCTTGACCTGCAGCACGTCCTTGGACACGGCTTGAGCTCCGGACGCCTTTCTGCTCCGTCCATACTTCCAACCCGGAATCAAATTCATAAAAAATTTCCTCATTGATGATTCCCATGGACGTATCCAAAATCCGGATGCCTTTGAGGCTTGGCAACACAACGCCGGCATAAGGATATGCTTTATACATATATCTGAGCTGATCCAACACAGGTTCCGTCTCCCAATGGAAATTCGTTTTCACCGGGACCTGCACATAATGGACCGACCAGAGGTCTTTATGCGGAGATGCAAAAATAACGACACCCTTTTGGAGGTCATCCTGGTTATCATTTATTTCTCTTTCCACTTTCTTCTTCAACGACTTGTAGTTTTTAATTTCGTTTTCGTTGTTTGAGGCTTCCAGATATTCTTCGATTCGTTTAAGGCCATTTTTCAGATGAATTCGCCATGCTCCATTTTGCGCGTTCAAATCTGCAGGGTTCGTATTCAAGTAAACACTTAAAACACAGCGGTCTTCACATTTGAAGTTTTTCAACTCCTGGATTTCATCGTATAATGTCATGCATTCATCATCCTCCCTATTTCCTTACTTCTTACCTGAATACCCGAACACTTCTGTTTTAAACTGACCTTTTTTTAAATTTAAAATTATCCGAAAGTTTATCTTTTTATCCACGTGGTAAACACTTACTAGCACCAAAAATTAAAAGGAGAGTGTTATAGAATGGAAAACGTAAACAAAAAAGTTGATGAAAAACTGAAGAATTTTGATGATGAAAAGAAAGAAGACATCCTGGCGAATTTCAACCAATTCAAACAATATCTAAACGATAAAGTTGAAATCGGTGAAAAAATGGGCTTGAGCGAAGAACGTCTTGCTCAGATCACTGAGAAAGTTGCAGGTTATCTTGCGAAGAATGAAGAACCTAAAAACCGTGAAGAGCATCTTCTTCAGGAACTTTGGAAAGTCGGCAATAAAGAAGAGCAGCACATGTTAGCTCATATGCTATTGCGCATGGTGCAAAAAGAAGGGTAATCCCCTTCTCATGAAAAAGGGCATCGGAAATTTATCCGATGCCCTTTTTATATTGAAATCAACTTTTTGATTTTATTATTACAACTATACAGCAACCCGTTTTTCAAATGCCCGGAACATCAGCAGATATACGCCGCCGCTCAGCATCGCAACGATGCCTAAGATTCCGAAAGTCCAGCTGAAGCCGAACCAGGCTGTCATTGGAATCGCGACAGGTGCGATCATCCGTCCTATTGTATAGCGCATACTGGCCGCGGCAAAATACTGGCCGCGCATATCTTCCGGCGCCAGTTTCGAGATGAAGCTTTGCTGGATGCCGACAACCATCAACTCCGCAAGAGTGAAAATCCCCATGGCAATGACAAAAACCCAGAAAATTGAAGTGACCGGGAATAAGAACATCGCCACACCATATAATATTGCGGAGGTGAAAAACACCCATTTCTCCGGATACCGGGTCATCCATCGCGTGATGAAAACTGTAAGCAAAGCAACCAGTAATCCGTTTTCAGCCAACAGGATACCAAAGGATGTTTCTCCCGTTACTTTCCAATCCATACTGAAAAATGACGCAATGGTCTGGCTGTCGATTGTTTCCTTAAGGTAGACCGGAATCAGCAAATCAAGCTGCATGAAGGTCTGTGCCCCCAATACCCCAGCGATGACAAACAGCAGAAATACACGGTCTTTGAAAATAATGCCGTATTCTTTGAATTGTTTGGACACTGCTCCAACCCAGCCGGTCGCTTCTTCTGTCGCCCATTTATCCAGCATCTTTTGTGATAAGGTCTCGTCTGTAAACAAACGGAGAACCAACCCGAGCAGCAATGAGATAACCGCAACGACCAGCAATAATTCAAAACGGTAGGAAAAGAACAGCACTGCACCGATCAACGGTCCGACAACGACAGCAATATTCAATGTGGTATAGAAAATCGCAAAGACATCGCTCCGGTATTTTTCCGGAATGACGTCAGCAATCATCGCCTGGCTGGCCGGCCAGTACAAGGATCCGCCCATTCCAGCAATTGTGAAAGCGATAAAACCGATTTCCGGTGATTCCAGCCAAGGTGAATTTGCGAGAGCAAAAAGCAGGAATGCAAAGCCCTGCCCAATTGATGCGATGATCAACATGCGTCTTCTGCCGTAACGGTCGGCAAGATAACCCCCGACCAGATTCGCCGCTACCGAAAAAACCTGGGAAACCACAAGCAGCAAACCTGCCATCCCTTTTCCGAACTCCTCCGCAAAATAGATTGCAAGGAATGGAAAAACCATCCAATAACTTGTATTCATGAAAAACTCGCCTACCAGGCGCACTTTTAAACTTCTGTTCCAATCTTTGATTTTCATCTTCATTTCCCTGCGTCCTGTATTTTGAACGCCCCGATGTGCCAGTATTATCCGTTTATCAACTCCAACAGTTTATAGCTGAGACAAATATCGATCATCAGGTCCTTTCTTTCTTTTGCAAATTGGATTGATATGCGTTCGTGGTCACGCTCCACTATTTCACCGACGCCAAACACACGATGGCGCACTGTCGCCCCCTCGATCAGGGTTTCCTGGTCGCCGACAGCATTCGGATTATCGGGAACTTTCACTTTCACCGGAGTGGCCGCGATTGCCCGTTTAGGCGCCCGGACCGTTTTTTCGGGCAGAATAATGTCATTCACTTCATCAATAAAACGAGATTCGCTGCCATAGCTGATTAATTCCAGCTGTTTTTTAGCGCGTGTCATGCCGACGTAAAAAAGACGGCGGGCTTCTTCCAGTGTATCCGGCTTTTCCGCATCTTCTTCTGTCGGGATGACCCCTTCCACCAGATCAATCATATAGACCCGTTCAAACTCGAGGCCTTTGGCACTGTGGAATGTCGATAACGTCAGCATTTCATCGGTTTTCTCAACTTTTGCCTGCTGGGTGACCGCCTCCAATTCCTTCAATCGCTTCGCGAATTCCACCATCGATGTAAGCGGCTCGGCAATCTGTTCGAGTGTGACAAGGATCTGGGAAAGGTAATTCAGCCGCATACCGAATTTTTCGGCCCGGCTCGAAAGCATCTGGTCATAGCCGAGATCTGCCCGTATCGTGCGAATGACTTTCAGCGGTTTCATCGTACGCATGGCTTCAAACCACTTTTTTTGTTCAGCTACTATTTTCAGCTGATAATCTTTCATCGTGACGCTTCTTGGAATTTCATCCAGTGCATGCGTGCTTCCCGGTTTCATTCGGCTTAAAAAGCGCAATTGGCTGCCGGACCAGTAGGCGTTAGTCTTCGAAGCGATCTTTGAATAGATATCGACGCGTTCCGGTTTCAGGCTGAAACGCATGAAATTGAGCATATCTTCCACAATCCAGTGGGAGAAAAAGCGATTGTCCGCATCTTTCATATAAAAAGGGATGCCCAGACGGTCAAGTTCACTCATCAAGAGAGTAGAAGATGAATTATTGCGGTAAAGAATCGCCACATCGCCGTATTGGTCCAGTTGAGTGAGCTGCTTCATCAGATATTTCAGCTGATCTTCCTCAGAAGACAGCCGTTTCACCAGAATTGGCGGCCCTTCCTCCTGTTTGGTGAACATGTTTTTGTCATGGCGCTTTTTATTGGCTTTGATGAATTGGTTTGATGCATTGACTATAGTGCCGGATGAGCGATAATTCCGCTCCATTTTCATGATATAGGCATCTGGGTATACATCCTTGAATTTCAATAGGTACGTCGGTTCCGCGGCGCGCCATGTGTAAATTGACTGGTCGTCATCTGCGACGACACAGAGATTCTGATGCCGCGCGACCAGCTTTTCAACAATCGAATGCTGGACCAGCGAAGTATCCTGGCTTTCATCAGTCATGACGTAATCCCATTTTTTTTGGTATTTAGACAAAATCGCTGCGTCTTTTTCCAGCGCTTCGTTGGCCAATGTCAGCATATCGTCAAAGTCAACAAGGCGCGTATCATGGTTTTCCTTGAACGCTTCGTAGGTTTTCAGAATTTCCACTGCACCGGTAAAAGGTTCCTTTAAAGCCGACCACCGTTCTCTTGGAAGCATCTTGTTCTTAACAAAACTGATGAAAGACATAAGCTCTTCCAATTGATCTTCTGTCGCTGGTTCATCATTTTCCGTTTGATACATTTCCTTCAGCAAGCGTTTCTTATGGAGGCCATTTGTTTCATTGCCTTCAATCATCATATAGCTGGAATCCGCCAGATATTCCCTGGTTATCCGAAAAGCCAGGCTATGGATGGTTGAAAAATCCACTGGTGCAAGTTCCGGAAAAAAGCGCTTGAACCTCTCCCGCATATCATCTGCGGATGCTTTACTGAATGTAATCGCTTTGATCCGATGAGGCGCGATATTTTTCTCTTCAATCAGATAGCCTGTGCGCATGATCATCGTTGTCGTCTTTCCTGATCCCGGACAGGCAAGGAGAAGGAGCGGACCCTCTGTCCGCTCCACCGCTTTCCGTTGAATCTTATTCAATTCTACGCCAAGCTGCTGCTTTTTCCGTTCAAAGAAATCAGTCATGTTGTGTGCCTCCGAATTTTTTCAATACTGCTATTCTATCATAAAAACATGCTGTCCTCTTTGCTGAAGCACAAAAACAGGCGAAGAAAATAAAGCTTTTCTTCGCCTGTTACTTATAAAGAAGGATTTTTTATCCGGCGTCCAGCAACACTTTAAGAAATGGCATTTTGCCGCTCACTTCGTTTTCTTTTTGCCTTTTGGCTCCTGTGGTTTTTGTAACGGTTCTGCCGTACCGGGGTCAAAATATTCATACTGCGTGCTGTCGAGTGTGATCTGTTCCTCATCACCATATATCTCCCGCTGCAAAGAGGACATTTCCATTCCTCCAAGCTTGTTATATGAAGCTGGAATTTCTTGATCTTCATCAGAGGACATTTCGTTAATTTTTTTATAATAAAGCAAGAGTTTTCCATCAAGAAGTTCCTGATAAAAAAAAACTGATTGTTTTACTTCATCAGACATCTCAGTGAATACTGGCGGCACAGCGCCTCCTCTGATAAATATACCAAGACGTCCCATGCCCTTTGTTTCTGCTGCATGGTATTCGACATTGGTACGCAGGCGGATCATCGTTAACTGTTCATTTGACCGCGCCACCACATACATATCAGATTCGCTGCATCCCTGCTGTTTCAGCTCATCGATTTTGCGGAGAACTTCCCGCTCATCTTCGTAGCTCTCGATGAAATGATGATCCATCTTTTCCACTCCACTCTATAGGGCTACTCTTTTTTACCCAGAGCCGAAAACCGGCAAACACTCTGTTAATTTGTCTCCAATATTTCACAGACACGACCGACCTGGCCATCTTCAAGTCGGACTTTGATGCCATGGGGATGTGTCGCTGAATTGGTCAAAAGATCTTTGACAACTCCGCTGGTTTTCTTGCCGCTCCGCTGGTCTTGTTTAAGGATTACATTTACCGTCATCCCAGGTTTGATATCGCTTCTTTTCTTACCATCCATAAATAATCACGCCTTTCTTATCTCTATCATACTCTTAAATGGGGAAAATTAAAAAAGGCGGGAATTTCCCGCCTTCTGAATTTTTATTTCCGTCCATTGTCATCACTGCGGCGCGTACGGTCTGCAGCGTTTTGAGACAGATGTTCGGTAGAGTCGGACATGCTCCGGTCAGCATCCGGCACATCGTTTATTGCCGGGTCTGCTGGCGGGACATCCGATTCCGCCTGATCGTTTGCCGGAAGGCCTTCATCAGAAACATCAATGCTTGAAAGGTCGTCCATGACTGATTCCGATTTCCGCACATTCACTGTTTTCCGTCCGGCCTCATCTGCATCAGTTGCATTCCGGTTGGCTGCACCCAGCTCTTCGGGTCTTTGCTCGTTAACAATTCTGTTGTCAGTTTCTCCGTCGCCTGTACTCAAGTTGCCATCCGCATCCATATGGAAAGGACTGTCTTTTTCTGTTCTTCCGCCCGGTCCATTCGGCTTATGTTGCGTATTTTCTTTTGGATCTCCGTAGGCAGCTGTCGAATTAAACCCTTTTTCCTGCGCATCATTATTGTTTTTTTCAGCCATTTCTAATTCCTCCATTCCGCCGTTTCAAAACTAAAAGAAAAAGACGGAGAATCTCCGTCTTTTTTTGTGGGTGCTGAATATTAGAAGCGGTCACGGTTATCGCGGTCGCGTCTTCTTTCTTCATCCGTCAGATTAACATCTTCATCAATGTCCGCCTCTTCACGGCGAACCGTGTCGCGGACAGTTTCAGTATCTTCGACTTTACGCTTGCCGACAACGATTTCTTCGCTGACTACATCGTTTTTCGACACATTGACGCGTTCCTCTGATACTGGGATATTGATGCTTTCATTGTCATTAAAGCCTTTGTCATGCGCATCTGTTGATTTTTCGTCAACCGGGCGGCGCTCCACATAGACTTCTTCGCGTTCAACCGGCACATCCACTGAACGCTCTTCTTCAACAACATGTTTACCGACATTCACTTCGCCGGTTTTCACCTGTTCTTTATCAACATGCAGGCGCTCTTCGTGCAAACGGAGTTTTTCTTCTTCCGTATGGTCACGGCCTAAAGTTGAATCATTATCCAAGCGGTCGCGGTCATAATCACGATCACGGCCAGTATCTGAATAATTCGTGCCTGTTGTAGGGGAACCGAGGCCAAAACCTGTACCACTGTCGTGTCCTACTCCAGCAGTTTCGTCGTCTCTGATTGAACGGTCCATCGACTCGCCTTCGCCAAGAGCATTTTCTCTTTTACTATTATAATAAACATCATTTTCATCATTTGTATCCACTGTCAATCCGTCACGGGCTACTGTGCCGGATTCAACATATCCTGGTGATCTTGAATCTGTTATATCTGATTCTGTACCAGTTCCTGTTCTGCCGTATGCTTGATTATCGTAAGGCGCTTTGCCTTCATAGTTGGCACCGAATTCACGGTCTACGAACAAGAGTATTTTACCGTTTTGCACTTCGTTGTAGTAACGGTCTGACTCGTCTTTGTCCAGACCCATTCCTGAAAATGCTTCGCGGGTGGAATCGTCTCCAGACAGGAATCCCATGAATTTGTCCATCCAGTTTCCTTCAGACGATTTGTAGTCGACGTCGGTGCGGCCTCGGACCATTGAAATCTGGTCTTTGTCACGTGCCATTACATACATATCTTCTTCTCTCGATCCTGTTGCTTTCAGCTCTTCAATTTTCTGAAGAACTTCTGATTCTGTGTCGAAAGTACCCATAAATTTATTGTTGGTCATTTTCTATTCCTCCAATTTTTATGTTTCTGCAGATAAGATGTATCTACTTGTAAATTTACCCGCCATTCTCATCCTGAAACCTCTCCAGACTTCAATAATACTTTTGACTTATTTGTAATAATTGAAAATTAACCTGAAAATCGTTAATCCATTCTTTTTTTGTGCAAATAAAAAATCCACGTGTCTCTTACAAACACGTGGATTTCATCTAAAATATACTCAAGTCCCATTCTTTCGAGATTTGTCGCAGCATCATTGTGCCCGCTGCACTGTTTCCTTGAACATCGATTGCCGGCCCATATACGCCGATTCCGGCACCAGCGCGAAATTCATAGGTCTGGGAATGCAATTTAGGCGGAACAGCAGCCATGATGCCACCGGATACACCACTTTTAGCCGGTATGCCGACATGCGCGGCAAAATTGCCTGAAGAATTGTACATCCCGCAAGTCACCATTAGAACTTTGGCCACTTGTGCAATTTCATCGGAGAAATGCTTAACTTTGGTGATTGGATTGTAGCCGTCATAAGCAATGATCAGCCCGATCAAGGCGAGGTCTTTCGTGGAGACTTTGATGGAGCATTGGCGGATATATATATCCAGCGCCTCTTCCACTTCGATTTCCAGGAACTTCGCTTCTTTCAGATAATAGGCCAACGCGCGGTTGCGGTGAGAAGCTTTCCATTCGGAATCGTAAACTTCCCGATCCATATCAAGTGGATGGCCGACCAGCTCTTCAAGAAAGTGCAGCAGATATTCATATTTCTTCTGACTGTTCTGGCCTGGCAGCAAAGCGGAGATGGTGATGGCTCCTGCATTGATGAAGGGGTTGAAAGGTTTATTCGGACGATGGATTTCAAAAGGGATGATTGAGTTGAATGCTTCCCCTGTCGGTTCAACGTCGACCCGTTCCAATACAAAGTCCAGACCGTAATAGCAGCTTAAAGCGATAAACGTCAAAGCCTTTGAAATACTTTGCAGCGTAAACTCTATGTCAGTGTCCCCTGCGCAATAATAGTTTCCTTCTTCATCGAGCATGCAAATACCCAGTTTGCTTGGATCGGCTTTGCCGAGTTCCGGAATATACTGGGCAGTCGTACCAAGTATCACGTGCCCTCTGTTTTCTTCAACCCACTTTTGGAGCTGCTGCTGTATTCTTGGATTAGTTTGCACACGATCCCTCCTCTATTTTCTATTGTGCCTGAAAATGGGCTGGAATGCTAAAGAAAAGCGTAAGCGCCCGTTAAGCTCTGAAAGGCATAAGACAGTCCAACGAAGTGGCCTTGGCCGCGCGCAGTCTCGAAAAGCGTAAGTGCCTGTTCAGCTCTGACAGGAGTAAGGCGAACCAGCGAAGTGGCGCTCTTTACCACGCAGCTGGTTTGACTTATATCCCGAAGAGCTAGGCACTGGAGACTAGACATTGGACTGGCTTATGACCCGAAGAGCTGGGCCGCTGAAGTCTGGACAATAAAATCCCCCTGCACCCTGCAGGGGGATAGTTTCCCTAAATTTTGCTGTACCAAACTTTGGCTGCTTCGACTTCAGGCATCGTCAGCTGATGGCCCTGGTTTTCCCAGTGAAGCTCTACATTTGCGCCTGCATCCTGCAACAGTTTCTCAAGATCTTCCGATTCCTGCGCCGGACAGATCGGATCGTTTGTGCCAGCCGCGATGAAGACCGGCGTTCTGTTCAATTCAGGCAATTCCGTCTCTCTATTGGGCACCATCGGATGATGGAGAATGGCTGCTCTTAATGCATCATCATAAGTGAACAGTAGATTCGCAGCGATGTTCGCTCCGTTCGAGTAGCCCACTGCAGTAACGTTCGTGCGGTCAAAACCGTATTGTTCAGCTAAATCCGCGATAAATTGATACAGTTCTTCTGTGCGGAGCTTCAGATCCTCCATGTCGAATACGCCTTCAGACAGGCGTTTGAAAAATCTTGGCATGCCATTTTCCGAGACATTTCCCCGGACACTTAAGACAGATGCTTCCGGGTCAATATGTGCAGCAAGCGGCAACAGGTCGTTTTCCGTGCCTCCTGTTCCGTGCAGCAATAGTAATACCGGTCTCTTTGGATCTTTCCCAGCTTTAAAAATGTGTTTCATAAAATAACCTCCCGTACGATTTCGTCTTTTAATAAGTTCCCACCTTAAGGGTAAATGAAACTTATCTCGAATTCAAGATATTAAACTTAAATAAAACCGCTTGCTGTTTCAGCAAGCGGTCCTAATCATTATTTAGCTTGTTCCAAAAGATTCTCCAGATTTTCTTTGGAGAAATGATATTTTTCATTGCAGAAATGGCATTCAGCTTCTGCCTCGCCGTCTGTCTCGATCATATCGGTAATTTCTTCAGAACCAAGGCTAGTGATGGCATTCGTTATGCGTTCACGTGAACACTGACACGTAAAGGTGACCGGCATTTCATCGAGAATTTTTACGTTTTCTTTGCCAAGAACTTCATGAAGGATGTCTTCCGGCGTCATGCCTTCACTGATCATTTTAGAAATCGTCGGAATCGCAGAAAGCCGTTCTTCTATCTTCACGATAATTTCTTCCGGAGTTCCCGGCATCAATTGGATAATGAACCCCCCTGAAGCCAGGATGGTATTGTCCGGATTGACGATAACCCCGACACCAACCGATGAAGGAATCTGTTCGGATGTGACAATGTAATGCGTAAAGTCTTCACCGATTTCACCTGATACGATTGGCACCTGTCCGTTAAAAGGCTGTAGCAGGCCAATATCTTTGGAAACGGTTAAAGTTCCATCTGTGCCAACTGCCCGTCTTACATCGAGTTTACCGATTTCATTTAAATCGAAATGCGTTTGAGGCTTCGATACGTAGCCTCTTACTTCGCCTTTGGCGTTGGCATCCACCAGAATATTTCCGATAGGACCGCCGCCGTTGATGCTGATCGTCAATTTTTCTTCGCCTTTCATCATGGCGCCCATCATGACACTCGCTGTCATCGAACGGCCAAGTGCGGCTGAAGCGGTTGGCCAAGTATAATGGCGACGCTGCGCCTCGCCTACCGTATCTGTTGTTTTTGCTGCATATGCGCGAACCTGGCCATCAAAGGCCAGAGCTTTAATAAGATAATCTCCCATTTTTTCTCCCTCTCATCTAAAGTATCCTGCTGACTAACTGCACAGGACACTATATTGATTCATGAACCAATACATCCATAAAGTTTTGCTTCATATAGATTAAAACCTCTGCAAATAAAAGTAAATAAATCTGCTTAGAAGAAAAGCGACGGCACCCGTTAAGCTCTGAAAGGCATAAGACTGACCAGCAGAGTGGCGCTCTTTGCCACGGCAGCTGGGCTGGCTTATGACCCGAAGAGCTGGGTCGCCGGAGTCTGGCCAATAAAAAAGCGCATGCAAAAAACCATCCGCAGATCGCGGATGGCCATAGTTTAAAACAAACCTGTCAGGGCGCCGTATGCCAGCGCCATCAGAATTACATAAGCCGGATGCATTTTCCGCACCTCCAGCAGCCAATAGCTGATGATCACCAGCACAATTGTTTGGATGCTCCCGGAGGTATCATAGGAAGTCTTGAAGAATTGAAGTGCCATTGCGCCAAGCAGCACTGCTAGAACAGGCCTTATCATCTTGGTGATGTTCTTAACTTTTGGTGAATCCTTGTATTTCAAAAGGCTCACCATCAAAGCAATCATCAAAATCAATGAAGGCGCGACCGAAGCGAAAAGCGCGACTGCCGACCCAAGAATGCCGCCTTCCGTGTATCCGATGTAACCGGCCATTTTCGTAGCCACCGGTCCCGGAAGCGCATTGCCCAGTGCCAATACTTCACCAAATTCCTGGGTAGTCATCCAGCCATAGCGGTCCACCACTTCTTTCTCCACCAATGGAATCGAAGCAGGGCCGCCCCCGTATCCTAAAATCCCAGGAATAAAGAAGGCCAGAAAGATTTGCCAATAAATCATTTCGGCTCACCTGCCTTATTCAATGGAAGAAAAACGAGTACGAGGATTATGATAATCAGAATGGCCGGATGGATTCCGAGCACTTCCATCAGAATAATCGAAGCGGCCGTATAGATAACGGCTCGCAGCCAGCCGAGGGAATCTTTTGATTTCTTCAGAAAATCCAGTGTCAGTATAGCAAGCATTACACCCACCACCGGCACAACAGCTTCTGACATACCATCAACCCATGCTACGTCTTTGTATTGCTGTAATACGCCCAAAAGGACAATCATGAGGATCACTGTCGGCACAACAGAAGCAAACAAAGATACCAGACAGCCCCAAATTCCGTTTACACGGTAGCCGATGTATCCCGCCATTTTTGTAGCCAGCGGCCCAGGCATCGTATTTGCCAAAGCGAGCGTATCTCCGAATTCGTCACTCGTCATCCATTTATATTTTTTTACAGCTTCCTGTTCGAATAGTGGAATCGCCGAAGGGCCCCCGCCGAAACCCAACATACCTACACGAAAAAAAGCAGCGAACAGATCGGCATTCTTACTCACAAACAAGACCCTCCTTTCTTTATATTACTTCTACCAAACTGCAATGGCACCGTCTGTCCGTGATTCCGTTCCTCCAGCTAAAACACCCGTTTCCGGATTGCGCCAGATAATCTGGCCGCGTCCGAAACTGCCGCCATCTGTCGCCACTTGAATCGTATGCCCTTTTCTGGCTAGAGCCTGAGCCAAATAATTCGGAAATTCCGGTTCAACCAAAACAATTCTGCCTTCCATCCATTGCCAGCGCGGCGCATCGAGTGCAGCCTGCGGATTCAACAAGTAATCGATGGTGTTCGTCACGACCTGGAAATGGCCCTGTGGCTGCATATATCCGCCCATGACACCGAAAGGTCCGACCGCTTTGCCGTCTTTTGTCAGGAAACCGGGAATAATTGTGTGGAACGTCTTTTTGCCGCCCTTCAAAACATTCGGATGGCTTTCATCCAATGAAAAATCTGCGCCTCGATTTTGCATGCCGATGCCTGTCCCCGGGATCACGATGCCGGAACCGAAGCCCATATAATTACTTTGGATATACGAAATCATATTGCCTTCTTCATCCGCCGCAGCCAGATATACCGTGCCGCCTTTCGGCAATTCGTATGGTTCAGGATCTGATGCCGTTTCACCAATTGATGCACTTCGTGTTTCCGCATATTCTTCGGATAAAAGATGTTCTGCGCTGACCGGCATAGCTTCAGGTTCAGTGATGAATGCTTTGCCATCAGTAAACGCCAATTTCATTGATTCTATTTGTTCATGCATCGTCTGGGCTGATTGCCATTTTGGCTCCTTCATTTTTTTAAAGATATTCAAAGCCATCAATGCCACCATGCCTTGTCCATTCGGTGGAATCTCCCAAACATCGTAGCCTTTGTAATGTGCGGAAATCGGTTCAACCCATTCAGGCTGATAGGCTGCGAGATCCTCTTTCGTCAAAAAGCCGCCATGCTGTTTCATATATGTATCGATTTTTTCAGCAATCGCTCCTTCATAAAAAGAACGCGCATCAGTTTCGCCTATATCTTTTAACGTAGACGCATGGCCCGGCGACGACCACATCTCACCGGCAGCAGGAATCTTACCGCCAGGCGCAAACGTATCGAACCATGCCTGATATTCTTCCGAAGTGAAGTTTTTCTTGAAACTCGTATAAGCAGCTTTCCAATACTTCCCGAGAATCGGTGTCAGCGGATAACCATCTTCTGCGTAACGGATGGCCGGTTTCAATGTTTCCGCAAGCGGCAGTTTGCCGAATTTCCGTGCTAATTCCGCCCAAGCTGCCGGGACTCCCGGAACTGTAATCGGCACAACACCATGCACTGGCATTTTATCATGTCCAAGTGCTTTTACCGCTTGTGCTGAAATGCTTTCAGGCGCAGGACCAGAACTATTCAGCCCGTGAAGCTTATCCTTCACCCATACCAGCGCAAAAGCGTCCCCCCCGATACCATTCGAAGTCGGCTCTACAACCGTCAATGCCGCTGCCGCTGCAATAGCCGCGTCAATCGCGTTGCCGCCTTTTTGCATGATTTCCAAACCGGCTTGGGCTGCAAGTGGCTGTGAAGTTGCCACCATCCCTTTTTTCGAAAATACTGTATGTCTTTTGGATGCAAACGGATGATTCAAATAATCCACAATTATTCCTCCAGTTCTACGTTTGAATTTCTTTTTTTAGAGTTGTACAGAAAATGCCAGGTGCAACTTCAAAATCCTCTGTTTCAACAAAGCCGAAACTGGTATAAAGATTTTTGGCCGGCTTATTCATTTTCCCGGTGCTGACGATGAATTCCATTCCTTCAAACTCTTCCATTAAATACGCTAAAAGCTTTCTTCCAATCCCTTTTCGAAAATGCTCAGGGTTGACTACCAACCGGTGTATATCTACTATATTGTTTTCTTTTTTATAAGAAATGAACCCTAGTAGAACTTCCTGTTCCATATACCCCAAAAAGGTTTCGCCGCTATTTTGAATTTCAATTGTAGATTCCTTCAATTGCGGGATGCCTTCGAAACCCATCAATTCCGCTTCCACCAGGTAAGCGGGACGCTGGATCCTCTGTATTGCCTTGGCTGTGTATTCATTGTGGTGATTTACTTTACGAATCATTTAATGTCACCTCTTAAATAGTAGCATAATTCAAAAAAATTGAGAGATGGCACATTTCTATGCCTCTCTCTTTCAGTTCAAAGGATTCAGCTTATTTTACGGATGAGATCCGCTTTATTATTCTTAGGTGAATTCACTTCTTCCGACACCTGGTAAGCTTCCATTTCCCCATCTTCATAAGGTTTCAGCACGCTCTCCAACATTTCAATATCCTGCACATTCGGATCCAGCCAGATTTTTTCCGCTTCCTTGGATAATATGACCGGCATGCGATCATGGATTGATGCCATCACTCCATTCGGTTTGGTGGTTAAAATGGAGCAGCTGTGGATCGGCTCCCCTTCCGGAGATTCCCAGGATTCCCAAAGGCCGGCGAATGCAAAAGGTTCCTCTGATTTCATCTTGATCAGCATCGGCGTCTTGCCTTCTTCATCTTTTCTCCATTCATAGAAGGAGTCGGCAATGATAAGGCATCGTTTCTTTTTGAAAGCATTGCGGAAACTCGGCTTTTCCGCTGCAGTTTCCGCTCGCGCATTAATCATCTTATATCCTATTTTTGCATCTTTTGCCCATGGTGGAATAAGCCCCCATTTCAGTTTGCCCAAGCGGTTTTTATTTCCGTCGCTGACAACAGCGGCAATCAGTTGGGAAGGTGCAATGTTATAGCTCGGCTCATATTCATTTTCGTCAAAGGAAGCCTGTTCGATACCAAAACGTTCCAGTATGACCTTATAGTCTGCGTATAGCGCAAATCTTCCGCACATGGTTCTCACCCTTTCGCCATCATTGTATCTTGCTTTCTGACAAATTGACAGATGTCGCTTTTTAAAAAACTTCAGCCTTCATCAACAAATAGTTATGCTACTGGAATGCAGCAATACTTCCTTACCCAACAGGAAAGATATCAGCATAATTTTATCATGTAATCACATATACATTAAGAAAATTTCGACTATTTTACATAAACTGTTAAAGTTATGCGGATTTTTTCTTGAATGATCCAATATAGGGGGTTCTAAACCCTTTCCTAAGGAAAGAGTGTTATAATAAGTATACATTGATTTCTGTAAGGAGGAATAACATGGCTACTGCACGAGAAATGAGTCTGGTCAATAAAGATTTTTTGGTAGAAGAACTCGGGCTGAAGCAACAGGGCAATTCGGCTGTATTTACAAATGAGGATACATTTGTATTATCACCGTCGGTCCAACGATACGAAAAAGGATTTGATGTCAGCGATTTTACGTTGGCGAAATATGATCCGGAAAAACAACAAGGATTTTTGATTGTCCGTTATATGGATACCTTTCTCATGGCCAAGCTTGAAAGCTTCATTGATAAAATGATGCCTCCTGAGCTGAAAATCACCAAGAAAAATACTAAACCGCATTGGAAATTCACTGTAGCCGAAAATCCGGCTTACCATATTGTCAATACGCAAAACAAAGAATTACGTTACCGTTTGCAGGAACCTTCCAAGAAACAGATTGTTTCCTACTTCAATAAAATGTAAAAAGACAGTCTCCGATTTTAACCGGGGACTGTCTTTATTTTTATTCTTCTTCATTTTCACGGATGGGCTCTCTTTCATCACCTATGCCGGTATTGCTGTGGGCCCCTTCTCTCCGCAGTTCTTCGCCGTCACGCTTTTCAGCATCTTTGCCGCCAAAACTGCCGTGGTTCTGTCCGCCTCTTCGCGTGCTCCTGTTCTCCTGTTCACGATCGGAAAATTCCTGCTTGCTCATGCTGATTCCTCCTTAGAAGATTGTCTTACTTATTTCTTTCCCTATTTACTTCTAAGAAAACACGATATTCACCCGAGAATCAAGAATTGGTCCGATCGAAAAAATAGTGGTGATTTTTCAATAGTAGAAGCCAAAAGCTGCCATTCCAAAATAGACCGACAGCAGGGACAAAGCTGCAAAAACCACATATTCCACTGTGCTTCCGGTTTTGGTGGTCAATGGAAGCCGAACCGTGATTTTAAAAGGGAAAAATAACTTGATGCCTTTTTTGGTGGCCATATCCAATAAAAGATGGCTCGCCATTCCCGCCAAGAGACCGGCTGAGATTGCTTCATTCGGCAAAAAGGCATTAAACAATAACGCCGCCAGTATTAGAAAAATAAGGCTGTGAGTGAATGTCCGGTGACCGAAACATATGTTGATGATTTTAGAAACAGCCGGAAAAGCACGGCCAATTTTACTGCCTCCATGACAGATATCCGGTATAACGGCCCCTACCGCTCCAGCGCCAAGAAGGAGCACCGGTTCATAATTTGTGATTTGTGCAAATGCAAGACTTGCTGCGATGCCGCCCATGATGTGTGTTTTCCCTGTCATGCTGATTCCCCTTCTCTTCTATACTCTTTTATTATACTGAAAATAGGGTATGGTGAAGATATAGAATTATAGAAAAAGGAGTTTTAGTTATGGGAATCCACACATTTTTTAACTCATTAAACGATTTGGAACGTATCATCCGGGCTCCCGGCAGATTTAAATTCGAAGAACATAATGTCGCGGCGCATTCTTGGAAGGTCAGTCAGTACGCCATGTTTTTCGCCACGATCGAAGAACGCGCAGGACGCGAAATCGATTGGAAATCTCTATATGAAAAAACCATCAACCACGATTTCGCTGAAGTCTTTATCGGCGACATCAAAACGCCAGTGAAACATTCATCACCCGAATTGAAGGAAATGATTGCACAGGTCGAAGAAGGGATGATGGAAAAATTCATCACCCGCGAAATTCCGGAAGAATTTCAGCAGGTATTTTTTGACCGAATGAAAGAAGGCAAAGACGGAACAATTGAAGGCCGGCTGCTTGAACTCGCAGACAAGCTGGATCAATTCTATGAATCCTTCAACGAAATGAAGCGCGGCAATGCCGACCCCGAATTCGCTAAAATGTACCGCATTGCATTGACGAAACTGCTTAATATTCCACTGGAAGCCAGCGTCAGCTATTTCAAAAACATCCTCCTTGAAGATGTGATCAACGAAGACAGCGTGATGGATGTCAAATCGATAACACTGCAGGTACTTGAGCGCCACAAGCATTCACCATATATTTCATAATCGCCTTATGGTAAATTGTATACAGTACAAATTAACCCGGAGGTGAATCCCTTAGTTAAGGGAATTTATTGGACCCCATACTTTTAGTGAATTCAGCGTTATTCGTTTTATTAATTTTATTTACCGCCGTATTTGTTGGAGCAGAGTTTGCGATCGTAAAAGTCCGCATGTCGCGCATCGACCAATTGATCGATGAAGGCAATAAGAGAGCGGGAATCGCCAAAAAAATTCTGGATGATCTCGACTACTACCTGTCTGCGTGCCAGCTCGGAATTACGATGACTGCGCTTGGACTCGGCTGGCTGGGCAAACCGGCTGTCGAACAGCTGATCCTCCCCTTATTCAGGGATATAGGTTTGGCTTCTTCATCCGCTTTGGTCATTTCATTTATCCTGGCTTTCTCTTTGGTGACATTTCTTCATGTCGTCATCGGTGAAATGACGCCGAAGTCTCTTGCATTGCATTCAGCTGAGCGAATGACCCTTGCACTTGCACCTATCCTTTATGTGTTCGGAAAAATAATGGCTCCATTCATTTTCGTGATGACAGGGGCTTCACGGCTGCTGCTGCGTATTTTCGGTATACAGCCAGCCCAGGCAGAGCAAGGGCATTCCGAAGAAGAATTAAAGATCATCATGGCTCAAAGTTTTCAGAGCGGCGAAATCAACCAGACAGAGCTTTCTTATATGCAGAATATCTTTGCTTTTGACGAACGCAGCGCAAAAGATGTGATGGTGCCGCGCACCCAAATGATCGCTTTTTCCGATTCTCTGAGTTCGGAAGAATTACTGGCGGAAATACGTGAACATCGTTTTACGCGGTATCCGATTGCACGTGATGGGGATAAAGATGACTTGATCGGTTTCATCAACGCCAAGGAAGTTCTGACAAATTACGCAGTTAATGGATCCGTTGAAATGGCGGAGCTTATCCATAGCTTACCGTATTTCCATGAAACGACTCCTCTTCAGACAGCCTTAGTGAAAATGCAGAAAGACCGCACCCATATCGCTCTTGTCATCGACGAATATGGCGGAACTTCCGGGTTGATCACAATGGAGGATATTTTGGAAGAAATCGTCGGGGAGATCCGGGACGAGTTCGATGAGGACGAGGAAGCGGATATCATTAAAGAAAACGAAAACCGCTATTTATTGAACGGCAGGGTACTGTTGAAAGACCTTGAGGAACGCTTCGGCATCGAGTTCGATGACAGTGAGGATATTGATACGATTGCAGGCTGGGTACAGCATCAATTGATTGAAGCTGAGACAGGCAGTACATTTGAAACGAATGGCTTCCGCTGGTCTATTGTAAATATGGAAAATCATCATATATTGAAGGTCTCATTGGATATTCTGGAAAATTAATAAAAATGAATAAAGCAGTGAACGGAAATATCGTATTTCCGTTCACTGCTTTTTTGTATGAAGGAAATTATTCTTCCGATTTCGCTTGGTCAGCAAACTCTAAAATGATGAAACAGAGCATCGTTTTTCTTCCTCAATTCCCTTAATTATGCTTCTTTAGGATTAAGCTGCAGTTCCAGCGGGCATACAAAAGGTAAGAAACCAAAAAAATGGAGGTTGAAGATATGGGAAAAGCTAAATCCTACGGCAAAGAATTCGGGGCAAAATTTAAAGAAGACAATGCCACGATTCTTGCAGCAGCACAGGCTTATTATTATTTACTGGCTATCGTGCCCTTATTGATCCTGCTGCTGGCAATTCTGCCGTATCTGCAAATCGAACCGCAACGCGTCATGGACTTCATGGGTACGATCCTTCCGGGCGAAGTGGCTTCGACATTTGAAGAACAGATTGTAAGTGTCGTCACGACACCATCCGGTGGTCTGTTAACATTCGGTATCCTGGGTACGTTATGGTCTGCGTCAAATGCAGTCAGTGCTTTCATCAAAGCAACCAATGAAGCATACGACGTTGAAGAAACAAGATCATTTTTTGCACAGAAAGGCATTGCCATCCTTTTGACGCTGTTCATGCTGGTTGCCGTAATCATAGCGCTGGTACTTCCGATTTTTGGCGGAGCAATCATTGACATGATCAGTTCATTCATGAACTTGCCATCACAGACGGAAATCATATTCCAGGTACTCCGTTGGGTGATTTCCATTGCGGTAATGAGTATCGTTTTGGCGATTATGTATAAAATAGCACCTAATAAACACTTCCCATTCAAAGAAGTAATCATCGGTGCTTTGATAGCTACCATTCTATGGCAGCTTGTATCTCTCGCATTTTCATTCTATGTAGCTAATTTCGGCAGTTACAGCGCCACATATGGCAGTCTCGGCGGTTTGATCGTCTTGATCCTGTGGTTCTTCCTGACTGGTCTGATCCTGGTGATCGGCGCTGAAATCAACGCCATCATCCATCGCCATAAAAACGTAAAGAATGAACCTGCCAAAGTTCATTGATACCAAGCTTAAACGCTCCGCCGTAAGCATGTGCTTACAGCAGAGCGTTTTTTTTTTTGCATATTTACTCCCGAATTAATCCGGCAAATGCGCTATGAAGTTCCGATAAGCAAAACCTTCCACTTCTGTTTCCGAGTAATGCTTTTGCAATTCATTGATCAGCACCGGATAATCGCCGGCGTTTTTCAAACCGTCCGTAAAGAGTTTGATGCCGTCGAAATCAGAGCCGAATCCAATGTGTTCCAAGCCCCCCAATGAGCAAAAATGATCGATATGGCGGATTAAATCGGGAATTGTCGCCCGCTCCTGGTTTTCATTAATGAAAGGAGGATAAAAAACGACATTTACCATCGCCTTTCTTTTGAACATCTCCATCGCCTGTTCATCAGTCAAATTCCTTGCATGATTGCATAAAGCTCTTGCGTTCGAATGACTGGCTATCGGGAACTCGGCAAGCTCCATTACATCCCAGAAAGCTTTTTCCGACAGGTGCGACACATCTGTCAGAATCCGCTGTTCGTTGTTTGCGCGCACCACATTTTTTCCAAACAGGGTCAAGCCCGCTCCTCTTGGTTCACCTGCACCATCTGCACAAAGATTTGCGGTGTTCCAAGTCAGCCCGACAGACAGCACACCCAAGCGGTAAAGATGTCGCAGTTTTACAAGATCATTTCCGATTGGCTCCGCTCCTTCAAGCGTCAGCACTGCACCGATTTCATCCTCTTTAAGCTCGTTGATGTCCTGCCACCTGGCAATATGGCGCATCTGGGGGTTCATGCCGATTATTTCGGAATGGAAAAGGTCAACCTGCTCAAGGGCATGCTGCCATTTTTCATCCGAAGGCAATTCAGGATGAAGAAAAATCGCGAAAAACTGGACTTTAACGCCACCTGACTGCAGCCGGTGAAAATTGGTATCCAGCTCTTCAGCATTCGTGAAATTCAAAAGCGGCTTGCGGTAAAGTGAATCTCTCTTCGCCACTTGCATTTTAAACAAAGCATCGCAGTGCATATCTATGATTGTCACTTCACCATCTCCTCTCTTTTTTAGAAAAACTCATCCTTCCCATGCAATTTCCGTTGAATAGACGAGGCTGTCCCCTATAAAGATCCGGCATTTCGTATAAAAGCAGCTCAACCCCAATGAAACCTTTATTTCCTGAAATTCCCCGTTGTCATCACGCAGTTTACCGAACAAGCGGGAGCTGAGCGCAAATCCTGGCTGATCATCCTGGAGAACACCATCCACCCATAATTTCTTTTGGTCCCAAGTACTTTCAATCCGAATACGATGTGAAGAATGTTTGATTTCCCATGTATCTCTCATCGTCACGCCTCCGTTTCATCTGTTAGGGACAGTATAGCAAATTATCGGAATCGTTTCTTGATTGGAACAGCCGGCCTCGTCTAAATGACGGGCCGGCTGTCGGTCAGTGAATTCATGAAGCTTTTTTATAGATATATGCGCCGTCTTCAATCCGGTCAAGCGTAACTTTATCGCCGATAGCCACATCTTCTTCCATACGGGATGTCACTTTGGCGTTCGCTTCATCCAAATCGACAAGTACGACGTTATAAGGAGCGATATGGGCAAATTCAGCTGGGGCAATGTGAATTTTGGTGAAGCTGTATACGGTTCCGTCATCGCTGACTTCTTTTTCTTCAAATTCCGATTTGCCGCAAACCGCGCAATTGTACTTTTTTGCAATTGAATCGTTGCCGCAGCATGAGTAGATTTTCATCGCTTACACCCTTTCTAATATATGGACAGTCGAGTAAGAACCGGTGCCCCCTAAATTTTGGGCCAGCGCGATGCGTGGCATGCCGTCCACCTGGTTGGCCGCGTTGCCGCGAAGCTGTCGCACCAATTGGTAAACTTGCGCGATTCCGGTAGCACCGATCGGATGGCCGCGTGACAATAACCCGCCGCTTGTATTCACGGGCTTTTCCCCATTGACTTGGGTTCTGCCTTCTTCAACAGCTTTCCAGCCTTCCAATGGTTTATAGAAGCCCAATTCCTCGATTGCAATGATTTCAGTCATCGAGAAGCAGTCATGGATTTCCACGACGTCAATGTCTTCCGGACCCAAACCCGCTTTTTCGTAAGCAAGCCTGCCAGATTCACCGATTGCAGGAATGGACAGCAGATTGACAGCATCCTGCATTTTTGTCGGTCCGGATACTTGTGAACTCGCACGCACATGAATCGGGGATTTCTTTCTGGAGATTACAATAGCCGCCGCTCCGTCCGTCATCGGTGAACAGTCAAACAGGCCAAGCGGATCCGTAATCATACGTGCCGCCATAATTTCTTCCAGCGTCGTCGGCTTCGGAAATTGCGCCAACGGATTGTTGACGCCGTTTTGCCGATTCTTTAGCGCAACCCGGGCAAGATGCTCTTTTGTCGCATCCGTTTCATGGAAATAGCGATTGGACAGCACTCCGAAGAAACCTGGGAATGTCAAACCGGCATGCTTTTCGGTCGTGGTCGTATCCATCGCAGCGTTGATCGCTTGCGTAACGTCGGCCGTTTCCGCATGTTTCATCTTTTCGGCACCAGCCACCAGCACTGTGTCATATTCACCGCTCATGATGCCAAGCAGCCCTTGGCGCAAAGCGATTCCACCCGAAGCACAAGCGCCTTCGACTTTTGTCGATGGGATGTAGCCGAGACCGAGATCGTTTGCAACAATGGCACCAAGAATTTCCTGATTGGAAATACTGCCACCCATAAAATTCCCGACATAGACAGCATCAATTTTTGGACGCCCTGCATCATTTAACGCTTCTGTACAAGCCTCCAGCAATAATTCCTTTAAAGAAGATTCCAATTTCCCGAATTTCGTCATACCAATTCCGTGCACATATGCACCGGTCATTTGATCACCTCCACATGCTTTTGTTTCATTTCACGTTTCAATATTTTACCATACGAACTTTTAGGCAATTCGTCCACGATGAAAACTTCTTTCGGTTTTTTGAAGCTCGCCAGATTATCTTTGCAAAGGCCGATCAATTGCTCCACTGTGACTTCTTCTGTACCATTCGGCACCACATACGCCACTACGCATTCTCCCCATTTATCATCAGGGACACCAATGACACATGTTTCTTTGACACCTTTATGAAGATTTAGCACTTCTTCCACTTCACGCGGATAGATATTGACACCGCCAGAAATAATAACGTCTTTCTTCCGATCGACAATATGGACAAACCCTTTGGCATCGCGCCACCCAAGATCTCCTGTGTAAAGCCAGCCATCTTTCAGCGTATCGGCAGTCGCTTTTTCATTATTCCAGTAACCTTTCATGACGAGCGAACCTTTGGCAATGATCTCTCCTACTTCACCGTCTGCAACCTGCTGGCCGTCTCCATCAACGATTTTCACGTCAACGAATGTGCCAATGCGTCCGCATGAATCTAGGCGATTCCGGATTTCATTTCTTGGCATCATCGTGATGCACATCGGAGCTTCTACTTGACCGTAAGTCTGGATGAAAATATCGCCCGCTTTATCGAGTGCCTGCTGCAATTTTGAAGCAGCAATCGCTGATCCTGCCATGTTGATCGATTTGACGGTGGCAAGTTTGGATGCATCAAAGTTCGGATGCTGAATCATCAAATTCACCATAGTCGGCACCAGGAACATCACCGACACTTTGTCTTTCTCAAGGTGATCGAGAAATTCCTCCGGTTCAAATTTGCTGTAGACGACCTGCGTCAGCCCATACAGCCAGGCAACATGGCTCAGGAAGTTCGATCCATGCGTCAAAGGGGCAGCATGGCCGATGATATCTTCATAATCCACTTCACATACCTGCGCCAGCGACAATGCACCTGCGATGATATTTCGGTGGGACAGCATTACGCCTTTCGGATTGCCGGTTGTTCCCGACGTATACATGATGGCGAAAAGATCATCTTCCTCAACATTTTCGCTGAAGGACTGGCCATGATGTTTTTCTATCACAGCTTCATAATCTTCACCGATGTACAAAATCTGCAAATCCGGATTCACGGCATCAATCAGGCCCTGTTCGCCAATAATAAGACGGAGCCCAGCATCTTCTATCATGTACTGATGTTCTTTCGGATGCAGCCGGTAGTTCAACGGCACTTTAATCAGTCCCGCCAATGCGACCGCCACATCCAGTTCAATGTGTTCCAGACGGTTGGACATAAGGATACCAATCCGATCGCCTTTTTTGAAATTCAAATCATGAAAATAAGCTGTCAAAGCTCTTGCCCGGGCGATGAATTCTTTATAGTCAAAATACCTGTCCCCATCTTTAACGGCAGTTTTTTCGGGATAAGCGTTGGCTGATTTGACCGCTAATTGTCCTAAAGTCTCCATTCAATGCTTCACTCCTTTTCTGTAAACTGGAAAGCCGGCAATGACCAATGAGGATCGATGCCACGCTTTAAATGCACCCCTTTTAACGGGAATAAAATAAATTCAATCGTTACAGCCACAGGATTTTCACCAGAGATGAAATGACCTCCGTCTATTTGCTGATCGCAATCGATGAGCATTCCATGAAAATGGATATCCAACTCGCCGGATTCATCATAACCGACGAACCCGGTGCCTGACAGCAATTCAACCGCCGAATCTGAAACCTTCTTATCTGAATACCTGACCGCGCCTTCTGTATCGCCGCGTTCAATCTGTACATATGTCGCATATTTCAGTGAACCCAGACATTGGAAGTTGGCGGCAGCAACATCAAAATGTGCACAAACTTCTTTTATGCCTTCAAACAAGTCCACATCTTTCATTAAGCGTCCCACAATCCGGTGCGAAGTTTCATCGTATACCGCCTGAATCCGATTCTTATCCAATGCTGACGCCTCCATCAACTTTTAATACTTGGGAAGTTGTATAGCCTGCTTCTTTTGTAGAAAAATAAAGCACAGCGTTCGCGATATCATTCGCTTCGCCCATTCGGCCGATGACCTGGTTGCTGGTATCGTATTCGACGCCTGCCGTAATTGCAGTAAGCGTTGCACCAGGTGCTACTGAATTACAGGTGATGCCGTATTGGCCCAACTCTTTCGCCACCCACCTTGTCAATGCTATGACGCCCCCTTTAGAAGCCGCATATGCAGGACCGGAGCGACCGTTCTTTTCATTTCCACCGGAAGTTACTCCGCCGTTGATGCCTGACACCGAACTGATATTAACAATCCGACCATAACCTGCTTCTTTCATATGAGGATAAACAACAGCTTGTGAAAACAGGAACGTCGCTTTCAGATTCGTATCCAAGTCCCGATCCCACATTTCCAAAGTCATGTCTTCCAAATCCAAACGGCTGCAGGTTCCTGCATTATTCACAAGAATGTGGACTTCTCCATATTTTTCGACAGTTCTGTTGACAGTCGCTTTGACAAATTCCGGGTCGCGGATGTCACCGAGACATTCAAGGTATTTTGCTCCATTCAAAAGACCAATCGTCTTTTCACAGGAATTCAAATCGACCAGTACGACTTTAGCGCCTTCTTCGGCAAACTGGACAGCCACTGCCTGTCCAATTCCGCTTGCTGCTCCTGTAATGATTGCTACTTCGTTTTTCAATCTCATATTTTCAGCCCCTTATTTGATATTTAATAGATCCGGCAGGAATGTCGATAATGCCGGAATGTATGTCACCATCATCAATACGATGATTGCAGCAACCACAAACGGCAGTACGCCTTTGGAAATTTCAACTATATTCGTTTTCGAAATGCCTGCTGCTACATAAAGATTCAGTCCGACAGGCGGTGTAAATAACCCAATTGCCAAGTTGACAGTCATGAAGACACCGAAGACGGTTGGATCGACTTCGAGGAACAGCATGATTGGGAGCAGAATCGGAACAAATATATAATAGGCTGAGATTGCATCGATAAAAGCTCCAGCAATCAGCAGCAGAACATTCACGAGTAAAAGGATAATGATTGGATTGGTTGTCATACCCATAATGCCGTCTGAAATGTCACGGGCAATCTGCTCGGTTGTAATTATGTAAGCGAATACCGATGCAGCGCTGACAATGATCATAACCACTGCTGTCTGCAGAGCTGCTTCGATAAAAATCCTGTAGATTTTTTTAAATGTATTGTCACGGTTCATGAACATGCCCACCAGCAAACCGTAAACCACGGCTACCACTGCGGCTTCAGTCGGTGTAAAGAATCCTCCGTAGATACCGCCCAGAATTATGACCGGAATCATCAAGCCCGGCAGCGCTCTCAGGAAAGCATGCCACCGTTCTTTGCCGGTCGCTTTTCTCGTATCCAAACCTCCTGGAATGATAAAAGCGCCTTTTTTCTCCTGTGTATATCGAACAATCATCGCTGCTACGACAAATGCAAGACCCATGAGAATTCCTGGAACCACACCAGCCATGAAAAGCCGGTTGATCGTCACCGGAATCTGATCGCCTGCCACTACAGCAAACACGATGAACGCGATACTAGGCGGTATAACGATGCCTATAGCACCGGAACTTGCCACAAGCGCTCCAGCTGTCTCTTTTTTATAACCGTTCTTGACCATCGCCGGTATCAGGATCCCTCCGATTGCCGCTACAGTGGCTGGGCCTGATCCTGAAATTGCCGCAAAAAATATAGCTACGATGACTGTGACAAAAATGATTCCGCTTTTCCTGTGCCCTACTAATGTCTGGGCAAAATCGATAAGCCTTTTGGAAATCCCGACATGCTCCATAATGACCCCAGCCAGGATGAAGAAAGGAATCGCCAGAAGGGTGAATTTCGCGACACTTGTATACATGATATCGGTTACCATTTCAAGGCCGAATATCCCACTGCTGTAAACCAGGACAGCTATTGAAGATACACCGAGGGAAATAGCGATCGGCACCCGCAGAAACACCAGGAGGAAAAATAATCCAAATAACATTAATGCCATCATCAGGCTTCATCTCCTTCCACAGTGGCTTTGCCGATCATTTTCATTTCTTCTATAAATACTTGCACAGTCCGGACAACGCACAGGAACGCACCAATCGGCAACGCCGACGACATGACCCATTGCGGCCATCCAAGAGCTGGAGTTTTCTGCCCCATATCCATCTGGAACATCACCATCTGAATGCCGTACCAGAATAGGATCCCAAATAAAAACAGTCCCATCAAAGTTGAAAAAACGATCAGAATCCGCTTGAACAGCAGGTTCATTTTATCGAATAATAAAGTAAAGCCGAGGTGCGCGTAACGGCGCACACCTACAGCTGTACCGACAAATGTTAACAATACGAACAGGTTAATAGTGATTTCCTCTGTAAAGGAAAGGGACGCATTCGCCACGTTCCGTGTCACTACATTCGCGAAAGCGATGATAGTCATGACAAGAAACGTGATAAACAGTATGATTTCCTCCAAATGATTCAATACTTTCATCGTTGCCCCTCCTTACTCACCCTTGAAAGCTTTTAACAGATCAGCACCCCAGATATCTTCATATTTTGCGTATACCGGCTGTACTGCTTCTGCAAATAGAGCCAGTTCTTCTTCTGTCGGGTAGTAGAATTGCATTCCGGCAGCTTCCAGCTCTTCAATTTGTGAAGCTTCTTTCTCACGCGCGATTTCCACTTGATACTCAGCTGCCTCTTTGCCCAGACGGTCAAACAGCTCTTTGTCCGCATCGCTCATTGAATCGTATAATTTTTTATTCATTCCCAGCACAAGCGGATCATATGAATAGTTCCACATTGTGATGTAATCCTGAACTTCAGCCAATTTTGAAGAATAGATAACATCGATCGGATTTTCCTGACCGTCGATTGTACCTTGCTGCAGTGCTGTAAACACTTCAGAGAATGTCATCGTCTGCGGGTCTGTCCCCAGTTCACGGTAAAGATCTGTGTACATTGTGATTCCTGGAATACGGATTTTCATACCTTTCAAATCTTCAGGCGTTTTTACTTCACGGACACTGTTCGTCAGCTGGCGGAAACCATTTTGTCCGTAGCCAAGAGCATGGACGCCTTTTTCAGCCAGGATATCTTTCAGCATATCTCCGCCTTCGCCAGTAAACACAGGATCCACTTCATCGGTACCTGCAAACAGGAATGGTGCACTTGCCACACCAAAGCGGTCATCAAGGATCGAGTAAATAATAGTCGAGTTGAACGTCAGGTCGATCGAACCTTTCGCCAATCCTTCAACCGCTTTCCCGGAATCGCCGCCGGATAATTGCTCATTCGCATAAAGTTCAATATTGATGCGGCCGTCACTTTCTTCTGCCAGATCGTCACGCAATTTTTCAGCAGCTTCGTACCAAGTCGAAGAATCTGAAACCGTTACGGACATTTTCAGATCATATTCTTTCGCTTCATCAGCGTTCGCTTCCGATCCCGTATCTGAACTACAAGCTCCCAAGACTAATGCTGCCGACATGCCAATTGCTGCAAAACCGAATTTTTTCTTCAACATTTTCTTCACCCCTGTGTTTGATTTTGGTGGATCGCATCGTAGAGGAAATCCACGATATGAACTGCTTTCATTTCTTTTTCAAGTCCCTCATTCTGAATCCCCATCTGCATTTGCATCAGGCAGCCCGGGTTGGACGTAACCACGATTGCCGGCTGCATTTCCTTCACCCCTCTCATCTTGGCATCAAGAATCCGTTTGGCCATTTCTGGTTGGAGAATGTTATAGATGCCTGCTGACCCGCAGCAACATCCAGCATCGATCAACTCTTTATATTCAAAGCCCGGCGCATCCTGAAGGAGCGACCTTGGCTCTAAAAACACACCATTGACATTGCGGAGGTGGCAGGAATCCTGATAGGTTACAAGCGATTCTTCTGCCCCGCCCATTTGCTTCAATTTGGCATTCAAACCCAATTTCACAAATAAAGAAGAAATATCAATCGTCTTGCGGGAAAATTCCGCTGCTTTCTCAGCAAATTGCGGATCCTTCTCCAGATGCTTTCCGTATTCTGAAAGAAAAGCACCACAGCCGCCGGCATTATTGACGATATAATCAAAGTCATCGGAATCGAATGCTTTAAGGTTCGCTTTAGCGTTCCGCATCCCTTTTTCCATTTCACCGCTATGGCCATGCAAAGCACCGCAGCATTGCTGCTCTTTCGGAAGTACGATATCCGCACCAAGCCATTCGAGCATTTCGATTGTTTTGCGGTTAGTTTCCTGAAACAGCGTATCCATGAGACATCCTGAGAAAAATGCAACTTTCAAGCTGCTTGGTTTCAACACCGGTTCCCGCTTTTTCTTGGTTTCGATAGTTGGCAGCGCAGCTTCCATTTGCTTCATAAAGGGCGGAAACAGATTCAGGAACCCGATTTTTCTTGTAGCTTTCTGCAGCCCGGATTTTTGATAAAACTGGACCAGCTTTACTCCTGCAGCCATTTTCTTCTGATCGGCGAATACCCCATCGAAAGTTGTTTTGCGGATTGCTTTTTCTGTTACGCTGATCGGCTTCGCCTGCTGGACAGCCACTCTCGTTTCTTCAATCAGGACACCGTATTGGACACCTGCAGGACAGGCTGGTTCGCATGCCCTGCAGCCGAGGCACATATCGAATGATTCTTCGACTGAACCATCCCAGACGACATCTCCGTCGCGAATTGCTTTCATCAACGCAATCCGGCCACGCGGGGAGTGCGATTCGTCCTGATTGGTAGCCAGATAAGTAGGACAGGCTGGAAGGCAAAAGCCGCAGCGCATGCAATCCATCAAAAGTTCTTCGTCTACGTGTTCAACGAATGAGTCCTGCATGCGTTGCTGCAATTCACTGACCATTGTTGATCACCAGCCTCATCTTGGTTTCCTTCGCAAACATTTTGCCCGGATTCATGATGTTCTGCGGATCCATCGACTGCTTGATCGCTTTCATGACCCGGATGCCGCTTTCGCCCAATTTCCATTCGAGGTAAGGGGCTTTCATTTCTCCTACACCATGTTCTCCTGTAATTGTTCCCCCGAGTTCGATGGCAATATGGAAAATTTCAGCAAGCGCTTGTTCCACCCGGAGCATTTCGTCCTCATCCCTGACATCCGTCAGACAAGTCGGGTGAAGATTGCCGTCTCCGGCATGGCCGAATGTGCTGATCTGGACATCGTATTTTTCAGATATCTGCTGTATCGCTTTAACCATATTTGCAATTTCCGATCGCGGTACCGTCGCATCTTCCAAAATGGTAGTGGGGCGTTTCCGCGCTAGTGCCGACAATGCAGCGCGTCTCCCGGTTTTCAAAACTTCTGCTTCTTCGTTCGAGGAAGCAAGCGCCGTTGAAGTTGCGCCGTTGAGTTCCGCAATCCGGATCATCTGCTGAATATCCCGCTCAACCTGTTCCTCGTTGCCGTCCTGTTCCATCAACAGCATCGCTTCTGCATCAAGCGGCAATCCGATTTTCATAAAATCCTCTACAGCCCCGATCGTGCCTTTATCCATAAACTCGAGTGTTACAGGGATGATTTTATCGGCAATGATTGCCGATACGGTCTCTGCTGCCGCCTCAAGTGAATTAAAATAGGCAATCCCTGTTTTTTTGGAGATAGGCAAAGGAATCAGTTTCAGCGTAATTTCAGTTATGATGCCAAGTGTCCCTTCTGCTCCGACAAACAAGGACATCAGATCATATCCGGCGACATCCTTCGCGAGCTTGCCGCCAAGTTTCAGCGTTTCGCCGTCCGGCAAAACGACTGTCATCGCTTTTACGTAATCTTTCGTCACTCCATATTTCAGTCCTCGAAGACCGCCGGAATTTTCACTGACATTGCCTCCGATTGTCGAAATTTTCATCGAACTTGGATCTGGAGGATAAAACAAGCCGTTGCTTTCTACAAAATTACAGATATCCTGAGTGATGACACCCGGCTGCACTGTAATCGTCAGATTCTCCTTATCCACTTCGAGAATCTTATCCATATTATTGAACAGGACGATCAGACCGCCTTTGCTTGGCACTGTGCCAGCTGCCAAATTGGTTCCTGATCCCCTCGAAACGATGGGGATTTGTTCTCTTGCACAAATTTTAACAATTTCTGCAATTTCTTCTGTGCTTCTTGGTGAAACAACCAAATCCGGCTTTGCCTGGAAATTGGCTGTTGCATCGTATGAATAAGCAAGCAGCTGAGCCTGCGTATCTTTAACATTTTCTTTTCCAACTATCGAAACAAAAAGGTCTTTGCTGTGTACTGTCATTTTGATCACCACCTAATTGATAACGCTTACATGTTATTATAATATTCTTACAAGTTATCAATCTATGTAGTATCTATACAAATTTATATAAAATTCGGACAATAATTTTGGACAAATAAACAAAGACCCCTGATTTCTCAAAGGTCAGATTTTCCGGTAGAGGCGAAGCGCTGTGTAGATCGTCGCCAAATCGTTATTATCAGCAAAGCTGATGGACAGGATTTTTTCTATTTTATTGAGCCTGTAAAGCAATGTGTTCTTATGTATATGCAGTTCATCCGCTACTGCCTGGACTGAGGATTTTTTCTGGAGGAATATTTCCAGATTGTGAAGAAGCTCCGGTTCATCCAGCAAAGGAGCGATTGTACGGCTGATGAATTCTTCCTGCACCTCTTTCGGAATCGAATAATAAAGAAGCTCCAGTTTAAGATCTTCTTCGAACACAATCTGCCCTTGCCTTGCGGACACCGCATGAGCCATTTCCGATTGCCTGAAAGATTCTTTGAGCTGATTAAAATCACCGGCTTTTCCAATGCCTACAGGCAAAGTTGAATTTGCTGGACCTGCGATTTTTTTTGCCAGTTTCTCTAAGCCGTTGATCAATTCCCGCTTTGAAATATTCGGCAGAAGGAATATTAAACGCTCCAGTCCCCATCGAATGATCTTCAACTCCGGGTGGATCGTCTGGATTCGCAACAGATTTTCCACATCTTCGATTTCGTATTGCCGATTGGTCTGCATCATAGCTATTCGCTGATACAGCGAAGTATCGATGTTCAACATCTTCGCCCGGCCCTGAAGACTCTCAAAAGAGCTGTCCGAAGTGACCAGATCAAAAAAGAAAAACTCGATTTCCCGGATTCCCCGCTCTTTTTCCTGTCTGGAGATCAAGTCTGTGATAAACAGCTCAGCGACTTTTTTAACCAATTTTGCGTACTTTTCAACTTCAGAAGGCTTTCCCGTAACGCCCAATACACCTATCGGCAAATCTGAAATGATGATGGGCATGACAATCCCGGGCCGAACACCGGCTAAGTTCTCACACATTTCTTTGGTCATATGGAGCGGCTGCTGATTTTTCATCGCAAGCGTCGCCCCTTCATGGAACGTATTGAGGCGCACCGGGTCCGTACTGGCGATCACAAACCCGTTTTTGTCGGTAACCAATACTTTTTTGTCGATGAGGTTTGATAATTCATCGACAATCTTGGCACCCAATACCTGAAAATCGAACATCTTTCCATCCCCTTTTTGAAATTCCCCTTGGCTTTCTGTATAAATAAATCTTGAATCCATATTACACGAAGAACTTGCATTGCGGATAAAAAAAAACAGCCCTCCAGTAAAAAAGGGCTGTTTTTCCTGTCCAGACTCCGGCGACCCAGCTCTTCGAGTCATAAGCCAAATCAGCTGCGCGGCCAAAGCCACTTCGCTGATCCGTCTTATGCTTGTCAGAGCTGAACGGGTGCCGTCGCTTTTCTCTTGTCCAGACTCCGGCGACCCAGCTCTTCGAGTCATAAGCCAAATCAGCTGCGCGGCCAAAGCCACTTCGCTGATCCGTCTTATGCTTGTCAGAGCTGAACGGGTGCCGTCGCTTTTCTTACACTCGTTATCCTAAATCGACATTATGGTAAACCTGTTGGACATCTTCCAAATCCTCGATGGCATCAATCATTTTTTCAAACTGCGCCTGCGCGTCTTCCGGCAGCTCCACATCATTCTGCGCCATCATCGTAAGCTCAGCAACAGTGAAATCAGTGATGCCCGCTTCTTTGAAAGCTTCCTGCACCAAATGGAATTGATCCGGCTCGGCATACACAATCACCGCATCTTCTTCTTCAATGACATCGCGGACATCAATATCCGCTTCCATCATCATTTCAAGCACTTCATCCGCCGTCTTCTGGTCTTCGATTCCGATAACCGCCGTCGGATCGAACATATAAGCGACAGAACCGCTGACACCCATATTGCCGCCGTTTTTACCGAACGCTGCGCGTACATCAGAAGCTGTACGGTTCACGTTATTCGTCAATGTGTCCACAATTACCATGGAACCATTCGGCCCGAATCCCTCGTAGCGAAGTTCGTCATAACTTTCTTCCGATCCGCCTTTGGCTTTTTCAATCGCCCGGTCAATGATCGCTTTTGGCACACTGTATGTTTTTGCCCGCTCCAATACGACTTTCAGCGCCTGGTTCGATTCCGGATCCGGCTCGCCCTGTTTGGCGGCCACATAAATCTCCCGTCCGAATTTCGCATAGATGCGGCTTGTGTTTGCGTCTTTTGATGCTTTTTTCTCTTTGATATTATTCCACTTGCGTCCCATACTGTTTCCCACTTTCTTTCAGCTTTGAATGTGAAGAACGTTCACTCCTTCTATTATATAATAAAACCCGCCATTTATTCGAGCTATACAGCAGGAAAGCCGCAAAAAGAAAAAGCGCCGCCAATGATCACGGAGCTTCTCAGGATTTCGCCTTGTCTATACGATGATATTCCGAGACTTGCGTGACCCGCACTTTCCCCGTATCCAGTTCATGATAAATTCCTCTACTGTCGGTGAATGAAATATATTGGTCCCGCTCACTTTGCACAAGCGCTTCCGCCTTTTCCTGGGACTCCACAAAAATAAACCGGCGAATATAATGTTCTTCATCGAAAAAATAAGTGATTTTGAATTCTTTCATTAGTGTTGCCCCTTTCAGGAATGATAAGGTGCTTTTTGATAAAAGAAGTTGGGTTTGATGATGTCATTTTTATAAGGCTTATGGAAGATGTGCGTTGTAGCCGGCGACATCGGCGAAATGAGCCATGCCCAATTTCCGGTGACCTTGCGTCCGGCTGTTTCTTCCTTCTTCTCGAAATTCTTGAACTGCTTGGCTGCTGTATGGTGGTCGACGATGGTAACGCCAGCCTCCGCAAATGATTCCAATACTGCTATATTCAATTCGACAAGAGCTTTATCCTTCCAAAGTGAGCGGTTTAATTTGGTATCCAACTCCATCTTCTCAGCGATTGCCGGCAAGAGATCATAACGATCTTCATCAGCCAGATTGCGTGCGCCGATTTCAGTGCCCATATACCATCCGTTGAATGGAGCCATCGTATAATGGACGCCACCTATCTCCATCTTCATATCCGATATGATCGGCACGCCATACCATTTGGCTTCAAGTTCGGCAAAACCATTAATTTCCGGGTGCTTTATTTCCACTTCCATCACTGCGTGCTCCGGGATTTTGAAGTATTTTACACTTCCCTCTATTTCTTCAATGACGATAGGCAGAATGTCAAAAGCCGTCTCTTGCCCTTTCCAGCCCAATTCCATACATTGCTTCGTAAACTCCACAGAGGACGAGTCACCGACTATGGTTCCATCTTTTTCATAGCCCGCATAGCGCAGAAGCTGGTGATTCCAGAGTCGCAGTTTGTCTGTGTTATTTTGCTGCGCAGGGAATACGGTTAAAGCCGGGCGGATTTTTCCATCGTTGGTTGCGTACTCAATATGGTCAACTAAAGCATTGAATGCATCTTCCGCTGTCTCAAGATGCCTCGCGTCAAAAACGGTCAACGTATTCCAGAACAGGCGGCCGATGCACCGGTTATTATTGCGCCACGCCATCCGTGCTCCGTGTTCCAGTTCCTCAAATGTATGTGTATAGGTGCCTGTTTCATCCACTTCTTCTATGATACTGTTCATCCGCTTGTGAATTTCTGATTCATTTTTTCCCAATTCATTGTAGCAAGTTTGAATAAAATAACCCGCTTCTTCGATTAAAGGTCGAATGGCCATGGCAATTTTCATGATCTTCACTCCTCTTCCAACATGATAGCATCTTCCAAATACTTCAGCCGGAGCAATTGTGTCGACTCTATGATTTCCCCTGAAGGTGCAGTACACTTGAAAAAAGCCTTTCAGGAGTTGAGATGTTTGATTAAAACCATCATATTCGATTTGGATGATACATTATTATGGGACAAGAAAAGTGTGGAAACTGCATTGCAGATGACTTGTTTGTACGCTGAAAAAGAATGCGGAGTAAAAGCCGGCGAACTTGAAAAGGCTATCCGCTCTGAAGCTGCTGCTGCATACGCTGAAACAGAAGTTTATGAATTCACCAAGTCGATTGGCATCAATCCTTTCGAAGGATTATGGGGTGAATTCGACGATGCAGGTGAACAGTTCCAAAACATGAAAAGACTTATGCCGGCATATCGGCGAACAGCCTGGACAAACGCGCTCAAAAAGTCGGGTATCGAGAATGATCTACTGGCAGAACAACTGAGTGAATATTTTCCTGCGATGCGGCGCAGAAATCCTTTTATTTATGAGGAGACATTCCAAATCCTCAATCATTTGAAAGGCCGCTATCAACTCGTGCTCCTGACAAACGGTTCACCAAGTCTCCAGCAGACTAAACTGGACATATCTCCGGAAATCGCCCCTTATTTCAATACGATCATCGTTTCCGGTGCCTTCGGTGTCGGCAAGCCGGATGTATCTATTTTTGAATATGCCTTAACCAAAACCGGCTCTCATAAAGCAGAAACTTTGATGGTCGGTGACAACTTGCTGACCGATATTCTCGGCGCTAATCGAGCCGGCATCAAGTCAGTTTGGGTAAACCGCGAGCAAAAAACAGCGCATAATTCCATTTCCCCTGATTTTGAGATACGGAATTTGCAGGAATTGATGCCGTTACTGGAAAAACTTTAAATCAGCGAAGAAGCAACTACTATAAGTCCACCGCTTTCACCTTGTCGATCTCTGCCAATTCCTCCAATTGGCGGAGACTTTTTTCTTCAGCCGGCTTATCTATCGACAGCATCATAATGGCGGCTCCGCCTTCCGCTGAACGTCCCACCTGCATCGTCGCAATATTGACACCTTCCTGCCCAAGAAGCGTTCCTACGCGGCCGATGACGCCCGGCCGGTCGTGATGGCGGATAAATAGCAGATGCCCATCAGGAACGACATCTACAATATAATCATCAACTTTGACGATACGTGGGCCTTGGCCATTCAATAAAGCCCCGGCCGTTTTCCGTCTGCCTGTTGCCGTCAAAACTTCTACAGAAATAAGATTGGTGAAACCTTTGGATGAGGCAGACTTGTTTTCATTTACGGTAATGCCTTTTTGATGGGCAAGAAACATGGCGTTGACATCGTTCACCCGATTACCCAAATGGCGCTTGAGCAGTCCTTTCAGGACGTTGCGTGTCAAGGGACCGACTTCGAAATCGGCCAATTCACCCGAATAACTGATATTCACCTCTGTAGCCGTGCTGTCCGAAAGATCTGTCAAAAAAGCGCCTAACCGCTCAGAAAGATCAAAATAAGGTTCAATTTTCTTCATGATTTCCCTTGGCACCGACGGCAGGTTAACTGAATTCCTTACCGTCCCCGTGCTGAAATAACTGACTACATCATGGCTGACATCAATTGCCACGTTTTCCTGCGCTTCAAAAGTGCTGGCGCCAAGATGCGGAGTCGCAACGACCTCCGGCAAGTCAAGCAGCCGGAAATCGACCATCGGTTCCTGTTCAAATACATCGAGCGCCGCTCCTGCTACTTTGCCGGACTTGATCGCATCGTACAAGGCAATTTCATCGATGATGCCGCCTCGCGCGCAATTGATGATCTGCACGCCGGGTTTCATCAACTTGAAAGCTTCCGCATTTATCAGATGGCGTGTTTCCTTCAACAACGGTGTATGCACCGTTATAAAATCCGATGCCTTCAGGACTTCTTCCACTGTCCCGAAACCGATGCCCAGTTCTTCAGCCCGCTCTTGCGTCAAAAAAGGATCATAAGCGATGATGTTCATCCTTTGGCCTTTTGCCCGCACCGCAACCTCCATTCCAATCCGGCCCAATCCTACGACACCCAAAGTCTTCCCTTTCAGCTCCACCCCCACAAACGATTTCCGATCCCATTCCCGGTTGCGCAGCGCTGTAAAAGCTTGTGGAATCTTACGCGCCATCGACATCAGCATCGCAATGGTATGTTCCGCAGCGGAATTCGTATTGCCATCCGGTGCGTTCACCACGATGATCCCTTTTTCAGTGGCCGCTTCCAAATCGATATTGTCTACACCGACTCCTGCGCGTCCGATAATTTTCAGCCGCTCAGCTTTTTCAATCAGTTCCCGTGTCACTTGCGTTTTACTGCGCACAAGCAAGGCATCAAAACCGCCAATTTTTTCTGCAAGTTCCTGCGGCGTTAGCTCAGTATCGAAAACCACGCTTAACCCTTCTGCATCGCGGAGAGGAAAAATCCCTTCTTCACTCAATAGATCACTTACCAAAATTCTGTATTCCTTCATCATCCATTCGCCCCTTTCAGATATTCCTGCTGCGCTGCCCTGACACCGCTCCCAAGCTGAATTTCTCCTCCTGCTTTGGCAATGGCGATTTCAATCGCGGCTATCGCCTGCAGCATATCTGCCGGTGAACAATAGCCCATATGTCCGATGCGGAATATTTTATTTGCAAGTATCTTCTGACCGCCTGCCACTTCCATGGCAAACTCTCCTTTTAACACTTTCCGCAGCACTTCAGCGTCAAAGTCTGCCGGCTTAACGGCCGTTACAGTGGGAGAAGCATCTTTGTCCTCTGTCAAAAGCGGAACGCCGAGGGCTTTGAAAGCGGACCTCGTCATCTTCATCAGCCGGTCATGTCTTGCATAAACATTTACGAGCCCCTCCTCTTCCATCAGCTCCAGCGCTTTTTGCAGACCAAAGAGAAGTGACAGCGCCGGCGTAAATGGGGTTGTATCTTTTATCAGATTATCCTGGTGCTTTTTCAAATCCAGGTAAAACCGTGGCTGAGGATTCCTTTCGATTTTATTCCATGCACGGTCACTTACTGCAATAAACGCAAGACCCGCCGGCAGCATGAAAGCCTTTTGGGAACCGCTAACGACAATATCAAGTCCCCACTCATCCATTCTGGTTTCCACACCTCCAATGCAGGAAACGCCGTCCACAATGATCAACGCTTCAGATCTGCTCCGAATTTCAGCAGCCAACTCCTTTACCGGATTCAGGACACCTGTAGAAGTTTCACAATAAGTCATGAATACAGCCCTGATATTCGGATGTGCCTCAAATGCTTCGGTGATATCGGAAACAGTCGCCGCTTTGCCCCATTCTGTTTCAATAAGATGTGTTTGAATATTATAGGTCTTACAGATATCCGCGAAGCGCTCCCCGAAAGCACCGCTCACAATGACCAGCACTTCATCATGCGGTGCGACTGCATTGACCACGGCTGCCTCCAGTCCTGCCGTTCCGCTGGCAGTTAAAATCAGAACCTCCTGCTCTGTGCCAAAAACACGCTTCAGTTTCGGACGGATGACAGACAGCATATCGGACGTACTCTGTCCTCTGTGGCCAATCATCGGCTGCGCCATTGCACGGCTGACACTTGGCGGTATCGGGCTCGGACCCGGTATCCGCAAAATCTGCTGATCAGTCAACATAAAATCTCCCTCTTCCCTTTTCATTTTTGAATTTCAATTTCGGGAATGAACGAAAAAAAGGCCCTTCACTCCTCACATAAAGATGCAAGGGGCGAAAAGCCTTTATTCGCGGTACCACCCTAATTCGCTGCTGATGCACAGCCTCATTGGTCCAAATGCTTAACGCGCACGAAACGGAAAGGCCTACTGTGATTCGGCCCATCTATTCAGGAGTGCTGATCCGGGAGGAAAACGCTGATTTTCACCATCCATCAGCTCTCTGCAGATTTCCATACCCAGACCTTGTCTCCATCTAAATAATTTTCTGTATTGGAATTTCATCCATCATATACACATAGAAAATGATTGTCAACGAAATCTTACTATTCAGAAATCTAAGGAAGCGTTTTCATCCTTTTAGGGACTGGTCCTCCATTGAAATAAAAAATTTAAAAAAGACCGCTCCTCAAAAGAGGAACGGTCCTGATTCTGTTTATGCCAAACCGAAATCGCTGACGAGTGCAGCAAGTCCGCCCTGATAGCCGCTGCCGATTGCGTTGAATTTCCATTCGCCTCCGTGGCGGTATAATTCACCGACCACAAGCGCTGTTTCGATGGAAAAATCTTCGCCAAGGTCATAACGCAGAATTTCTTCGTTATTGCTTTCGTTCATGACACGGATGAAAGCATTGGATACCTGGCCAAAATTCTGGCCGCGGCTATCCGCTTCATGGATTGTAACCGTGAAAACAACTTTATGGATTTCAGCAGGCACATTCGGCAAGTCGACGATCACTTGCTCATCGTCCCCTTCACCTTCACCAGTCAGGTTGTCGCCTGTATGGGTAACAGAACCGTTTCCGCCAACCAGGTTGTTATAGAAAACGAAATCTTCCGGTCCGCGGGATTTGCCGTTTTCGCCTACAAGGAAAATGGACGCGTCAAGGTCGAAATCACCGCCGCCGCTATACTTGTTCGTATCCCAGCCGAGGCCTACTGTCACTTTTGTGAGTCCCGGATTTGTTTTTGTTAAGTCGATTTTTTGGCCTTTTGACAGGTTGATTGATGACATTAATAATCTCCTCCGATAACTTTATTTTATAAGAAAGCACAACTTTTTAGCTTGAGATGGCTTCGAAAGAAGCGTTTCCTTGTCCAGACTCCAGCGCCCAGCCCCTCGGGACATAAGCCAGACCAGCTATGCGGCAAAGAACACCGCTCCGCTGTTCCGTCTTATACCTGTCGGAGCTGAACGGGCGCTTCCGCTTTTCTTACTTTCGTTGTGTATCCTCATATTTCTTCTGCAATTCTTCGATGCGCAGGCGCCCTTCTTCCCGCATCTTGCGGTTTTCGTCTTCAATGGCCCGCGTATCGTTCATGCCTTGCATAATAGTCTCCCATGTCTGCTCGATGGTTTCAATCTTGATGCTCGGCTGGCCGGACATGCGAGCGATATCAACCGACTGCCGGGAAATATCATTTGCATTGTTCAATAGCATCTCGTTTGTGCGTCGGTCCAGTTCGCTCATCGATTCAGCGACCAAATTCTGGCGTTTTGCCGCGATTGCGTTGATCAGACCGGTTTTGAAAATCGGAATCGTGGTAACGAAAGCTGAATTGATTTTCCCGATCAATTTCGTGTTGCCACGCTGCAGCATACGGATTTGCGGAGCCGCCTGATAGGAAACCTGCTTCGCCATTTCCAGATCATATACGCGCTGTTCCAGAAGTTCGATGGCATTCTGCAATGAATTCAATTCCATCAATGCCATCTGGTCCCCAGTTTCCGCTTTCTTGCGGACTTCCGGTTCTTGCGCTTTCAGTTCTTCGACTTTAATATCTCCGGCTGCGATGTATTTTTCCAATTCCATGAAATATTGGAAATTCTGATCGTACAGGTTTTCCAAGGTCGTCGTCGATTTTTTCATCTCCGACTCGTATTTGGTGATTTCCACATAAACTTTATCGATTTCCGTACCCATCGTCTGGTATTTATTGAAGAGCTGTTCGATCATCTTATTTCCTTTATTGAAGATTTTGTTTAAGAAGCCTTTCTTCTCAACAAAATCCTTTTTATCGAATTTATCCATGATTCTGCCCAGCTGCTTCAACAGCTCACTGGATTCCTCCATGCTGTTCGCCTGGACAGAATTCAGGACTTTCCCTGTAAACGCTGAAATTTCATTTGCCGGTTCGCGTCCGAATTCCAATAGCTCAATCTGGTTTTTCGGATCGATCTTTGAAGCCAATTGCAGTACTTGAGGATCTTTTTTCAATTGCACTTTCAATTGGTTTTCGTCTTTCATGACGAGTTCCTGCTGTTCAATCTGGTCTGGCATCGTATTCATCATTAACCCTCCTTTGTTATTATAAGAACCTTCCGAGGAATTTCCTGACTGCTGAAGGTTCCTGGAACGGCTCATTAAAACTGCGCTCATCAAGCCAATGCACATCAAATGATTCTGTATCAACCCAACGTTCGATATCCTGATGCCCCTGCGGATTGATGATGATATTATCAAGGCCGAAGCTGTGGATCAGCGCTATGGCATTCGCATCAGCCCGGCTCAGTTCGCCATCCTTCTCTTCATTATAAAACAAAAGTGTCGGGACAAACTGCGGATAATCAAATAATTGGATCAATTGGATGACGGGATCCGGAAGTGTCATGGACTGTGAAAAAGCATACAATTGCAGATCTTCAAACGATTCACCATTCTGCGGCAGTAATATCGGTTTCTCTACATGCCTTGCGATGGCTTCGCCAATCGCCGTCTGGACTCCATCCGGCAGCTTGCTGTAGCGCCACCAATTGGATTTTTTCATTTTTTCGGGATCCAATCTGCCGTTTTTGTCCAGCGCAGCGCGATAATGAAACTGCTGATTCCCTTTGCGCTCTTCGATGAACGGGAAGCTTCTCACTAATTTCGTGTCTTCCCGTTCCGTCAATTTGTGGATATTGTCCCAGAAGCGTTTTCGATCTTTCTCAATCCCCATGACTTTAGCGAATACAACCGGAATATGGACGACGCCGCGTTCCACCGAAAAAGAAGGACGGACCATCGCGCGTTCTTTCGCAAGCATGAAAGCCTCATCAATCGTCGTTTTCAGCCGGATAGAATGTGTTACATAGGATTTAAACTGAAATGGCTTGTAAAGACCTGAGTCATCGTGATGCAGCAGCCGATCCACTTCCTGCGTCGCCCGGTAAGCCACAGTGCCGACCCGCTTAGGTTTTTCTTCCGGAAAAGGCGGTGGAGATTCAGCGTTGACCTGAAAGCTGTGGCTATGGAGATTTTCTTCACCAGCCATTTTGCCGAACCATTTCTCGCCTGTCGGATCATAAACTATGACATGGAAGCCAAACGCGGATGCCAGTTTCAGAAACCACTTTTCACTTTCTGTTGCATCGCCGTACCACAGAAAACCAGGGAGCCCTTTTTCGAGATTCAGTTTTATAAGCTCTGGCTCAATATGATTGAATGTCCATTTCACCAAATCGGTCGCGACTCTTCTGAATGACGACTGGACAGTGCTGCCGCCTGATTGTTCCTGAAATGATTTCAGCACATCGATCATGACCACTCGGAGGCGGCGGTTTAAACCAGCATCTTTCAGCCGGGGCAGCAACCCCTTGCCGTCCAGGAATGCCACGATCCTGCTGGCGGATAACCCATTTTCTTTCCGGTTCATTTCAAAAAGATCCTGAAGCGCTTTCAATCGGTCCTGCTCAATATGTTTGTTCATTTTACCGGACAGCCGAATCAGCCGCCCGCCGGCTGATTCCATCGTTTCATAAATTGACGCGAAATAATCATCTTCATCCAGCGGCAAACCGATAAATTCACCGAGAAGCTGCGGATAGGTGATATCTTCATCTTCCACTTTCGTTTCTGTATGATTGGCGACAGGCTTATTCAGCCATTCGCCAACCTTCTCCGGATCCCATGTTCTTACACGGACCGGATGCAATTGAACCATGGGTTTCCCCCCTTGCTATTTGCTCTGCATGGATATATCCGCGACTTTCGCCAATATTTCCTCGCCTGCTTTTATTCCCTGCTCTTCAGTTACAATAATGTGCCCGGAAACGTCGGCATCCGATTTCACTGCCTCACCGTGAGCAGCGAGCAAACCGGTGTCCGCGCTTTCCAGAAGATCCAGATCCAGCAGCGAATCTCCGGCAGCCACCACATAATCGGCTTTGATGCGATCTCTGACATATTCCATCGCTGCAGCTTTCGTTATACTTTCAGGCATCAAATAGAGCTTTCTTCCCTGCAGCGAAATCCCCCATCCGATTTCATGAAAAATTTCTGTATAATAGGATAGTTTGTCTTCCGGAAAACGTGCTCTGTCCACAATCAGGTAGACAAACCAGTCTTCTGCCCGTCTCACGCGCAGCACCCAATCTTCATCAAAATGCTGCTGGATCACCGGCATCAATTCTTCGATGACCGTCTTTTTGCTGACACATTGCTTCCGGATATCGGTCGACCATTCCTTGATGGGTTCACCGTTTTCCAGAATGACAGCGCCATTTGAGATGATCGCGAATTGCGGCGGTTCATCGCCTTCATAAATTCCGGTCACCCGTTCATATTGTTCGCGTGTCCGGGTCGTAACCGGAACGAATATGGTGTTTTCTTCCAACTCCCATAAAGCAGCCTGGCTTTGTTCGGTCATGAAAGATTGCGGCTTTCCTTCAAAGCGTTCGACTTCGATCAATTCTTCAGGCTTTACTTCATTGCCCATGGATCTCCGTGAGTAAATCAGTGTCTGGTCGAGATCGCTTGCGAATAATAATGTCATATTTCTTTCCCCGATTTGATCAGGCCAATTGAACGGTAAAATAAATCAGGCACTTCTTCCACTGGAACATCCTTTTCTTCGGCAAGAATCAGGATATGCTTTACATCCGGATGCTCGATATCTCTGACCAATACTTTCCATGGATTTCTCCGGAGCAAAACACGCGTAGTTTCACCAACACCAGGCTTTACCAGATGGTAATCCGTTTCACTGTACATGCTGCGACCGATTTCTTCGACTTCTTTCATGCCTTCCCACGTACGTTCCGCAGTTACAGGAGTGCTGTATGCTTCCTCTTCGGATGCTTTGCTGGTTTCGGCAAAACAGCTTGTCACCTGATCAACAAAATCATTCGAAAGGTCTTCACTTAATAATTCGCCATAAAATTTCGCGCCGTGATAATCCTCGGGACCGATATACCGGTCGTTCAGGATTGTTCGGCTCACCAGACCTGAAACTGTAGAATTCAAGCATGCGCTTGGAATCAGAAAATCTTCTCTCGTACCGAACAATACGGCACAGGCGCCAGGATCGGCGAGCACAGCCATGTCATCTTGCAGATCAGTGCCGTATTCGCGGTTCAGCGAAGAGAGCGATTTCGTCAATTCCTTCTGGATAGCGCCTTTCCCTGTCCACCCGTCAATAAATTGAATACGGCTGCCGGGATGCTTTTCCAGAATCGTTCCGATGGCTTTTTCATCTATTCCCTTATCGCGTAAAATCGAGACGCTGTAATGCGGCCATTTCATACCCATCATATGTTCCGCGTATCGTTTGATCAAGATGCCGATAGGACTTCCAGCACGCGCCAGTGAAACCAGCACAATATCGTCTGTTCCGGCATTCAATTGGATCCTTCTTGCCACAACTCCGACAAGATGGCTCAATTGTTTTTTTGTCTGCTGCACAGATTGATGATAAAGTTTTGTATACTCTTCGGATGGCCGGTATTCGACTGGAAGCCGCTCAGCATAATGGCCGCCTGTCTGCACTGCATTTTCGCGCTCTTCCAATGAGCTTTCCTCAAAATCATCCGTGACATCTTTCAGTAAAAATGTAATATCGTTCTCGGGATAGCTTGTTTTCACTAAACCAGCAGTAATCATCAGGCCACCTCTTTCATTTTTTGTCTGTCAGAACGAGCCACTCGACTGGCGCTTTTTTTTCAAGATATGAAATCAGCGGCTGCCAGCTTGCTTCGTCCGCAACAGATTCAGCCAACAGATAAATTCTATCAGCGTCGATTCTGCTTATATTATAAAGGAATTGATTGACATCGTCGGTATCCGGCAACTTAAAGCGAACTTTCTCTTTAATCGGGTAACCGTCTTCTTCAGCAGCAAAAATAGGGCTTCTTGTGGTTGTCTGAACCGATGCATCTCCACCAAGCGCTAAAGCGAACCGAAGAGGCAAATACATATTCTCCCCTATTCCAATCACCAGCGGTTTCTTGCTGGCAGGTACTGTTTTTGCCAATTGTTCAGCCCATCTTCCGATTTCTGAATGGCTGCTGCTCGATAATCCGAAGCGGCCGGTAAATGGCAGATATCGCTGGCCTGTAGCTGATTGCAGCTCAATCGCCTGAACTTGCATCGAGCGGCCAGGAGTCTTTTGACCCGAACCTTTCAGTTCGGCAATCTCCTTTTCACCAGGTGATTCACTATATTTCAGGTCAAATTCCCCTTTAAGCAACGACAAGACGTCGACAGTCAGATTACGTGCTGCCGCCATGTCCTCAAGCTTTCGCTTTTGGCCCTCGCTCCGCCAATCAAGAATAGAGAGGGATATGTATTTCTTGCCTGGAAATTGGGAATCCAATGCGGTGATTAAATTCACTAAAGTGTTGCCTGTCGAAATCTCATCATCGATCAGAATAATGGTATCCGCTTCTTCCAGCATTCCCGCCGGTGCATAAACTTTGTGTGAAGTGGCGTGTGAATGTTCTTCTTCAAACACAAAAGCGGGAGATGCCCCGATAATTTCCTCCCTGGTCGTATGGATATAAGCGGCTTCATCAAAGTGATGAAAAACAGAATGTCCCAGACCAGTGGCTGTTTCCGCCATTCCAATGAAAACAGTTTTATCCGGCAAAGCCGTTCGGTATGCAAGTGTTTCATGGCTTGCTTCGAGACAGGCTTTTCCTGACTCAATCATTTCCACGATTTTTTTGTGCTGCGGAATTGGCTGCAAACCTGCTTTCTCCATTAATAATGAAGCAAGAAGACTGCCGGTTCCCAGCGCTATTGATGGATGAACCGCCAAATGTTTTGCAATTAATTTGCTGACAAATAGAAATTGCCTTTTTTTATTGACCCGCAATGCCACGGAAAATAGGGATTCCATTGGCAAATCCCCATAACTTTCCGTTGCGGACACTTCTATGTCCATTTTATCCCAGTACTTATACCTGGTTTGCAAGTTGTTTTGCTCGTATGTGATTGAGGACGTCGATTGGTTTGTAGTATTCATTCAGCACCCCATATATTTCCGCTTGAGCAGCCACTTTTTTCGCCCAGCTCAGGTGCGGTTTTACTTCGTTCATTTTATTGCGCTGCGGGCTTTGCAGGATTCCATTAAAAGTATCGCTTTTCGCCAAAATGAGCATTGCGTCTTCGTATGTTTCATGTGAGATGATATGCCCCGCATTCACAATCGCAATCTGAGAAGGATGAATGCAAGTTTTCCCTTTAAATCCGTTCAGAACATCCAATTGCACTTCTTCCCAAAGAACTTTCTCCGGTTTCGAAGAAAGCCATGCATCCGTTTCTGCCGTGAAATATTCATAAACTGGTCCCGAAACAATAAAGCCGTCTTCAGCTTTCGTAAATTTATTGAGTATTGAAATCAGGCAATCCCTGATCAAGTGAACATCGTAAATTGTGCGTTCCACCGGACGCCGAAGACCATAAAGGCTTGAGAAATCAGTGGCTCCAACCCTGATTGTCAAAATACGGTCTTTTTCATGCCGTAATTTGCTGTAAATATCCATTAATGCCTGTTCACGCGTTTCAGCGAACAGCACTTCTTCCGTTTCAAGAAGAGGCAATGCATACAATTTTCTGCCTGCACTTTCGCTGGCGCGGTCCAGAGCTGAGAAAAAAGGTTCCAGATCCGCAGCCTGCACTTTAGGAAGCACAATGCCAGTAAGCATGCCAAGTGAACTGCCCGCCAATTTTGTTAATTTATCCAATTGGCCAGAATTTCGAATACGCAAAAACAGCAACGGGCTGCCTTCAATATGTGATTGGGACGCTTGCTCAAGCTCTTTCAGTTGTGAAACAACATTCGCTTCCGCTGATTCCAATTCGGTATCAGCCACCGCGTCTTCCAGGCAGATCATCAATGTCGCCAATCCTGAAAATGTGTCCCGCCGATAACTTCCGGCTATAATCTTAGCTGCGAAATCAGGTCTTGAGCCTGGTGTGTAGAGCGCTGCCCCCAACGCCAGCCCAAGTTTTTCCCGATCCGTATCTCGATTAAATTCTGCCGGGGGGTATTTAAAAAACGTCTGTAACTCAGAATCATCTAATGCATTAAAATGTCTCATTATGAAATCCTCCCGGCACAATTATAAAGAAAAGCGTAAGCGCCCGTTTAGATTCGAAAGGCATAAGACGCTCTGGCGAAGCGGCGTGTTTTCAGCCGCACAGCCAGAGTGGCTTATGATCTCGAGAATCTGGGCGCTGGAGTCTAGACACCGCATCTCTGCTTATCAAGACCTCTCAGAAAACAAGTTCTTACTTATAATCAACTGCATACTTCCATCAGAATTGAGAAAAAAAGCAAGGAGCCCAGCCCCTTGCTTTTTCAACTTGCCAGATCAGCTGTCGAGTCCAAAGTCCTTAACCAGCGACCCAAGGCCGCCTTGATAGCCGCTTCCGATTGCATTGAACTTCCACTCCCCGCCGTGACGGTATAATTCACCTACGACGATAGCAGTTTCGATGGAGAAATCCTCTCCCAAATCATAACGGATCAGTTCCTCATTTGTATCTTCATTGAGAATGCGTACATAGGAATTGCTTACCTGTCCAAAATTCTGGGCTCTTGCTTCACCATCATGGATGGTGATGGCAAAAGTGACTTTTTCGATGGCAGAAGGAACAGCAGAAAGATCCACTTTGACTTGTTCATCGTCGCCTTCGCCTTCGCCTGTGCGGTTATCGCCTGTGTGCTCAACTGCACCAGCGGCACCTTTTGTATTATTATAGAAAATAAAATCAGCTTCTGATGAGGCTTTGCCTTCCGCATTCAACAGGAAAACCGAAGAATCGAGGTCAAAATCTTTGCCGCCGTCATATTTATTCGTATCCCAGCCTAGTCCTACCACTACTTTCGACAAGCCTGGATTGCTTTTAGTCAAATCTACTTTTTGTCCTTTTGATAAGTTAATTGCCATTCCAAATCACTCCTTATGCATATTTATTGGCAATTGCGCCAATATCAGAATCGGTCGTTCCTTCGCCTACAGCAGAGAATTTCCATTCGCTGCCCTGACGATATAATTCACCAGGAATCAGTGAGGTTTTGCCGGAATAATTTTCTGTCAGATTATAATGGATCAATTCTTCTCTGGTCTGGTTATCGACCAGACGGATAAAAGCATTTTCAATCATGCCGAAATCCTGTTTTTTCTGTTTCGCATTATAAATGTTCACAACGAAAATCAAGCGATGGATTGACGGGGAGATTTTTTTAAGATCAATATTGATCGTTTCATCATCGCCTTCGCCTTCACCGGTAAGATTATCGCCTGAATGCACAACACTGCCGTCGCGGCTTTGCTTGTTTCCGAAATAAATAAGGTTTTCCTTGCCTTTGAGTTTTCCATTTTCATCAAGCATGATGACTGAAGCGTCACAGTCGATATCCGAACCGCCGCCTCCACCGCCAAGCAGAGAACTCAAGAACCCGCCGCTTTTTTTCGTTTCTACAGGATCCCATCCAAGTCCGACCATGATGCTTGAAAGAGATGAACGTCCTTTTGTTAAATCGATCTTTTGACCTTTTACTAAATTAATAGCCACTGTTAACACTCTCCATTCATCTTTATGTATTCTATTGTTAATACTATTGATATATGCGGAAAATTTCAATTCTAAGGGTTGAAGCGCCCATTTGCGGCAAACTGCCTCCAAGCTTAAACCTAGCATCTTCCATTTTGCGTGTCAATCGGTTTAAGCGGAATTTTCAGAATTATTAAGTGCTGTTTTCAATTTCCGCGATCATTATAGTTATACGTCCCACTTCAAGGAAAGTTTCATCTTTTATAGTTCAAAAGACAGGATAAATATAAAATCCCCTGCTCTTTTGCACATACTTTACCTCTAAATCGGGTATACATCGCAAGGAGCTACTATCATATAAAATTTAGGAGGAGAGTCCAGATATGAAGCTGATCTCTATTATAGTTCCAGCCTACAACGAAGAAGAAAACATCTCTCCCATCTACGAAAAACTAGTCCAGGAACTTACAGCTGTTCCATATAGATATGAAATTCTATTCGTTAATGACGGCAGCCGGGACGGCACCCTGAAAGAAATACTCAAGCTTGCCGAACAGCAGAACAATGTAAAATATATTTCTTTCACCCGAAATTTCGGTAAAGAAGCCGCGATCCTTGCCGGATTGAAAAGAGTCAAAGGAGACGCCGCTATTTTAATGGACAGCGACATGCAGCACCCACCGACTCTTATCTCGGAATTGCTCCTGGGATTTGAGGAAGGGTTCCATCAGGTGGTTGCGAAACGGACAAGGACAGGTGATCCGAAGGTTCGTACATTTTTGTCCAGTCTCTATTACAAAGTGATCAATTCAATTACCGATGTCGATCTGGCGGACGGCGAAGGGGATTTCCGTTTAATGAGCAGAAAAGCGATTGATTCCCTTCTACTGCTAAGTGAAAACAACCGCTTTTCAAAAGGTTTATTTTCCTGGATAGGGCTCAGCAAAAAGACCATCTGCTATGAGAACGTTCTTCGCGAAGGCGGCGATTCCAAATGGTCATTCGGCAGCCTGCTCAATTACGGGATAGACGGAATCATCTCTTTCAACACCAAGCCGTTGCGTATTTGCTTTTATACAGGCTTCATCGTCCTTTTTCTTTCCCTCGTTTATATTGCATATACTTTGTATGGCATTTCTCAAAGAGGAATCATTGCTCCCGGCTATTTCACTACCATCACCGCCATCCTGGTGCTCGGTGGCATCCAATTGATCAGCCTTGGCGTAATCGGAGAATATATCGGACGCATCTATAATGAAACAAAACGACGACCGAACTTCCTGGTGGATATCAGCAATGTGGATGAATACGATGAGTCTTAAATCGCTGAATACTGAATTCACCCGTTTCCTGTTTGTCGGTGTCATCAATACGCTGAGTTATTATTCCATCTACCTGATTCTCCATAATCTTTTTTCACTGCCATACATGCTCGCACATATAGTCGGTTTTCTAATCAGCCTGAACATCTCTTTTTTTCTGAACACTTACGTAACGTATAGAGTAAAGCCCACTTTAAAGAAATACTTGTTTTTCCCCTTGACGCAAGTAGTCAATATGACAGTATCAACCGTTCTTATTTTCATATTTGTTGAGTACCTGAAGTTGAACAGCAACATCGCCCCTTTTGCAGCGGTGATTTTTACAGTGCCCATCACTTTCATCGTTTCCAGCAAAATCATGAAAGATCCGGTGCGGCAGAAATAAATTAAAGTCGGTGAATCCATGTTCAAAAAACATCCTTACTGGTCTCTCCTGGCAATCAGCTTTGCGCTTGCCGTCCTGGCCCACGGTGCCTTCCTTTATCAATGGACTCAGGGGCAGTACATGACCGGCATCAACGATGGCCTGTCACAGATGATGCCATTCAAACATCTTCTATATGAACAATATACAAAGGGTGAATTTTTCTATTCCTTTGATTTTGGATTAGGCGCAGGCACATTCAGCGAATTGGCCTATTATTTTTCCACATCCATTGTCTTTCTGATCACCATTCCTTTTGTCTGGCTGCTGGATATTGCAGGCCTCGTCCAGGAAACTGACGTGTTATTCTGGGCAAACGCGGCGGTTTTCATCAGTGTAATCCGCATGACATTTGTGCTGTTCATCACATCACGCGTTTTCATGTACATGAAGATCCCGTATTGGCCGGCGTGGATCGGCGCTTCCGTTTACGGCATATCAGGGATGTTTTTCCGGCACACCGTATACTGGGAATTTTTCGCTGATTCATTTTTGTGGCTTCCCCTTCTTATACTGGGAATCGAGAAAATCTTCAGGGAACAAAAACCGGGCTGGTTTCTTATGGCGGTTTCCATATCGTTCTTTGATAATTTCTATTTTGCCTATATCAATTTCCTGCTGTCCGCCATCTATATCCTTTTCCGGCTGTTCATTCCATTAAGTTCAGCTGAGAATAATAAGAAAAAGAAATTGCTGACATTCATGGGTGCCGGCATCATCGGGTTCGGCATCGGCGCGGTGGCATTCATTCCTGCGGTTTATGCATACTTGAATAATCACCGTCCGCCCTTCCAACAGGAGATTCCGATTTTCGACCCTTTCGACAATATCCTTTATACAAGCCGCTATATTATTTTGCCGGCGCTTTTTGTGCTGTTCTTATTCATGTTCCGTTTTTATGGCAATAAAACCTTCCGCCTGTTTGCGCTGCTGGGAATCGCAGGGATAGTGATGCATTTAAGCCCTTTTGTCAGCAGCGTGTTCAACGGATTTTCCGCCCCGCAGTACCGCTGGGAATACTTCATTTCGTTCGTAGCCGGCGGAGCGATTGCCAGTGGACTTACAATGCTGAATGATATTTCACGCCGTAATTTCTATTTGGCAGCGGGGCTTGCCGGCTTTATCTATCTCATCTATGCGTTACTGGATCCTGCACTGGAATTTGAATGGATGGAAACGGGACTTGTTCTTGGCGGTCTGCTGCTGTCAATCGCCGCTGTCTGGACAGCGTTCCGTTTCAATAAATCCGGGACGCTGATTATTGTTGGACCTGTTTTATTAGCATGGCTGATCGCCTATGCGAATTTCTACCAATCCGAAAAAATAATGGAGATGGGCAACGTCGACCAGGTGAGTAAGGAACTGATTACCGGTGAAGATTATGACGATCCGGAAATTCGCGGCCTGCTCGAACAGATCCATGAGCGTGAGAATGATGAAATGTACCGCATCGAATGGATGCAGGGCGTTCGGAATAACACGCCGATTGTCCAGGATTTTCAAGGCTTGAGTGCCTATTCGAGTATATTGAACAAAAACCTGCTGTATTTTTATTTGTATGACATGGAAATAGATATGCAGCGCGAGAGCGTCAGCCGCTATGCGACGCTTGGCAATCGCGCCAACCTCTTCAGCCTTGTGCGCGGGAAATACATCATCCGACCGGCTGATGACAGCAATATTCCATATGGTTTCAAAGAGCTGCTTGAATCCGAAAATTATAAGGTATACGAAAACGGAAATGTCCTGCCCTTTGCACGGGGCGCAACCGAATTCTATTCGGAAGACAAACTGTCGATGCATCCGCCTTTGGTACGCGAACACGCTATGCTTAACGGCATTGTTCTGAATACGGAAGAAGAAGGCAGTCCGATCCAGGTAACAGGCGATATAACATCAAAATTCACCATCGAAGAAAAAGAGGCAAGCTATGACGACGGCATTCTGGAGGTTACAGGTGAAACCGGCGGCATCGATCTCGTTTGGGAAGATCCTGCTGAAGGTCAAGGAGACCTCTACGTATCATTCAACCTTGTTAATACTGCTGAAGATGAAGGTTTCAATCTGACAGTCAACGACTACGTCACTTCCCGCAAATCAAATCAATCGGTATACAAGACTTATGTGGATGATCTGACCATCCGGGTGCCTTATCAGGAGCGCGTAGAGATCCGCGTACCGGAAGGGCGATACTTTTTGACGGAAATCCAATTATTCGAAGAAGATTATGACACTCTGGAAAGAGAAGTAGATGAAACTGCGGGGCTGAAGGAGCTTGAAATAGACGGCAGCCGGGTTGAAATCCTTTACGACAATATTGCAGACGACGATTATCTGTCTGCCGTGATCCCTTATGAAAAGGGATGGAGTGCGACGGTGAACGGAGTTGACGTTGAGGTACTGAAAGCCAATTATGCATTTGTCGGTGTTCCGATTGAAGCGGGCGAAAATCACATCGTCTTTACTTATCGCCCGCCGTTTTTCGTCCCTTCACTGATACTGAGTGTTCTGTCGCTCTTCTTTGCGATGTTTTGGCTATTCAGAAAAAAACATGCTGATTCTGAATAGCGTCAGAGCGTTTAGCTGAATGAGCAGCGGGAATAGGAAAGTCATGGAATCCACTTTCAGGAGGAGATAATATGGCTAAAGATAAATACGAAAAAATTGATGAAGCAATTGACCCGCAGGAACAAGGCAAGCAGCCGGGAGTTGAAAAACAGATGGACCCGGAGCCCATCTATGATGATAAGGATTATAAAGGCGCCGATAAGCTGAAAGGCAAGACTGCTTTGATCACTGGCGGCGACAGCGGCATCGGACGGGCAGTTGCCGTCGCATTCGCCAAAGAAGGCGCCAACATTGCGATTGCATATCTTGATGAACACGATGACGCTGATGAAACGGTTAAAGCTGTTGAGTCCTATGATGTCAAATGCATGAAGTTTGCGACGGACATCAGCAAAGTCGAAAATTGCAATCAGCTGGTCGTTGATGTCATCGGAGAGTTCGGCCAATTGAATGTTCTTGTGAACAATGCCGGGAAGCAGTTTCCGCAAGATGATTTCCTGAACATTTCAGAGGATCAGCTCCGCGAAACTTTCGAGACGAATATCTTTTCGATGTTCTTTTTGACGCAAGCGGCTATTCCGCACATGCAAAAAGGAGATTCGATCATCAACACCTCATCAGTGACAGCTTACCGCGGATCTCCGACATTAATCGATTACTCAGCGACCAAAGGAGCCATTACAGCGTTTACCAGATCCCTTTCCGCTAATCTTATCGATGACGGCATCCGCGTAAATTCTGTCGCTCCAGGACCGATTTGGACACCGTTGATCCCGGCTACTTTCGATGCCGAAAAAGTCGGCGAACACGGAGGCGATACACCAATGGAGCGCCGCGGCCAGCCTGCAGAATTAGCACCGGCTTACGTATATCTGGCATCTAAAGATTCCACCTACGTAACTGGAGAGACCATCCACGTAAACGGTGGAGACTTCATCAGTTCCTAACCAAAAAACCCTCTTTTGAGGGTCTTTTTTTGTCTATTCGCGATTCTATTGTAAAAAAACTGGGTATACAGCGCATAACTATAAAAATATTCCAGGAGGTATATCAGATGAAGTATATTGAGGCTCTGCTTATCAAGTTCGCTATGATTTTCTCGGCTCTCTTTATTATTCTGGGCCTGGCTTTTGGCGTTGAACTTTATGAAATATTCATTATAAGCCTTATCATTACAGCAGTTGGATTTGTAGGGGACTTGATCATCTACCCGAAAACATCGAATAAGATCGCGACTGGCGGAGATTTCGTCATCGTCTTTCTGGCAGTTTGGCTGCTGGGATTATGGCTGATTGCGAATCCTGATTTTTCATTGATCATGGCCGCCCTTTTCTCTGCTTTGCTTATTGCAGCCGGCGAATGGTTCTTCCACATTTATTTGACGAAACGTGTTTGGGAGCACAAGGAAACTTCCCATACTACTGAGCATGACGAGCCGAGACAGTCATGACTAATAAAAGCGACAGCGCCCGTTAAGCTCTGAAAGGCATAAGACGGATCAGCAGAGTGGCGTTCTTTGCCACGGCAGCTGAGTTGGCTTATGA
>NZ_PJBO01000022.1:0-534 GCF_002836425.1 Planomicrobium sp. MB-3u-38 | reverse complement strand
GATTGTTTATTGACGTTTTGCTGTTCAGTTTTCAAGGTTCAAAATTCAAAGTTAAAAATTATGGAGCGGGTGAAGGGAATCGAACCCTCATCATCAGCTTGGAAGGCTGAGGTTTTACCACTAAACTACACCCGCATAAAGTTTGTATTATATAGAAGAAAAAGATTGGCGCGCCCGAGAGGACTCGAACCTCTAACCGCTTGATTCGTAGTCAAGTACTCTATCCAATTGAGCTACGGGCGCAATCGGAATACGCTATGGTGCGGCCGAGAAGAGTCGAACTTCCACGGGATTTCTCCCACTAGGCCCTCAACCTAGCGCGTCTGCCATTCCGCCACGACCGCATATTATTTTAGAGACAAATTATATTATAACCATTCGTTGACCTTAAGTCAACAATAACCTTTGAGAATCAATCGGCAATATATTCATCTTTTTTATTCTATATAAATAAAAATGGCTGGGGTACCTGGATTCGAACCAGGGCATGACGGGATCAAAACCCGTTGCCTTACCGCTTGGCTATACCCCAAT
>NZ_PJBO01000021.1:0-677 GCF_002836425.1 Planomicrobium sp. MB-3u-38 | reverse complement strand
TCATAATAATCTTCGATTCCTTCAGCGATGGCTGAAGCTGCACGTTCTCTGTAAGTGGATGTTGCCAATTTAGAGGCATCACCAGAGTTTGTCAGGAATCCAAGTTCCACAAGAGCTGCTGGAAGCGGATTTGCTGCAAGAACACGGTAATCGTATTCTTTCACGCCACGGTTAGGGTGCTCCATCGCTTTGTACAGGCGGCTTTGGATGAAGGTTGCCAGCTGTTTGCTATCGTTCGCAACAGATGCCGAATAGAACGTTTCAGAACCACTTGTTCCCGGGGTATAAGAGTTGGAATGGATAGCGACAAAAGCATCTGCACCATTTTTCACACCATAGGCAGCGCGGTAATCCAGACTGTAGAATACATCCGTTCTGCGGATCATCAATACGTTGATGCCTTTCGCTTTCAACATTCTCTCGACGCGAAGGGATACATCAAGGTTCACTTCTTTTTCAACTAAACCATATCCGGAAGCACCTGGATCACTACCACCGTGTCCGGCATCAATTACCATAACACGAGATGCTTTAGCAGCGGATTTAGCTAAATAAGAGAGGCTGAAATAACCTGTAAGGTTTCCAGATTTGCCATAAACCCAGTTGCCGCTGTAGCCATAGACTTGAACTTCATTGTTTGTGTGGATCTGGCCGACCACTTTATCGCTTGTGGATGG
>NZ_PJBO01000020.1:0-803 GCF_002836425.1 Planomicrobium sp. MB-3u-38 | reverse complement strand
GTGGAGGCGTTCAAAGCCCGCCCGCTGGACGCTCGCTACGTGTGCGTCTATTTGGATGCGACTTATATTTCACTTAAGCGCGAGACCGTATCCAAGGAAGCCGTCTATATTGCGGTCGGCATCCGGGAGGATGGTTCGAAAGAAGTGCTGGCCTATACAGTAGCGCCTACGGAATCCGCATTCGTTTGGGAAGAAGTCCTAGTGGACTTGAAGGAGCGTGGCGTCGAAGAGGTGCTTCTGTTTATCTCCGACGGCTTGAAAGGCATCACCGATCGCATCTTTTCGGTCTTTCCGGACGCCAAGTATCAGGCGTGCTGCGTGCATCTGTCGCGCGGCATTGCCCACAAAGTCCGCGTCACCGATCGAAAAGAGATTCTCGATGACTTCAAATCGGTCTATCGTGCAGAGAGTCGGGAACAAGGCGAAGAGGCGCTGACCGCCTTTGTCGACAAATGGAAAACCGCTTATCCCAAAGTGACGAAATCCTTGGAAGCGAATCCCTTTATTTTCACTTTCTACAACTTCCCCAAATCCATTTGGCGAAGCATCTATTCAACGAATCTGATCGAATCGTTCAACAAGAAAGTAAAGAAATACAGCAAACGCAAGGAGCAATTCCCGAACGAAGATTCCTTGGACCGCTTCCTGGTTTCCCAGTTTGAGATCTATAACCAGAACTTCTCCACCCGCTGCCATATCGGATTCGATCAAGCTCGCGCAGAGCTGGCTGAGATGTTCAAACAGGCTTAAGAATACATACAAGAAAAGGATTTACTTATTTACACATAATTCTTGACGGTCTC
>NZ_PJBO01000019.1:0-869 GCF_002836425.1 Planomicrobium sp. MB-3u-38 | reverse complement strand
TAAAAATGGTGGAGCCTAGCGGGATCGAACCGCTGACCTCCTGCGTGCAAGGCAGGCGCTCTCCCAGCTGAGCTAAGGCCCCGTGAAAATGGTCGGGAAGACAGGATTCGAACCTGCGACCCCTTGGTCCCAAACCAAGTGCTCTACCAAGCTGAGCTACTTCCCGGACTATCAATGCTGGATGTAAAAAATATGGCGCGCCCGAGAGGACTCGAACCTCTAACCGCTTGATTCGTAGTCAAGTACTCTATCCAATTGAGCTACGGGCGCTTGTTATGGTGCTGCTGTTTTTTTGTCAAACAAATGGTGCCGAGGACCGGAATCGAACCGGTACGGTAGTCACCTACCGCAGGATTTTAAGTCCTGTGCGTCTGCCAGTTCCGCCACCCCGGCTTAGGGTCGGCTTGTCTGCAAAAAAAATGGAGCGGAAGACGGGGGTCGAACCCGCGACCTCCACCTTGGCAAGGTGGCGTTCTACCACTGAACTACTTCCGCAAAAAATGGTGCGGGTGAAGGGAGTCGAACCCCCACGCCCGAAGGCGCTAGATCCTAAGTCTAGTGCGTCTGCCAGTTCCGCCACACCCGCGTGGCAAATATGAAATTAAAAATGGTGAGCCATGAAGGATTCGAACCTTCGACCCTCTGATTAAAAGTCAGATGCTCTACCAACTGAGCTAATGGCTCATGCAATGAGTGGTGCCGGAGAAAGGACTTGAACCCTCAACCTACTGATTACAAGTCAGTTGCTCTACCAGTTGAGCTACTCCGGCGAAAGAGAAATAAATGGTGGAGGATGACGGGATCGAACCGCCGACCCTCTGCTTGTAAGGCAGATGCTCTCCCAGCTGAGCTAATCCTCCAATATGTAT
>NZ_PJBO01000018.1:0-952 GCF_002836425.1 Planomicrobium sp. MB-3u-38 | reverse complement strand
TTTCTCTATACTTGTTTTCACCCAACACATTATTTAAAAAGATACTAGTTCTTTCTATATGATAATAACAGTATGATTAAAAAGGGAAAATCCAGAGTCTATTTACACAGAAAATAAGTAGATAAATTGGCACTTTTTTTATTTTGACTTTTAAACCAGACTTATTGCTTATTTTATAAAAAAATACATAAAATAGCATAAAAAAGTGCTAATATCATCAGAGATAGAAAAACCACAAGAACCGGAAGGGGAAAATGAAAGACAAATGAATAATTTTTTTAGCAAGGTTACATTATTTCTAGTCGCTGCTGTTTTAGTGATTTCCAGTATAGGGCTGAGCCCCGCATCCGCTTGGACACCATTTAAGGATGTATCTTCAAATGATGTTGAAATTGATTACTTATATGATAAAGGGCTCATCAAAGGAATCTCCAGCAACCAATTTGGACCTGACTATTCAGTAACACGCGAACAGGCAGCTACATTGATCGGCCGCGCACTCGGATTAAGTGGAACAGAGAGAAAAACCAAGTTCTCCGACGTAAGCTCGACAAGCTACAGTTCCGGCTATATTCAATCAGCTGTAGATAAAGGGATCATCACCGGTTATCCTGATGGTACATTCAAACCGAAACAGACCATGACCCGCGGTGAGATGGCTTACTTATTAAGCCGTGCCTTCAACCTCACGAAGACAAGCGCTGTGTTCTTTACCGACATCAAACAAGATTCAAGCAACACAAGCCTTTATACTGCCGTAAATAAAATCGCGACAGCTGGCATCTCCAACGGAACCGGGGGCGGAAGCTACTCCCCGGATAAAGATTTGGTTCGTGAAGAATTTGCAATCTTCCTGGCACGCGCATTGGAACCGAAATTCAAAGTCGCTTTTCAGAATGCGACGATCGCCAAATTATATTCAACTACTGACAACCTAAACGTTCGTTCAGGT
>NZ_PJBO01000017.1:0-1037 GCF_002836425.1 Planomicrobium sp. MB-3u-38 | reverse complement strand
GTTGCGCTTCATCTGGATGACATTGGACTTCTTTCTCAGGATAGAGTCGTTTCGGTACCCTTTTTTTGACCCCTTTTTGAAGCCATACAGAAAAACGCCTTGTATAGAATTTTGGTATTTTCATACCTTTTTTCAATGCAAGGCGTTTTTTAGTTTTATGTTTTTAGGTTATTGTCCAAAGTGATACCGAAGTAATTTATGCTCTTTCTTGCAAGTTAATTTCTATCAGCGACTTTCATGACAAATGGAAAAGCGAGAACGCCCGCGTCTGAGAATTTGAATTCAACCCATAGTTTATAAAAACCAGGTGAAGGGAACTGAGCTTCAAATACGGGTTTGTCTTCTGATACTGGATGGACGTGGATAAATTTTTCTCCTTGTTCATCCAGCACAACTACATGGCCTAATGCCCCTAAGTAAGGCAAAGGAGTTTCGCCGTTTAAATCAAAAGATAGAGCAGCTGATTTTCCGGCAGTCAGCTTTGGATGGTGAAACGTAACGGTTTTACCCTCGACTTCTTTTGTAGCACTATCCCTTTCCGCAAGCATCTCCCAATCGATGCTTGGGGTGTCAGTAACCTTGCCGACTGTTATCGTAATTGGCTCGATAACATAAGTCATTCTTCCGGGATTGATATCCGCGAAAGCAAGGTAACGTCCCGGAGGCAGTTCCAACACCACTTCGAAATCTCCAGAAGCATTTTCGATGGGGTGGACATGTAAAAAAGTTTCTAAATCTGCACTGGTAATAACCAGGTGCATTCTTTTTTCGTGAGTTTCAGTTAAAGCTACAGCATTGTTTTCTTTATCACGAACTTTAATCGTCACTATCCCGTAGTTATAAGTGATATTTATTTGGACTTCGGGAAGTTTTTCATCCATATCATGATATTTACGATTTTTGTGGTGTTCATTGTGATGTTCATGTTCCAAAAGAAACTCCTCCTTTTTTCTCCATTAGTAGTTGTTTGCATTTGTAGACATGTTTTCTTTAGTTGTTTGTGGATGGCATTGTGCCTCAGGTTCTGGTGCTTTCTC
>NZ_PJBO01000016.1:0-1177 GCF_002836425.1 Planomicrobium sp. MB-3u-38 | reverse complement strand
TCGCAAGCACCTGGAGACAGCGGTCAATACACTCCTCCAAACAGAACTTTCGGCTTTCCTGGACTACGAAAAATATGATCGCATCGGCTTCAATTCGGGTAACTCCCGCAACGGTTCTTACACGCGGACACTCCATACGGAGTACGGGGATTTGGAGCTTTCGATGCCGCGGGACCGGAATGGCGAATTCAACCAACAGACGGTCGCTCCATACAAGCGCTCGAACGATACGCTGGAGTCCTTCGTCATCCACATGTTCCAGAAAGGCGTCACAATGTCCGAAATCTCGGATCTAATCGAGAAGATGTACGGCCATCACTACACGCCGCAAACCATTTCCAATATGACCAAAGCGATGAGCGAACAGGTGGAGGCGTTCAAAGCCCGCCCGCTAGACGCCCGCTACGTGTGCGTCTATTTGGATGCGACCTATATTTCACTCAAACGCGATACTGTATCCAAGGAAGCCGTCTATATTGCGGTCGGCATCAGGGAGGACGGCTCAAAAGAAGTGCTGGCCTATACAGTAGCTCCTACAGAATCCGCATTCGTTTGGGAAGAAGTCCTATTGGACTTGAAAGAGCGTGGCGTCGAAGAGGTGCTTCTGTTTATCTCCGACGGCTTGAAAGGCATCACCGATCGCATTTTCGCGGTTTTTCCAGACGCCAAGTATCAAGCGTGCTGCGTCCATTTGTCACGCAGCATTGCCCATAAAGTCCGTGTTACCGATCGAAAGGAGATTCTCGATGACTTCAAATCGGTCTACCGGGCAGAGAACCAGGAACTGGGCGAAGAGGCGTTGAAAGCCTTTGTCGACAAATGGAAAACCGCTTATCCCAAAGTGACGAAATCACTGGAATCCAATCCCTTTATCTTCACCTTTTATGACTTCCCCAAATCCATTTGGCGAAGCATCTATTCAACGAATCTCATCGAGTCATTTAATAAGAAAGTGAAGAAATACAGCAAGCGCAAGGAGCAATTTCCGAACGAGGATTCCTTGGACCGCTTCCTGGTTTCCCAGTTTGAAATATATAACCAGAACTTCTCCACCCGCTGCCATATCGGATTCGATCTAGCTCGCGCAGAACTGGCTGAGATGTTCAAACAGGCTTAATCAATATACATACAAGAAAAGGATTTACTTATTTACACATAAATATTGACGGTCTCCATA
>NZ_PJBO01000015.1:0-1243 GCF_002836425.1 Planomicrobium sp. MB-3u-38 | reverse complement strand
CTTTTGAAAGTTTTATCCATATAGGTTCGACATAACTTCTTGCCTGCAGGATATCCTTATTTTGATTAAGACTAATTAACGCGGTGCAGATAATTTTAATATTTTCAAGGTCTATATTCTGTTGCTTATCAAGAAAGGTATCTATTTCTGCAATTATATTTTTTAAATCATCAGCACTATTATAAGAGGTTTTGAAAAATTTATTAATGATGTTCTTAGGTTGAGGAAGTTCATAATCATTGATAATGTATTCGAGTTCTTCAAGGGACATACTCAAACGATCAAGTATCTGAAGAAATGCAGTTGAATGAATAGTAGTTAAACCAGCTTCAAATTTCGAAAAGGCTGCTTGCGATAGAATTCCTTGTCCAACATATTTTTGAGATAACCCTCTGCTTTTTCTAATTTTTTTAATAGCATTGCCATAATTCTGCATAGTACCTCCAAGAGTTTCTTTTAAGAATATTTTGTTGGAATCTTTGTAATTAATTGTAATCTTAATTAAAGGTGGTGAACAGTATGGATTTGATAATTATGATAATGGATATTTGGTTTATTGGTGGAGGGTAAAAAATCTACATTATAAAATCTTTAGAATCAAAATTCTTAAATATAACTAAGTATGAATTAATTTTATGCTGGTAAGTAAATCCTTTGGGTATTTATTAAATAATATTCACAAATAATAAAGGCCATATCTCTATAGTGCTTAATCTATCATTAATAGAGAGTCTTATGTACAAATGTCATTAATAACTGCAGTACTCTAAAAAAGTTCTCGTTATAGAAATAGTTTAATTCGAAAATAAATTAATAATTAAGGGGATGAGAATATGATGAATTTCTTTAGTCGTTTAATGATAGTAGGGATGGTTTTAATTTTAGTATTTACAAGTTTGGCAAGTACTGGATTCGCATCTGAAAATGAAGTTACGAAGATAATTGAGGATAATGAAAATGAAAGGGTAGCAGAAACTACTGTGGACGGCGTATCGACTACAGCAACTTTTGACAAGGAACTAAATGTCCTTACAATTGAAGAAGAGGGAAAAGAACCAATCGTATTAAGCTTAGGCGAACTTTCTGATCAATACTTGGAAGAAGAAGCTCTTTCAACGAAATCAAAAGTTGTATCTGAAGGTGGTCTAGTCCCTTCTAAAGATAATCCTGAAGTTAGTATTTATGCTGCAACCACAAAACAAAATACATTTATTAATTATGAATATACCATTACACATAGTTC
>NZ_PJBO01000014.1:0-1249 GCF_002836425.1 Planomicrobium sp. MB-3u-38 | reverse complement strand
TGGGTTTAGACTTAAAAGTGGACACGGCTCATCGGTTTTCGACATACTAAAACCATCAATCAAAAGGACGTGTCCATTATGGGTAAACACAAAGATGCAGAGTATAAGGAATATATCGCCAAGCTTCATATTGAAGAAGGACGGAAAGCTACCGACCTGGCATATGAAGCTGGCGTCAGTGCCACAACAATTCGGCAATGGGCGAGAGATTACCGGGAAAAGCAGGATCGATTGGCCAATCCGACAGGTGAACCCCGGGTCACCTTTTCAGAAATGGAGAAGAAGCTTCGAGAGACGGAAAACCGGCTGAAAGAGCGTGACGATGAGGTAGAAATCTTAAAAAAGGCCATGCATGTCTTCATGAAAAGCCGCACGTAATCTTTTCGTTCATTGAAGAGCACCGGAACGAATACGACGTGTTGATGATGTGTAATTTACTTGGCGTATCCAGAGGCGGTTACTATAAATGGCGGACTCAGCTGATCACAGCTCACCGCACAGAACGGCAGCTTCTGCGAGAAGAGATTCTGCAAAAAATCGCTCAATCGTATCATGAAAGCTATGGCACCTACGGTAGCCCGCGCATTCTTGAGGACCTCAAGGCGCAGGGTTATTCCATTTGCGAACGAACCGTGGGTCGTTACATGAAGGAGCTTGAGCTCTGCGCTTTGCCAGTCAAACAGTTCGTGACAACGACCGATTCTAATCACAGCCAATTTGTCTATCCGAATCTTCTCGAGCGCCAGTTCAATGTCGACCAGCCCAATAAAGTCTGGGTAGCTGATATAACGTATATCTGGACAATGGAAGGCTGGCTCTACCTGGCGAGCGTGATGGACTTGTTCTCCCGCAAGATTGTCGGCTGGAGCTTGGATGTCACGATGAAGGCGGAACTGCCACTGGGGGCGCTGCAGGAGGCGCTGCTCTTGCGGAATCCCTCAGGTGAGCCGATTCACCACTCGGATCGCGGATCCCAGTACTGTTCCGAAAAATACACCGAGTGCCTGAATACAGGAAAATTCAAGATCAGCATGAGCCGCAAGGGAGATCCCTATGACAACGCCTGCATCGAATCGTTTCACGCCACCATCAAGAAAGAACTGATCTACCGCCGCCGGTTCCGAACACGAGAAGACGCCCGAAAGGCCATCGGCCATTACATCGATGACTTCTATAATTTGCGGAGACGACACTCCACACTCGGTTATTTGTCCCCCGAAAGCTATGAAAAAAAGTACGCTTTTCTACC
>NZ_PJBO01000013.1:0-1407 GCF_002836425.1 Planomicrobium sp. MB-3u-38 | reverse complement strand
GGAGTCATCTTTTTTAGATTCCATTGCTTGCGCGTTCCGTTGTAATATTCCATGTACTCATCCACCAGCCCTTTCAGTTCATCCAAGCTGGTTGCTTGTTTAAAATCGACATCATCTTTAAAGTGACCAAAAAATGATTCGATGGGGGCGTTGTCGAGGCAATTGCCCCGGCGGGACATGGATTGGGTCAACTTCAGTTCCTTCACACGTTGTTGATATTCGGGATGGGTGTAGTGGAAGCCTTGATCGGAATGAATCATCGCTTCCGGGTGAACATTGCCATCCAACGCTTCCTTCAATTTCTTCAACGTACGGTAAACAATTTCCATCGTGAGCGTCGTAGTGACTTCATAGGCGACGATTTCACGGGTGGCGACATCTTTTATAGCGGACAGATACGCCATTTGCCCCGAACGGTTGGGCAGATACGTGATATCAGTGACGAATACCTTGCCGGGTTCATCTTGTTCAAACTCGCGGTTTAACAAGTTCGGACATACGGTGTGTTCTTGTGTGGCTTTGGCGATTTGCTTATAGGGATTCGCTCGCCGGATTTTGGCAAAGAGATTGAATTTGCGCATGAGACGCAGGATCTTCTTGTGGTTCATCGGCGTTTCCAACAGTTCAGTGAGTACCATATAAAAGGTGCGATACCCGATTTTCCCCCGATGCGCATCGTAGATGCTTTTGAGCAACTGGTAATCCTGGTAGTCTTGTTCTTCGCGAATGGCGTGCTGTTCCGTTTTCTCTAGCCAGGCGTAATAGCCACTCCGGCTGACCCTCGCTGTGCGGCAAAGGGTTTCCACCAAATTCTTCAGTTGGAATTTCCGGACCACTGTGTTGATCGCTTCGAATTTTTCCGCTGGGGTCAGCTGCGTTTCTTCGCCTGCCTCTCGAGCTCCTCGAGCTTTTTTAGCAACTCATTTTCCGCTTCCAGGTATTTGATGCGTGCTTCCGCTTTCTCCAGCTTCTTCTCCGCCGAGAGATCTTTGGTGGAAGGGCGGCCGGTACTGCCTTTTCCACGACGCTCTTCAAAGAAGCCTTCTTCTCCATAGGTTCTAAACGTCGTCCGCCAACGGTTCAAAGAAGACGTCGCTTTTTTGGAACCGATAACCGTTAAATCAAAACCACTTTCACTAAAGATTTGGGCAGGGCCTTTGCCCGCTAAGTTCTCTTTCACTGCATGGATTTTGAATTCCGGCGTGTACTGAATCGCCCGATCGGATACGGAAGCGACATTCGGATTCGCCTCCAAGACCCGTTGTTGGTGTTCGTTGAATATAATTTTACTCATATGATCTTCTCCCGTCCAAGTTAGCTAAATTTAGTATACCGGGGTCTGAAAACAGAAAAAACCCCAAATGGGGTCACTTTTTTTAAAGTGTCTACCATTTGGGGTTCAGTTCA
>NZ_PJBO01000059.1:0-156412 GCF_002836425.1 Planomicrobium sp. MB-3u-38 | reverse complement strand
GCATTGAAATTTGTACCAGAAGAGTATACTTCGGACTTGATCTTAGATTATTGTGTTTTAATAAAGTGCCACATTGAACTAGGAGACGCTGACTCTGCTAAAAGTATCCTTCAAAAGGGGGAAAGTATTATAAGAGACAGAAATATTAGTGTTGATTCTCCTTCAAATAATCAGTTTAAAGAGGTTTACACTGAATTTATGTGCTTAAAGTATTTTGTTACAGATGAATTTAACAAATTTGTTGAAATTTTAGAAGAGAACTTGATACCTATTTTAAAAAGCCACAATAAACATTTCGAAATAGGTTTTTATTATGGACATTTAGGAAATAGTTATTTAAGAAAAGGAGAATTTGAAAAATCTGCATATTCTCTAATAAAAGCAAAAAAAGCTTATAAAGAAATGATGGCCATTAAAGAGGAGTGAAAATATGAAAAAATTACTAACATTAACATTTGTTGCAGCCGTTACTATCACTAGTATTGCGGGAGTTAATATTAATGCAAAAGAAGACTTAACTGAACGACTTCCTGAACCTTGGTCAATTAAATTTGTTGAGCGACTTCCTGAACCTTGGTCAATTAAGCTTACTGAACGACTTCCTGAACCTTGGTCAGTTAAACTTGCTGAAAGACTGCCTGAACCTTGGTCTAATCCTATTGAAGTTTCTGAGAGACTTCCTGAACCTTGGGCGAATTCTGTTGAAGTCGCCGAAAGACTTCCTGAACCTTGGTCTGTAAAAGATAAAGCATAATTTATAATGCACGCAAAAAAGCTGCTCACTTGAGCAGCTTTTTCTATTTCTTCTATTTAATTATTATTGATTTTGGTATTTATCTTTCAAGCACTCGTCAACAAATCTTTCAAAAATATTAATGGAAGGCTGATCGTCCTGTAAGGCGAATTCTTCCGGGTGCCACTGGATGCCCATCACGAATTGGTGATGGTCACTTTCCAAGGCCTCAACTAATCCATCAGCTGCACGAGCGGCTACTCTCAATTTATCAGAGACATCGCGCACACCCTGGTGGTGGAATGAATTGACACGGAATTTCTTAACACCCATGATGTCATACAGGCGGCTGTCTTCTTCCAATTCGACAGAATGCGTACGGTGCGTCCGCATAGCCAATTGAAGGTGCTGGTAAAGTTTGCCTTCAAATTCCGCTTCCAAGTCTTGATAGTTAGTGCCACCAAGAGTGATATTCAACATTTGCAGTCCTCGGCACATACCGATGAACGGCTTATCCATTTTTAAGAATTCAGTGATAAGTTCTTTTTCGTATTCGTCACTTCCTGGATATACAGCGCCTAAACTTGGATGTGGCTCTTCACCGTAAAGTGTAGGGTTAATGTCCCCGCCACCAGTTACGATCAGCCCATCAAGCCTTTCACACAATAATGGAATATCCTCTTCATCTACGATGGGAACAATCAACGGCAGACCGCCGGATTGCAATATCGCTTTCGCATAAACTGGATCTAATGTATAAGTTTGATCTTTTTCTACTCGTGCTGTAATACCGATGACCGGTTTTTTTCTATTCGACATAATTGAGTACCTCTTTCCTATAAGCAGAATTCTACTCTGCTTATATACCCCTGATACTCTTCACACAAAACATATTCGATTATTCGGTCTCCTCCGGCTCTGAAAGAGCCAAACCTCTTACCACCCTTTTAGTCCTCTCCCGGGTCGAAGCGGAAACGAATTAAGTCAACATTCATCCCTGTGAATACTACACCTTCTCCAAGCAAAAGCTCTTTCTGTGTCTGACGATGATTCTCGTCTTGAAAAGATATCCGGCCTGCGGCATTAATTACCCTGTGCCAAGGAAGATCATGTTTTGCACTCATGCTGTGCAGCAGCCGTGCCACTTGCCTGGCGGCTCTTGGGCTGCCAGCTTGAGCGGCAATCTGCCCATACGTCATTACTTTTCCTGCCGGTATATTTTGTATTGTTTGAATGACTCTTAAAGTGAAAGCTTCCATAAAAATTGTTCCTTTTTATTCGAATTTCCATTGTCTCAGCGTCCACTTTGTATTTCTCGGGCCAACTCTCCATTTCGATAATCTGTAATCAGAGATTTGCTGAATTCATATAACGGCAATTTCGCAGTTTTCAACGAAAAGCCTTCACTGGAATAATGGATATGTTTATAATAACCGATTAAGTTATCCACTACATCCTCCAATTCGTCTATCGTATTGGATGGCGGGATTGCTGTGCCATAATCCGAATAATCCCTGTCAGCCGCCTCCGTGTAACGGTCCTGCAGATGCATCAAATCAACTACTGTCTGATCGAACAGTAATTGCCTTTCTTCCAGACGAAAGTAATTTCTCCAATATACGAAAATCTCCTTGGCGATGCCTAATTTTTTTGCCCCATCTACGGCATTTAAATTTTCGTTCACACATAATTGATGCATCACTTTCCTCAATGACATTTTATATTCCCGTTCAACTACCCCTTTATATTGAAGATATCTCAATTAGATCCCTCCCTGATAATCGTTTCAATCATTTATTCATTCGTTCATGAACACCGATTTAGACATTGCCGTATCTTTTTATCAGTTCCGTTTGCTCTAATGGATGAAATGTTTTATATATTTCCTTGTCATGGACAAGGCGGCTGATGAAGTATGTGGATGTGTCGATTGATATTTTGCTGGTTATGGATGCGAGGCTCTTTTCAAGGCCATCAAGCGTTTTTCCGCCAAGATGGTAATAAAGATAATTATTTTCTGCTCCCCACACAGCGATTTTTCTTCTCAGCTCACTTTCAGCTTCAGGAACTCCCTGGCCCTCGGCAGTTCCACTGAGATGATGATAGATGACTTCACCTTTGGCCAGTAAATAACAGGCGGCAAGAAGTTTATTTTCTTTATATGCACCGAAAAGATGAAGGTTCGGTCCAAGCGCACTGACCAGGGATTCAAAATAATCATTTGTGAAAAAATAATAGCTGTCCGTGTCTTCATTCATACGAATCGTCGAATAATACAGCACCAGAAAATCGAACATGTGCTTGACGGTGCCAAGTTTTTTTACGGTATATTCCACCGAGTTCCCATGCTCATCTGTCTGATTATGAAATATTGCACTTTTCAGAGGGAGAGTGTAGGTGTTATGAACGGAAATCAGATCCAGATGATCTTTGAAGAACTCCGCATTGTTCAGCAGCGGATGAAAGCGTATAAATTCAGCTGCGATCTTTTCAGCATGGCAATACTTCGTAAATACTGTCAGGAAATTGGCTGCCAGCTTATAACCATCCCCTTTTACATTAAGCAATGGACCGCCATAACCGAAAGGGGTTGTAATATCGTAAAATAGGATCCCGTCCTCTTTAATCTCCCGTTTGATAAACGGATACGCGACTTCCCCTTCTCCGCTGTCGTCCAAAAAATAGAAGAGGACCGCTTGGCCAGGATCCAGCTTAAGTGCGCTTACAAGATATTCACACGTGTAATAAATGTCTGTAATATTGAAAAGATCAAGAATTTGCTGCCAGCGATTTGTTTGGCTGGCAGAGACCAGCTCATACATTTCAGTTCCCCCATTCGAGTATCCGGATTACTTGAACACTGTCTGCAGATTTGACTGTTTTCTTTTTCTTTGCAGTACACCCGTACTGAACAGCATATTGAACAGTTCAGCGATAAATGCCATTAAAATTCCGACAATCGCCCCGAATATACCGCCAATGGCCAGAACGTAAAGGACATTTTCCTCAAGTACAGAAGGCACTTCTTCTACGGAAGCCTTAGCGATGATCTCCAGGTTATCCGCCTTCATCAGCTTCCAGCCTTCCGCTACCGCAAAGTTCGCCAATGAGTTAGCAAGTTCACCAGCAAGTCTTCTATCTTTATCTTCCACCGTAATATTCAATACCTGTGATGCCGGTACATTGGAAACTGTAACTTTCTCAAACAGTTCAGCCGGAGTCAGTGCTACGTCCGTCTCTTCAATGGCTGACGCCAGTACTTCCCTGCTTTTAATCATTACACTGTAAGCTTCGACTACCTGCGGATCAGCTGACTTTTCCACTTGCCCCGCTTCCGGGAGCCCCGCTGTCGGCTGCTCTATGTAAAGCTGGCTGGTCGCCTGGTAGTTCGGTGCGAGTATAAATGTGAGAAGTGCCCATATTGCGCCCATGGAGACTATCGAAATCCCCGCTATCAACTTTACATGATTCTTTAGACTCTTCAGGATATTAAAAACCATGACTTTTTCCGCCATAAATTTTCCTCCTTCTAAAAAAGAAATCGTCATATGCTCTTTTATATCTAAAAATTCAGATTATTATAGTACCTTTATATCACATAACCATGAGTACTTCTACTATTAAATTAATAAAAATGAAATAAAATTAACGAATGATGAGCATAAAGTCTCTTAGAATAATTACAAATATTACAAAAATTACACTAGTAGGTATAAGTACTTATAGTATTTTTAAATAAAAAAATAAAGAAAGCTCTATCCTTATAAGGAATAGAGCTTTCTTATGGACTTGCTGGCCTTCATAAATGAAAGGAGGAATAGAGTTCTGTAATATTAAGAAACGATAGTCATTCATATTTATATTAAAATATTAAAAAAAAATCATTTAAATAATTATCCTGTATTTAATTTTTCCATAAACCTATAATCCCATTTCGCCTGTAAATCACTTTTTTATCTTCAAGAACTTTCAGCACTTTCGATAAAGACTGATGTGGAATATTTATATCGCCGGTAATTTCTTTTATTGTTTTAAATAAGACACCATCCGAAGATGCATTATCTGCAAAGTAATGGACAAACTTCTTACCGATCTCAGCAATGCGTTCTGATTCCGACGCGAAACAATCATTGCAGATCTCTTCCACCTTGCGCTCAGTTAATGGATCGTAAGCTGTTTTGCGGCTTTCGCTGACCTTCATCAATCTCACCCTCCTGCTCACAGACTTGATTATTTCCATTCTTTACTACTTATACCCCGTCTGTTTTCAATTAGACATATATACGCAAAAAAGTACAATTTTGCGTCATTTACATTCACGGCCGATTTCAGATTGTAAAAACATGGACAAATCTTCCCCCAATATCCATTCTGCACAATTAAAATTTCAGCCAACAGGGTATACCATTGGAGTAGAAACAATATTCAAGGAGGTTATACGCAATGGAAGGCAAACATTATATTAACGGAGAATGGTCAACCGCTGGAGACGGTGTCATCAATGTCATGAATCCGGCTACCGGCGAGCAGGTCGGGACAGTCCCTAATGGCGGTGAGGATGAAGCGACGCAAGCAATCGATGCTGCCGCAGCCGCTTTTCCGGAATGGTCAAAGACGACCGCTTATCAACGGTCGGAGTTATTGATGAAATGGCATGACCTTTTAATGGAAAATAAACAGGAAGTTGCTGAAATCATGACAAAGGAAATGGGCAAGCCACTCGCTGAATCAATCGGTGAAATCGAATATTCGGCGGCCTTCATCTCCTGGTTTGCAGAAGAAGGCAAGCGTGTTTACGGCCGGACAGTCCCTGCGAGTAAAGACGGCAAGCGCATCCAAGTGATCAAGCAGCCAGTCGGTGTCGTGGTATCGATTACGCCATGGAATTTCCCAGCTGCCATGATGGCGCGGAAAATGGCGCCTGCGCTTGCAGCCGGCTGCACATTTGTCGCAAAACCGGCAAAATTGACGCCGCTGACAGCCGTCAGGATGTATGAATTGGCTGAGGAAGCCGGATTCCCGAAAGGCGTCATCAACATGGTGACCGGCAGCGCCGGTAAAATCGGTAAAGTCTTCACCAGCCATCCGTCAGTCCGGAAACTGACATTCACTGGCTCAACCGAAATCGGCAAAGAATTGATGAAGCAAAGTTCAGAAACGATGCTGAACCTGTCGCTTGAACTTGGCGGCCACGCACCGATCATCGTCCTGGATGACGCGAATATCGAAGAAGCTGTCAAAGGCGTAATGGCGTCCAAATTCCGTAATGCCGGGCAGACTTGTGTCTGCGGCAACCGCATTTATGTCCAGGAAGGAATTGTGGATGAATTTTCCCGCAAGCTGCAGAAAGCCGCTTCGGATCTGAAAGTCGGCAACGGACTGGATGAAGGTGTGCAAATCGGTCCTCTTGTTGATAAGGATGGTTACGAGAAAGTGGCGGAACACGTGAAAGATGCGGTCGACAAAGGGGCGAAAGTGCTTGTCGGCGGTGACGGCAAAACGGAAAATGATGCTTATTTCTATGATCCGACCGTCTTATTGAACGCAAATTCCGATATGCTCGTCATGAATGAAGAGACATTCGGTCCCGTTGCGCCGATCATGACGTTCAAGACAGATGAAGAAGCAGTAAAATTGGCCAATGATACACGTTTCGGCTTGGCTGCCTATTTCTTCACAGACAGCATGACACGCGGAACCTATATCGCTGAAAATCTCGATTATGGCATTGTGGGCTGGAACGACGGATTGCCATCCGCTGCCCAGGCGCCTTTCGGCGGAATGAAAGAAAGCGGCATCGGCCGTGAAGGCGGTATGGAAGGTCTGGAAGCATTCTTGGAAACAAAATATATATCTATTCAGTTATAAAAGAGAAATATCCATTGCCCACAATTATTGAGGGCAATGGATATTTTTTGTCTAAATCAAAATGGTGACGCATTTCTTATGACCATTCTTTTAAAAGAGGCCCTTTATCGCCATAGACCGGATCTTTATGCGGCAAAGGCGTGTTCTGGATATCTTCCAGCACATAGGGCCGTTCATCAAGATTCCCGACTTTCTTGTTCGGGCTGACGCCGCCCGGGTACGCGCCGACTATCTGAAAATCATCAGTGGACGAAATTTTCTTGTGTCCTGTGCCGGCAGGCAAAACTGCAACGTCGCCTGTTTTAACTTCCACTTCCTGTCCATCATCACCGCCAAGCAGTATAACAGCCGAACCTGAGCGCACGCCCAGTGCCTCGTGCGTGTTGCTGTGGTAATGGTGATAATCGAATACTCCGTTTGTCCAGCTGTTCGTCCAGCCATTCTTATTGAACACATCTTCTATCTTTTCCGGATTGTCTTTAAAAGCTCCCGGATAAATGGCCACTCCCAACGATTCGTTATTCGGTATCATGCCGTCATCTTCAAAATGAATGAATTTCGTTTTTTCCATCGGTCCATCACTCCAAAGCTTTTTACAGGACTTTACCCGGCTGTCAGGATGTTAATCAATATTTACTGTGTCAAAATCCGAGAAGTTCACGGATCGACCCGGCATAGTTCTGGCTGATCGGCAGCAGCGATCCGTCTTTCATGGTCAGAACGTAATTTGAAGATAAGTCGCGCGCAATACCTTCTATATAATTGATGTTGACAATAAAAGACCTGTGCACAGGAAGAAAATAATCAGGCAATTGATGCCTCAGTTCCTTCAATGTATAAATTGTGCTGTAAGCTTCTTCTTCGGAATAGAACCATGTTTTTTTCTGGCTGCTTTCGATATGGGTCACACGCTCGAGGGGCACAGGCCGCCAGTTTTCTTCCAGCTTGCCGGTCAGAAAGCGGAGCTGCGGCTTCTTGGCCAATATGTGGTTCGGTGGCAGCATGACCACCAATGCCGCCGCTTGCCCCGCATACTCCATAGGATAGCCGATGCCGTAATAAGGAAAGCCGAGCAGTGAGTTTTCCACCAGTCTTTCGACTTTCCCTTTCTTTTTGAAAGTCATTTCCGCCACACTGCCCGCTGGAACCGGATCGCCTTCCTGTATCCGTAAGTCGAGCTCCCCCGCTTTGAAGTATACATAGAAATTCTCTATTGCTACAGCGATCGAAGCCTCTTTCGGGAGCCAGTCCCCCATGATCCGGCTGATCTGTTCTACTAATCCTTTTTCCACGCTATCCGCCCCTTCCCGTCATTTGTCCGCTTATAATCCATTTTGTCAGCGAATAAAACCATTCATCCAAAAAGCAGGACAATCAGAATTATCTGTTATATATTAATATACATCAACACAAACTGTATTAATACAGTTAACTTAAATTTTTTATTCGAAGGGAATGGTTGGATGGTCAGCAAGCAGCAAATCGAGGAATTGAAAAGAAGTTGGGAACAGGATAGCAGATGGAACGGCATTACGCGCCCTTATTCGGCAGAAGATGTTGTGAAACTTCGGGGTTCTGTCCAAATTGAATACACACTCGCAAAACGCGGTGCCGAACGTCTTTTCCGTTCCATCCATGAAATGGATTTCGTCAACGCGCTGGGAGCATTGACTGGTAACCAGGCAGTCCAGCAGGTCAAGGCAGGCCTTCAGGCGATTTACCTGAGCGGCTGGCAAGTGGCGGCAGATGCGAACTCAGCAGGACAGATGTATCCGGACCAAAGTTTATATCCGGTCGATTCAGTTCCTAATGTTGTTAAGAAAATCAATCAGGCATTGCAGCGCGCCGATCAGATCGATAATGTCGAAGGCACAGAAGGCATCGACTGGTTTGCACCGATCGTCGCTGATGCGGAAGCTGGATTCGGCGGTCCGCTGAATGTTTTCGAATTGATGAAAGCGATGATCGAAGCTGGTGCAGCCGGCGTCCATTTCGAAGACCAATTGGCTTCAGAGAAAAAATGCGGCCATCTCGGCGGCAAAGTTTTGCAGCCGACACAAAACGCAGTACGCAATTTAGTATCTGCTCGCCTAGCGGCAGATGTGTTGGGTGTTCCGACATTGCTGATCGCCAGAACAGATGCCGATGCTGCAGACTTGATCACCAGCGACATCGATCCGGCAGACCACCGTTTCATTACAGGCGAACGCACACCGGAAGGCTTCTACCGTACGAACCCTGGCATCGACCAGGCTATTGCACGCGGACTCGCTTACGCTCCTTATGCAGATTTAGTATGGTGTGAAACTTCGCATCCGAATCTTGAAGAAGCTCAAGCATTCGCGGATGCGATCCATGCTGAATACCCTGGTAAGCTTCTTGCTTATAACTGTTCTCCTTCATTCAACTGGAAAGCGAAATTGGATGAAGAGACAATCGCGAAGTACCAGGTCGAGCTTGGCAAGATGGGTTATAAATTCCAATTCGTTACATTGGCCGGCTTCCATGCGCTCAACCACAGCATGTTCGAACTTGCGCATGATTATAAAGACCACGGCATGGCCGCTTACTCGAAATTGCAGCAGGCTGAATTCGCCAGCGAAGAAAAAGGCTATACGGCTACCCGCCACCAGCGTGAAGTCGGCACAGGCTATTTCGATGAAGTTGCTCAAGTCATTTCGGGTGGAACAAGTTCCACTACCGCTATGAAAGGTTCAACTGAAACAGATCAATTCCAGACGGTGAAAGGGTGATCCAGTTTGATTACAAAATCGGATATTAAAATCACTGCCGATATTACACCTGATATGGAAAAGATCCTGACGCCGGAAGCGCTTGAATTCGTCGAGAAGCTCCATGTGAAGTTCGACCAGCGCCGCCGCGAGTTGCTGGACCGGCGCCAAGTGCGGCAGAAAGAATTGAATGCCGGCAAGAAACTCGATTTCCTGCCGGAAACGCAGCACATCCGGGATGGCGACTGGAAGGTCGCTCCCCTGCCGGAGGATATGAAAGACCGGCGTGTTGAAATCACTGGCCCGACCAACCGCAAAATGCTCATCAATGCGTTGAATTCCGGTGCGAAGATGTTCATGGCGGACCTCGAAGACGCCACTGCTCCGAACTGGTTCAACGTGATCGACGGCCAAGTGAATCTGTACGATGCGGTTCGCCGTCAAATCGATTTTGAAGTTCCTGAAACCGGTAAAAAATATGCATTGAATGAAAAGACAGCTGTCTTGATGGTACGGCCCCGCGGCTGGCATCTGCCGGAGAAGAATATTGAAATTGGCGGCCGCGCCGCTTCCGGCAGCTTAGTCGATTTCGGATTGTACTTCTTCCACAACGCGAAAGAATTGATTGCCCGCGGTTCCGGTCCTTACTTCTATTTGCCGAAACTTGAAAGCCATCTCGAAGCGCGGTTATGGAATGATGTTTTCATTTTTGCTCAGCAGGAACTGGGTATTCCGCAAGGTTCCATCCGTGCAACGGTGCTGATTGAAACAATTCTTGCAGCGTTCGAAATGGATGAAATCCTGTATGAATTGCGCGACCATTCCGCCGGCCTTAACTGCGGCCGCTGGGATTATATCTTCTCTGTCATCAAACGGATGCGGAACAATCCGGATTATATTTTTCCGGACCGCTCCCAGGTGACGATGACAGTTCCGTTTATGAGAGCTTATACGTTACTCTGCATCAAAACCTGTCATCGCAGAGGTGCACCGGCAATGGGCGGTATGGCTGCCCAGATCCCCGTCAAAAGTGACGAGGCTGCCAACAGCGCCGCTTTCGCGAAAGTCGCGGAAGACAAACGCCGCGAAGTGACGGACGGCCACGATGGAACATGGGTAGCCCATCCGGGAATGGTTGCAGTTGCGATGGAACAGTTTGAAGAACACATGCCTGAGGCGAATCAAATCGAGCGGCAGCGGGACGATGTTCATGTTTCTGCTGCGGAACTTGTTGAAGTACCACGGGGTACGATTACAGAAGAGGGCTTGCGCTCCAATATCTCTGTCGGGATCCAGTACATCGCGTCCTGGCTGTCCGGCAACGGTGCCGCTCCCATCAATAACCTGATGGAAGACGCCGCGACTGCTGAAATTTCCCGCTCCCAGGTATGGCAGTGGATCCGCCATCCACAAGGAATCCTTGCAGGTGGCCGTAAAATCAATGTGAGTTTATTCCATGATTTTCTTGATGAAGAAACCGATAAGATCAAGCAAGCTGTAGGTGAAGAAGTTTATGTTTCCGGCAACTATGCCGCTGCCCGAGAATTATTTGCAAAACTGACATTGGAAAGTGATTTTGCTGAGTTTCTGACACTGCCGGGGTATGACAAACTAAACTAATTTATTGGAGGAGATCATTATGAAAAACATGACAACTACGTACGGGACACGCACTAAGAAAGAATGCCGTGAATGTGGAGCAGAAATCCAAGAGCAGCGTGAGTCGATCGTCTACGAATGCGAACGCTGCATGGGGCATGGGGAAGAATAGAAGTTGGTTGTGAAGTCGATCCGCTGAGTGCGGACCGACTTTTTTATGGGGAAAATTGGGTCCGGACAGTATTTTTGATTTGCGGACAGTATTTTTCGTCTGCGGACAGTATTTGAGCGATTCCGGACAGTATATCCAAATTAATGGGAATTGGCTGTTGATTTATTTACCATCTTTATGCAAAATATTTTCCAAAATTAAATTGGAAAGTATTCGACCCTTTTTGGAAAGTATTTTGGTTCAATTGGAAAGTATTTAAGCCAATTTGGAAAGTATTTAAGCCATATTGGTAAGTAACGCCAAATACTGGAATTTCTTTTTCACAATGGCTGATGATTTCGTTTATTTTCAATCAAAATTAATAAAAATTGCGGGAAAACTCCTGCTATATTCCTTGCCAATAACGTATTGGACAGTATTCGAGTTCTAACGGACAGTATTTGGTCTCTAATGGACAGTATTTCATCCAAAACGGACAGTATATCCAAATAACTGGAAACCCCCTCTTCCACCCACATCAAAAACCGGCCGCAGATCACCAATCTGCCGCCGGCCACTATTCATCCACCCATTACAAACTCAAAATGCTTCACAGTTTTCATTTCAGCGCCCAATTCGCGTGTATTCCAGGTCATTTCCGTAAAAATTTCAGCAAGCGGCACATAAATGCCGCCATGCTTCTCCGCCCATTCCAGCGCGACCACATTTTCAAACAGCCGCGCCATTTTCTGCATCAGACCTTTTGCTTCAAATGTCTGCAAGTCAGCGTCAAAGCCGGCGAACGCATTTAATTCACCTTGCAGCTCAACCAGCTTGCCACGCACCACTTCGACTTCAGGTGTTGCCGCCTGCTTATTCAAACGACCTTTCAAATGCCGTACAAACACTTCATGCGCACTGAATTTATTGACGAGACGGATCAGTTCAAGGCCAAGGATATTGGCTGTTCCTTCCCACACCGTCAGCACCTGGGCATCACGCAGCAGACGCGGCGTTACGAAATCCTCGATGTAGCCATTGCCGCCGTGCATTTCGATCGCTTCATGCGAAAAATGGATGGCCTGCTCGGCCGACTCTTTTTTCAGTATGGCGATCAGCAGCCGGTTCAACACCTGCTCTTCTGCTGATGCGTCACCTGCAACCACCCGGTCGTAAAGCGAGATCAAGTCGAAAATCGCCACCGTTTCGAATTCCTGTTTGGCGCGCAGCTTCATCAAACCGTCCTGAACCATCGGAAATTCCGTGAGCTTTCGGCCAAACGCATTGCGGCGATCCGCATATTCCGTCGCTTCGTCGAGCGCTCGTTTCATGATCCCGATGGACGCCACCGCGTTGCAGATCCGCGACAAGTTCAAAGCCTCCATCATATACTTCAGCCCTTGCGCCGGATCTCCGACCACAAACGCTTCCGCTCCGTCGAACTCCACCTCGCCCGACGGCACTGCCCGCACACCTAATTTATCTTTCAAGCGCCGGATCCTGATGCCATTCAATTCCCCCTCAACACGCCATGGCACCGCGAATAAAGTCAGACCCCTCGAACCTTCCTGCGCTCCTTCCATTCTTGCAAGCACCATCGCCACACCTGCCATGCCGGCATTGGAGGCGAAATACTTTTCGCCATATAAACGGTAACCCGAATCGGTTTTCACCGCCTTCACTTCATTCGCCCCGACATCCGATCCTCCTTGCCGCTCCGTCAGAAAAGTCGCGCCTTCGAACAAATCCATGTCCCCTGTGGCACAGACATGCGGCAAAAACCGGGCTCTCAATTCATCGTCCGCGAAGTGGTCCAGCAAGTAAGCCGTCGCCATCGTCAATGTTACCGGACAATAAAATCCGGGTTCCGACTGTGACAGCAAATACCCTTGCGCGAAGCTGTAAACATAATTCCCTTTTCGCCGTAGTTCCGGTATCTCTTTATGAACATAGCCGACAATGCCTGTCGCATATGTTTCGGAGACTGTCTTCTTATAGCCTTCATTGACCCACACATGCGAAATGTCTTCACCGAGACGGTCGTATTTCTCCAGTTTCGGTGCGCCTTCACGGTCTGTATGGCGGGCGCGCTCATCGATTTCATTGGCGGCCAGCCTGCCAAAAGCAGATAACTCGCTATCTGCATATGCCAGGAAATCTGCCGGCAATAATTCACCCAAGATCTTTTTCAACGTCTCGTCTTTATTGTAGAAATTGCGTTCACCCGCCGGTGCTTCCCCCTTCAACACACTCATTCTCCACACCCCTTTTTTTCAATTTTTTGTTTTTTAGTTTACCATTTGGCTGATGCTTTCGTAATGGGGTGTTTTACAAATGGGCGGCCCTGCATCTTAAAAATTTCCGTAAAAAAACCGGACATTCTCCTTATGCCCGGCTCGTGGAATATTAATGCTGTTTGGATGCTTTGATGCGATAACGCGAATCTTCTTCAAGTTTGTTGAAGACTTCGATGTAACGCATGCCTTTATCACTTTCTTCTGGCGGCGCTTCATCGCCAAGCATATCTTTTAATGGCTCTTCCTGGGGCTCGATGACTTGTGAGTCGTAATCGTCCATCAATCCCTGGAGTTCCGCGTAGCCTTCAATCCCTTTATCTTTGCGCACCTTTTCGAAAAGCCGCTCTGATTCTTCATCGGTCAATTCCACATATCCTACTGTAATTCGCTGCTTCTGCATTTCTGTTCCTCCTGTCTCTAATAACTTCTTTCTAGTCCTATACCCTGCCCCCGAAATCCAATAAACATCTTCTGGAAGCTGGAAGCAGCCGGCGGTTTCCGTTATGATGGAAAAAAGAGATTTAATGGAAGCGGAGTGATAAAAGTGCGAGTAGCCATATTTGATTTCGATGGAACACTTTATTCGAAAGAGACTTTCCAATTGATGATGTCGCATCTGAAGAATCATCCTGAACACAATTTGCGCTATCGCCGGTTTTACCGCGCAATCATGCCTCCTTATTTAGGCCATAAAATGAAAATCTATCCCGAAGCGAAAATGCGCGCCCGTTCCGTGCAAGCTTACCTTATGGCGCTTGAAACGTTCAGCCGGACAGAACTCGAACAGTTTTTCAAGGAAATCGCAGATAAGATGCACGACGATATGAACAGCAAGGTGATGGAACGGCTGCGCCGGCACGTGGCGGATAATGTGTATGTGATGCTTGTTTCAGGCGCCTTCATGCCGCTGCTCCATGCAGTCACCGAAAAACTGCCAATCGAGAAAATCATTGGCACGGAGATTCATTATAAAGATGAAATTCTCGATCACCGCACCCCGGTTACACATATCCAAGGGTCATTAAAAACGGATAAAATCCAGGAAGCCCTCCAAGGCCGGCAGATCGATTGGACGAACAGCTTTGCATATGGCGACAGTTTTTCTGACTTGCCTGTGCTTGAACTTGTGGGCAACCCGGTCGCAGTCCATCCCGAACCGCGCCTCCGCAAGATTGCCGAGAACCGGGAATGGGAAATTATCCAATAGAAAAACTGTCTTCAGGAATTCCACCTGAAGACAGTTTTTTGTTGTCAGCTTCCCTCGGTGCCGCCATCGCCTAACCTCCGGTTCCTAACAAAACCGTAGAGGACCAGCCCCAGCCTGAACATGCATAAAAGGACGAACACCATTCCATAACCAGTTTCACCGGCGCTAAAATTCCGACCGGCGTAAAGCGCCATGGAAATAGAGCTGAAAAGCAGTGCTGTAAGTGTTAAAGAATGAATTTTAACTTTGTCCACATTATCCCTCCCCGCAAGCTCCCATTTATTGATTCATTGTAATCTTCCCGGTTTCTATTACAGCCGTTTCCGCCGCCAAAACCTCCAAACAAATACGTACTCCTTTCACCAGATCACGATGCGGCCAGCTCGGCACATTGCCATGCTCAATCGCCAATTCGTGGGAAGCCGGCATATGAATAAAACCGGAAGGCACATCTTTCTTATGTATATCCATGTAATGGAGTGCTTCATACATAACATTATTGCATAAATATGCACCAGCTGAATTCGATATGTCTGCAGGCAACCCTTCCTCGACCAGCCTGCTGATCATGTTTCGGATGGGCAGTGTGGACAGGTACCCGGCTGGTCCATTCTGTTTGATCGGTTCATCGACCGGCTGGTTGCCTTCGTTATCCACAGGGCCATCTTTAAAATTGATGGCGATCCGTTCCGGAGTCATTTTGAATCGGCCGGCAGCAAGTCCCAATGAGACCACTGCATCCGGTCCGATTTCCTCAATGAGTCCTATAATCTGTCCTCCCGCTTTCGCAAAGTCGACAGGCAGCACCTTGCTTATCACTTGGTACTCGCCTATAACAGCTCCGTCCAATTCTTCCACTACTTTCATCGTTGGATTTACGGAGAAATCCAAAAACGGTTCAAAGCCCGTCAACAGCAATATTTTCATTGCCCAGCCTCCCCTCTATTTTTAATAATACAGCAAAAAAGTCAAAATTGCAGAATAATCTAAATACATAATTATTCATCAAAAAGCATAATTACTCTTTACATTGCATATTTCACCCCTTAATATACATATTAACGAATAAAAATAAACTTTTGGAGGAATCATTTATGAAAAAGAAATCAATATTTTTCGGTTTATTGACAACAGCTGCTTTATTGTTGGGTGCGTGCGGGGATGATACATCAGCAGACACGGAAGAAAAGAAAGTGCTTGAGATGGGGACGTCAGCTGAATTCCCTCCTTTTGAATCCATCAATGCTGAAGGGGACTTTGTCGGCTTTGACATTGACCTAGCCAATTACATAGCGGATGAACTGGGCTACGAACTCAAAATTACGGATATGAAATTCGACGGATTGATCGGTGCTTTGCAAAATGACCGTGTGGACATGGTTATTGCCGGTATGTCCGCAACGGATTCACGCCGTGAAAATGTGGATTTCTCTACCGAATATAATCATTCCGGCGAAATGTTCGTCACACCAGCCGGTTCTGATGTTAAGAGCCTTGAAGATCTCGAAGGCCTGACGGTCGGTGTTCAGCTTGGCACTATCCAGGAAGAAGGCGCGAACAAAATTCTTGAAGAGGAAAATGTCAACTTCGAATTGAAAGCATTGGATGATTCCGGTGCTTTAATCCAGGAAATCCTTTCCGGCCGCATCGATGCTGCATATATGGATAAGGAAGTGGCGCTCGGCTACCTGGAACAACAGGATCTGGAAGCTTTTGACGATCCCACAACAAGCTCACCTGGCATGGCTGCAGCCTTCCCGAAAGGCAGCGACCTGGTGGACGAAGTCAATGAAGTTCTGGCAGAAGCTGAAGAAAGCGGCTTTCTTAAAGAGTTGCAGGACAAATGGCTGAGCGAAGAAAAATAAGATGCACCCGAATCAGAGGAAGCCTTTCCTCTGGTTCTTCCTTTATCAAAAATCTTTAACCGGAAATGAGCTGGCCATCTATGAATCTCGACTTCTCGCAAATTGTTCCCTACATTCCATTTATGCTGAAAGGGATCTGGACAACCATCCAATTTGTCATCGTCTCCATTATAGTAGGTTCCATATTGGGTACGGTGCTTGCCTTATTCAAAATTGGCACCGTTAAGCCCCTCCGCTGGTTTGCTGACGCCTACACATCGATTTTCCGCGGAACGCCTTTGATCCTGCAACTGATGATCATCTATTATTCGGTTCCTCAATTGACCGGCTACGACATCAACGCATTTACATCGGCAGTTCTTGCGTTTGGCTTGAATTCATCCGCCTATATTTCAGAGATCATCCGTGCCGGCATCCAGGCGGTCGACAAAGGGCAGATGGAAGCGGCACAGGCTCTTGGCATCCCTTACCGGGCCATGATGAAAGACATCATCCTGCCACAGGCATTGAAAAATATACTGCCGGCGCTGATGAATGAATTCATCACCCTGACCAAGGAATCCGCCATCGTCTCCACCATCGGCTATCTCGATCTGATGCGCCGCGCACAAGTCGTGGGATCGGACCTGTTCCGGAATTTCGAGCCGCTGTTATTTGTCGGGCTCATTTACTGGTGCATGGTCATGGGACTCACAGTAATGGGCAGAATGTTTGAACGGAGGCTGAAATTAAGTGATTAACGTACAAAACCTCTATAAGAAATTCGGTTCCAACCTGGTGCTGAATGATATATCTGCGACAATCAAACAAGGCGAAGTCGTTTCAATCATCGGCCCTTCAGGTTCCGGCAAATCGACGTTCCTTCGCTGCCTGAATCTGCTGGAGACACCGACTTCCGGAACGATTCTGATCAATGGCACGAATTTGACCGCTAAAGGGGCGGATCTCCATAAAAGCCGCCAGCAGATAGGCATGGTGTTCCAGCATTTCCATCTGTTTCCGCATTTGACGGTGCTTGAAAACCTGACGTATGCCCCGATCAAAGTCAAAGGCCTGAAACGCAATGATGCCAATGACAAAGCGCGTCTTCTGCTTGCCAAGGTCGGGTTATCCGATAAAGCAGCCGCTTATCCATCAAGTCTTTCAGGCGGACAGAAACAGCGCGTGGCCATCGCCCGCGCACTGGCAATGGAACCTGCACTATTGTTATTCGACGAACCGACTTCCGCTCTTGACCCTGAAATGGTCAAAGAAGTGCTCGATGTCATGAAAGACCTTGCGAAATCCGGCATGACGATGGTCGTCGTCACCCACGAAATGGGCTTTGCCCGTGAAGTGGCGGACCGTGTCATTTTCCTTGACCATGGCAGCCTTGTCGAAGAAGGAGCGCCTGCCGCTTTCTTCGACAATCCGCAAACGGACCGCGCCAGGGCGTTTTTGGAAAAAGTGCTGTAATGACAGCAAAAAAACAAGAAACCAGTGGATGACTTTCTTCCACTGGTTTTTTCGTTCCGTTTCCTCAACGTTCATCTATTGCTCAAATCTGTCCACGGCACTCGGTTCATTGCCATGATATAATCAAAGCAATGCGTCCAAACGAATTAAGAGGTGGAAATTTTGTTCAGAAAACTGATGATTTTACTATTCGTTTTATTTTTCATGGCCATGATCATCTTTACTGCGGTCATGTTCCTGACAAACGAAGAAACGATATATGACGAAGACGGCGCAACGCTTGCCATCAAGAAACCGACGTTCATCACACTGAGTGAACCGGAAATTTCAGAGCAGGATACGGATAAAATTGCAGTCCGGGAAATGACATTTGTCGGCTTGGATGTTGGCACATATACGATGACGGAGCGGACATTGAATAATGGCGTGACTATCATTTTCGATGAGCTGCATAATTCCGGCTGGCTGCCTTTTGCTGTGACTTTAATCCATAAAGGGCTTGAAAATCCCCAAATCAATTCATGGAATCCCCGGCCAGCAAGCAATGAGACCGATGATATATTCGGCGAAGATCCCACCAGCAATCCATTTGGCACAATTGCAGCCGGCGGAAAGCATTTCCTGCAGGGCAATTTGTATGTTTCCCGTATAATTCCGCAAGGTGAAGACGGCGAGGCCCATGAACTGCGGACAGAAAATCCGAATTTCACTATTGAAGAAGGTGTCATGGAAAAAAGTTTTTGGCTGCCGCCAAAACATTATCTCCATACCTGGTTGATGATTGCAGATGAACCTTTCTTTGAAGATAAGGAAACAGAAGATGAATGGATCGAGTTCGCCCTCGACAACCGTTACCAGCAACTGAATTGGCTGACGCCTGACGGTCCATTGGTCAAACTGCCGATTACCGATGACCCGCGCACACAGCTGTCATACGGCTATATTGAGGAACGGACAGCTGATCCGGCATCACAGGAATGGAATGAAACATCCCCTTCCCTGTATTTCGAGACCATGCTGCTGAATGCCGAAGCATCCCAAAACTAATATAAGCCCTGCTGATTTTAATTGGCAGGGCTTTCTTTTGCTTTCAGCCAGTCGTAAATATAACCGCCGATCTCCGCAATCAGCTCCTGGCCGCTGTGGTGATCGGGAGAATCAGCAGTCAGCACAGCTGTATAGACTTTATTGCTGCGGTATTCAAAAATCCCAGCGTCGTTCACCACTCCCGGCAAACTGCCCGATTTTGAAGCGACCGTTACTTCATCTTCTTCTTCAATCCGGCCATGGAGACCCGCAAGAAGCTGCTGCTTCTTCAGGATGTGCAGCACGCGTCTGCGACTGTCTTCCGACAGCAATCCCCCTGAATCCACCGCTTTCAGCAAAATCACCAAATCCGCCGCTGATGTATAGTTATCTAATCCTTCGAGGGCGGAATGGAAATCCATGAATTTTCGTTCAAGTACAGTTTCTGCGCATCCTAGTCTTTGCAACAGTTGGTTGATGTTGTCGATTCCAACAATTTGTATCGCTATATTGGAAGCGGTATTATCGGAAACGATTATCATCAATGTCAGCAGATCTTCGAATGAAAGCTCTTTTACGGAGTCCAAATAAAACAACACACCTGAACCTTCTGTAAAATCTTCCGGTTTCAGTGAGATCAGATCATAGGTTTTCATTAAATTCTGATCCACTTGCCGGTAAGCCTCCAACAAGACAGCCAGCTTTATCGTACTCGCCGATTTCATCTGTGCGTGTCCGTTGAAGTCAATCCGGTCATCACCAGTTTCAATCACCACAGATGCTTGGCCCAGGAACCGTTCCAGAGCATTTTCCACTTGAGCTTCGAGCTTACGTTCTTTTTTCATACGGCCACCTCCCTCCCTTAATTATAAAGGGTTAACAAGAAAAATTAAGTGAGACAATCCCCTTTTAAATAGACTGAAAAATCAGTATAATCAGAGTGAAGGGACGCTCTTCTTCCGCCGGTGCTGTATTTTAACTCAGAAGGAGGCTGATAATTATGGAACGCAAGTTTTCTGATTTGAAGGAAATGGAACGTCGAATGGATGAGGATTTCTATGCTGCGTTGAATATGATCGGTGAAGGAGCCCCTGATTATGCGCCGTTTAATGAAGAAGATGATGCTCCTGCTGAACTGAAGCGCAGTGATGACAAGGCGCAGGACCTGCACTAATGAGTTTCAGCCAGGAATCCACTATACATGGGACTGAAAATTTCCAAAAAAGAAAACCCCGCTGGTCAGCGGGGTTTTATCTGTTACTCCATCATTTCTGCAACGATCTCATAAGAGCGCAGACGGTCTTCATGATGGAAAATCTGAGAGTTGACGATGATTTCGTCAGCTCTTGTTTTATTGATGAATGCTGTCAGTTTTTCACGGATTACATCCGGTGTTCCGACAATTGTCGACTCGGAATTCATCTTCTCGCGGTAAATGGCGATTTCACGCGGTGACCATACTTCTTCGATATGGTCGATTGGCGCACGGAAAGTTGTCGGTTCCCCGCGCATCAGGCTGAACATCTGCTGCTGCTGCGAAGTCGCCAGCCATTCAGCGCGCTCCTGCGTGTCAGCGGCAATGATATTGACGCCAAGCATTGCGTACGGTTTATCCAACGCTTTCGATGGCTTAAAGTTCTGATGGTACAATTGCAGCGCCTGCATCATATAATCCGGTGCAAAATGGCTGGCAAATGAAAACGGCAAGCCTTTCTGCGCCGCCAATTGGGCGCTGAAACCGCTCGATCCAAGGAGCCAAATCGGAATATTCAAGTCAATCCCCGGATAAGCTTTCACGCGGCCAACCGGATTCGGCGAAAAGTAATTCTCCAGTTCAGCCACCAGCTGAGGGAATTCGTCCCCAGTTGTGCCTAAAGTCCGGCGCAGAGCATATGCTGTTCCTTGATCACTGCCAGGCGCGCGCCCCAACCCTAAATCGATGCGTCCAGGATAAATGGTTTCGAGTGTGCCGAATTGCTCAGCAATCACGAGAGGCGCATGGTTTGGAAGCATGACGCCACCTGAACCGACCCGGATCGATTCTGTATGGCCGGCTATATGTCCGATCAATACCGATGTCGCTGAACTGCCGATTCCCGGCATATTGTGATGTTCAGCCAGCCAGAAACGGTTGAAACCGAATTTCTCGACATGCTGTGCAAGATCTACGCTATTCTTATAAGCCTGTGCTGTTTCGTCGCCTTCGTTAATCGGCGCCAAGTCCAGGACAGATAAAGGTATATGATTAAATTTCTTTATTGCCATAATACATTTCACTCCTTCTGAAACTCATTGTAGCGAATTAGTCAGATACAGACATCTTTTCAGCTCATGAACAACAATTTTTTCAATAAAATGTTTTTCTAAAAAAATAAAAACCGGCGCGTCTGCACCGATTTCCATTTATTAAATAACCAAGCGCCTTTCAGCCAGCACTGTGGCCAGCGACGCTTCAAAATGCATATCCACGGTTGTTCTTAGAGCATGCAATTGTTTGGCATGTTCCGGTTTAACCCCGGTGACAATGGCGGCAATCCCCATGATCTTGAAAGTTTGCAGCAGTGAGTTTAAATAATCCATACCTTCGACATTGATTTCATCCATCGCGGTAAGATCCAAGATGACTGTTTCAGCATGCTTTTCGTAAACATCATCAAGGATTTGGCTCTTTATCGACTCTATTTTGCCGGCGTCAAGATCTCCAAAAAACGGAATCAACAGTAAACCAATGCCTAATTCGATAGTTGGTGCAGATAATTCCCTTACCCGTTGAAGCAGTTTATCCGTCCGTTCCTTTTCAAGCAACAGATCATAGTTCGTTTCATTCAACCGATGCCTGAGACTTGAAAGCTGGGCCGATATCTTGGCTACCTGATTATCCTTTGGCACGACAATGACATTAAGCAGAAATTCACTGTCCCATTTGCAATGAAGATCACACAGCTTCAATTCACCAGCCGCTGTTTTGAAGTTCAACTCAATCGGCTCGGAAAAACGGTTTGACAGCAGGAAATTCGAGGCTTTTGAAACACTTCCTTCATCGAGAAGATTCAAAAACAACGCTGATTCCCCAAACAAGGATTGAGCCTTTTCCGAGTGTTCAACGATCTCAAGTTTCCTGTTCAGTTGATAAGCTGGCAGCGGCCAGCTGTCAAATTGAGATATCGAGGTCATCTTCCTTTTCCTTTCCGGTTTGAAGCCATGTTTTTAATTGGGGCAAATCCTTAACAACGAGCGTTCCTTCAGTCCGTATTTTCGAGATATCCGCACTTGCGACAGCGCGCCCGCCGATAATGATCGACGGATTGAAATCCAGCTCTTGAAACGCTTCCGAATAGACTTTGAGTGCGGGCAGGCGATACGCGAGAGCGGCAGACATGGCAATGACATCCGGCTGCCATCGCCTTGCGGAATCAAGTGCCGCATCGAGCGGCAGATTCGGACCCAAATACTGGACCTGCCAGCCGTGTTCCTTGAACAGGGAAGATACCATTTTCAAACCGATATAGTGGTCTTCACCTTCCGGACCAAGCACCATCACTTTGCGCTGTATTCCATGTGCAGGCTTACGTTTCAGTTCTGCCGCCGACACCACAAAATCGCAGATTGCCGTTGCCAGATGTTCATCAGCTACAGAAATGATATTTTCCTGCCACCAATCACCGATCAGATACATCGCCGGTGTCAATAGATCATGGTAAAGCTCATTATGTGAATGGCTTTCCAAATATTCCAGAACAGCGTCCATCGCTTTTTCATCTTCACCAGCCAAAAACAGTTCAGCCAGTTCCCGGGCTTGTATTATCATGCCAACCTCCTTTTGCTCATGCCTGTCTTAAAAGTTCATTCGCGCTTTTTAAACAGCCAAGCATAAACGCTTCTTCAGTGTCAGATACCTTGCCGGGCAAAATCGCTATCAGCCGGTCAAAATTATCTATGATCAAACCAGTTTCAACTCCACGGCTCGTAAGAACCGTTTCCAGCCACTTGGTATAATCCAGGAATATCGCTTCATCTTCCATTGAATAAGCTGTTTCCAGATGATCCAGATGGTGGTGATTATCCTTTTCAGTGTGGATAAAACCTTTTTCCCCGAAACGGTCCCATAAATCAGGATATGCTACATATATGCTTTTAGCCGTCTCTGCGGCTATCATTTGCTTTGTTTCAATATTCATTCGGCAACCACCTCGTATTGGCGTACTGTCGGGATGATTCCGGCGAGTTCCTGATCCGGATAATTCTTCTCCATATCATGAATCTCTTTGAACTCCTGGCTCTTGACCCAGGCCATATACGCTTCTTTCGATTCCCATTCCATATGGACAGTGAGTTCATTCTTCTTTTTTGTATTCTGAATCAGCTTGAATGATAAAAAGCCTTTATTTTCATCAACGCGCCTCGAGCGCTTCCTGTAAATGCCGATCACTTCATCCGTCTTTTCCGGAGAAACCACTACTGTTGATGTAACAATATACATTTTCTGGGCCTCCCCCTTTATAATTTCGATTATAAAAGTATAACATTACGCCTTTCGAATTAAAAGAAAGCAGCCGTATTTGAATCCATTATCTGAAGACACCTAAAAAAAGCCTCCGCTTCAGCAAAGGCCCCCTCTTTACATATGGAAAGAATCTTCATATATCGGTTTTACATGGAGATCATAATGCTTCTTCACTTCGTCGATCGGATAAATACTGCCGGCTGATTCCGGTTTCTCAAGTTCCTCGATATGCCCCATGACCTGATCCGCGAAAAACTTGCCGCATGCAACCTCATTTGGATAGAGTTCACGCGCCTTGGCAACAAACTCTTCATCGATCATCTGGTTGAATGCATAATATAAGGCGGCGTTGATAATTGTCAAGGAATCGCCTGAAGCGTTCGAAACAACGTAATAATTTCCGTAATCGTCTTTGAGCATATCCCTTTCTGGTTGAATATCCATGAAAATCTCCTCCTTGTCTACTACCGTTATACCCTGGAAAGACTTTCAAAAAACGCCTTCACTTCAAACCGCAACCAGGTCACCGAACAAGGAAATAAGAAGCAGACTGATGGAACCGACCGAGACAGCCGCAATCAGGCCGATGTAAAAGGGTGTTATCCCCATTCCTTTGAACGCCTTCAGATTTGTCGACAATCCAACTGCCGCCATTGCAATTCCAAGCATATAAGTGGAACCGAATGAGCTCCAGAAATTATAGAACTCCTGCCAGTTCGGTGGTGAGAGCAATCCGAATGCCTCCCCGCTGCCTGAGGCCGTCGCATCTCCGATTGAGCGCAGCAAAGACAGCAGCAGGAAGCCCAGAATGAACAGTGGAAAAAGCTTATACCATTTCGGCAATTCAGCTGCGGCTCCACCTTCATTTTTCCTTCCGTTGCGGAAAAACAAGTAAGAGACGAGCGGAATGACCGCAATGATGAAAACATTGCGGGTCAATTTTGTAATCGTTGCGACATCAATTACTTCATTCGCATTAAAAACCTGGGCATAAATCAATGCCGCTCCTGCGACTTGGGCTGTGTCGTGAATCGCCGTACCAAGAAACAAGCCGGCTTTTACCGGGTCATCAGCAAAAAAGAAATGCGCGAGATAAGGATAGAACAGCATTCCGACCAAGCCGAAAATCGTTATATTCGCCACTGCGTACGAAATTTCATTTTCTCTTGCTTTAATGACTGGCGCAGTTGCCATAATGGCTGTAACTCCGCATATACCTGTTCCGGTGGCAATCAGGGTGCCGAGCCTGTTCGACTGATTGAGTTTACGGGTGAAGTAGAGTGTTACGAAGAGGCCCGTTGAGATGCAGGCGATAATCAGCGGCACGCCCCATGCGCCAAGTTTCAAAGCTTCAATCAGACTAAGGCGCAAGCCGAGAAGTATGATGCCGGCGCGCAAAGCGTATTTAAGTGCAAAGTCGATGCCGGCCTCAAAAAACAGGGGCAGCCCGATCAGATTGCGTATCAGGATTCCGATCAAAATTGCCGTAAAGATGCCTGAAATCGGGCTGGCGCTTCCTTGCGGCAAAATTTCTGCGCTTGTCAGCAGCAATCCGATCAACTTCGCTGCGTAAATTCCTGCCAGCATGACTGCTGCACTCAAGAGCAGGCCGGGCAAAGCGCCAGCCATTCTGTTTATTTTATTTCTATTGCTCACCATTAAATCGTCTCCCTGTTCCATTCAATCTTATACTCTACATATTATCATCAAAGGGAGGGCGGATGGATATCAATTGAAATTGGCCATAGTAAAAACCAGGCAGCAATCACCTGGTTGAACATATATTGCCTATTCTTCATCAAATCAGTTTGGATATCATAAACTTAAACAAGCATTTTTCTGATGCTTTCAATGACACGCGTCTGTTCGTCAAATGTCATATTTGAGCCAGAAGGCAGACAAAGACCATATTTAAAGAGTTTCTCGCTGACAGGCATCCTGTCTTCATGCGGATAAAATTTTGCCGATTCAAAAAGTTTTTGGGTATGCAGTGGTTTCCAGACGTATCGGGCTTCGATATTGTCGGATTCCAATGCCCGTTTGAGCCGATGAGGTGTCACATGTGTTTCCGCAGGATCTAAAAGCATCACTGTCAACCAGCGATTCGAATAGCTGCCTGTAATTTCCGGCTGAAAACTTACTGCAGGCAAATCTGCCAATTCCTTTTCATACCGTTCGTAAACAGCGCGCCTTGCCGCTACCCGGTCATCAATCGCTTCAAGCTGTGCCCGGCCTATGCCAGCAAGTACATTGCTCATACGATAATTATAGCCGACTTCGCTGTGTTTATAGAACGGCGCATCGTCTTTTGCCTGTGAAGAGAGGAAGCGTGCTTTCTGTATCGCGTGTTCATTATTGGAAATCAGCATCCCTCCGCCGGAAGCGGAGATGATTTTATTGCCATTGAATGAGAAGATGCCAAATTTCCCAATAGAGCCACTGGCTTTGCCTTTATATGTCGACCCCAATGATTCCGCTGCGTCTTCAATCACCGGTACCCGGTACTCATTGCAGATCGCCATAAGTTCATCCATTTTAGCGCTTTGGCCATACAAATTGACGATGATGACTGCCTTCGGCAGCTTCCTCTCCGCCAATGCGTCGTCAAAGGCCCGGCGGAGCGCACGCGGCGACATATTCCACGTTTCTTCCTCCGAATCGATAAATACAGGTTCCGCCCCTAAGTATAAAATCGGATTTGCGCTGGCGATGAAAGTGAGCGAAGCACAAAACACAGTATCCCCTTGCTTTATACCGATCAGATTCAACGCCAGATGAATGGCTGCTGTGCCTGAACTGAGGGCGGCAGCAGATTTGGCGCCGGTGTAATTGGCCAGCTCTTTTTCGAATCTGTCCACATTCGGACCCATTGGCGCAATCCAGTTCGAACGGAAAGCTTCTTCAATATATTTCATTTCATTTCCTGTCATATGAGGAGATGAGAGAAATATTTTCGCTTCCTCTTTCACCGGCACGGGAGATGGCGCTGTAAATGCACTTTCAGCTGAAGGCAAAATTTTCATATTGCATCCCCGCAGCTTCTGCTTTGGCATATCGGGATGGCATTTGGACGATTTTGTCGTGATTTCATCAAAGCACCTCATTTCAATAATTATAGCCCTCCACGAGCTTCCTGACACCAGGCGTTAATCGATTGCGCCTCTATTCGAAATGGCAGAAAAAAATGATCGGTCATTCCGATGTTTAAAAGGGAAAAATCCACTTCTGAATAAATGAAATTTATTTAATGTGCCTGGTACTTGCTGTACTTTGTCCGGATAGAAGCCAGCTGATAAATCTCCCCTGCTGACGGAACTTGGCTGCTGCAATGGCCGCGTGTAAATTTTTTCAAAAACAGGATGTACGGAGCCACATTCGCAACGCTCATTCATCTCAGGCAACTCAACTCTGTCTCCGATATCATAGCGGATCAAGGGGGTGCCGTAATTATTGAAACTGGTGACGATCATGTTTCCTTCTTCAGTCGTTTCAATCACTCCGGAATACAGGTTATAATGCATTCTTCCTTTCACGCATTCCATTACGAAAGGGGCAGCTTCTGAAGAGCTGTAACGGTCCCTGAGCGGGCAATCGAAAGCTTCTTCAATTTCCCGGCGGCATTCTGGCCGAACTGCTTCCCCTACAGAGAAAATCGCCACCGGCTTGAATGAAAGGATGAATTTATTGCGATTGATGTACTTCGCCAATTCGAAAATGGCAGAAGGCAGGCCATCGATGAAGTCCGGTTTATATTTTTCCAGATCCTCGATATAAACTGCCGCATTTTCCTGATTGCAGTAATAACTTGAATATATCCGCTGCCTGACAAAATAATTATCTCTCCAAAAAACTTTATGATGCTGATTGTCCGGAATGATCCGCCTTGAACTGAAAGACGCCCGTTTCATCTCCAGATTTACTGCGCCATGCTGCTTTTTGAAGAAGTCGAGAAATGCTTTCCTCTTCTGTACGTCATCTTTTGTATAAAGCAGCTTGATGATGTTTCCTTTTTCATAACTGATTTCACTCTCCGCCGCAGCACTTTCTGAAACAGTATAGATATCCTGAATATTGTGAAGCAGCATCTCCTTATCGAGAACCGGCAGTTCTTTAAGATCTGCCACAGTCCTGATTTCCCCAATATCGATGTTCCTGTAGAGTTCTTTGTAGAAGGCGCTCTTCTCGATTGCATGGCGCAGAAGTCGCTGCAATTCCTCCTCCTGGTATTTTTTTGCATGATGTTCATTTAAGTATTGCCGTTTCTCCAACTCGATCAGAAAGGAATAGTACAGGTTGCCGTAGCGGCTGCGCGTCTTACGGTAACCGTTCCAGCTGGTCAAAACGTTTTGGATGAAGATCGGTGTATTTTCGTATAGTTGACTTTGCAGGTTACGCATCCGCATTTCCTCCTAAACTGATTTGAATACGGTCATCCTGATAATCCATCTTTAAGCAAACTCCTCTTTGGGGTTCCACTGCTCCTCCGCGGCATCCAAATTTTCTTCAGCATTTTGCGCTTTGCGGTTAGCAAGGCTGAGAAGTTTATCCTTCACTTCCTGTTCAGTCATTTCAGGCAGCTGCCCCAAAATGGCATTCAATTCGATTTCACTGACAGGAGTAGCTTTTCCGATGTAGATTTTCGGATATACTTTTTCAGATTGGATTTCACTGGCGTCAAGCAATTCCTCATAAAGTTTTTCTCCGGGGCGCATCCCTGTAAATTGAATTTTGATCTCGTTTTCTTCGTAGCCGGAAAGGCGTATCATATTGCGGGCCAAATCCACAATTTTCACCGGTTTCCCCATATCAAGAACAAAAACTTCACCTCCGGAAGCGAGCAGCCCTGCCTGGATCACCAATCTTGAAGCTTCCGGAATTGTCATGAAATAACGTGTCATTTCAGGATCAGTAATCGTGACCGGACCGCCATTGGCGATTTGTTCACGGAATAAAGGAACCACACTGCCTCTCGATCCGAGGACATTTCCGAAGCGGACAGCCGCGAACGTAGTATCGCTTTTAATAGCCAGATTCTGCACGACCATTTCAGCAAACCGCTTGGTAGCTCCCATGATGTTCGGTGGATTCACTGCTTTGTCGGTTGAAATCAGAACAAATTTACCCACACCGAATGCATCAGCTGCCTCGGCTACGTTTTTCGTTCCCCAGATATTATTTTTTACGGCTTCGAAAGGATTGCCTTCCATCAAAGGGACATGTTTATGGGCTGCAGCATGGTAAATGACATCCGGCTTATAGCTTTCGATAATATCGAAGATTCTCTGTCGGTCCTGTACATCTGCGATGATCGGGACCAATTTGATATTCTTCGGAATTTTCGCCCGCAGTTCTCTGTCGATTGTATATATCGAATTTTCACCATGGCCCAGCAGCAAAATGCTCGATGGCTTGAAATTGCTTATTTGTCTGCAGATTTCAGAACCGATGGATCCGCCCGCCCCGGTAACCATGATCGTTTTGCCTTTCAATTTCTCTTTTATTGCATCCATATCGAGTTTGACTTCTTCCCTGCCCAGAATATCTTCAATTTTCACATCCCGGATATCATTGACCGTGACTTTGCCCAGCATCAGATCTTCAATTCTGGGTATGGTCTGCGTTTTGACACCGGAATTGATGCAGAGCTTGGTCAGGTCGGACATTTCGTTGCGTGACAGTGACGGGATGGCTATGACGATCTGGTCGATGTGATAAGGGCTGACAACTTCCGGAATATCTTTCAGCCGGCCCACAACGGGAAGGCCATATACTTCAAGCCCCCATTTCCGCGGGTCATCATCAACAAACACTACAGGATTTCTGCCCCATTCGGGATTCTGCTGCATCTGCCTTACAATCATTCTCCCCGCTTGACCCGCTCCTACTACCATTGTCCGGCTTTTATCTGTCGTTTCCCGGTTGGTGATCCAATCATTGTAGATACGCAGCGACATCCTTGAAGCTCCCAAAAGCAGGATCAGCAGCATCCATGTCAGCATCAATGTACGTGTATACAGATGGCCTGAATAGATCAATTGCATGATCATTGTTGCAAACAAAGTGAATGAAACAGCTTTTACTACTGATTTCAGTTCTTCAATGGATGCATAGATCCACATCTTTTTATAGAGGCCATAATGCCAGGCGAATGAATGATAGCCGATGAACAGCGTCGTCATGCTTATCAGTAAAATTTCATTACTGAAGACATTTTCGTAAGGGTATAGGAACAGGAAGCAAAGAAATATGGATGAAAGAAGGATCAGTGAATCAATTGTGAATAATAAAAGATACCTTTTTTTAATCGTCAATATCATTACCTCATCTCGTCTTTCATTTTTACGGACTAACTGCCGTAGTTCTGGTAATATAAATGGTTTTTCGCTAAATCGAAATTATTCAAAACGACTCCGAGCACAAAGGCTTTTGCTGTAACCAAGGCATCCCTCGCCTTCACAACACTGGCTTTTTCCGTTTTGCCGGTATTGACGACAAGCACTGAACCATCACATTTATTGGCCAGTATTTTCGAATCAGCCACCGCCAGAAGCGGCGGTGAATCAATAAGTATAAGATCATACATTTCTCTAAGGTCTTTGAGCAGGATATCCATTTCAGCAGACTGCAGCAGTTCAGCCGGATTACCTGGAATTTGCCCACATAATAATAAATCCAAATTTTTAACCCCGCTCATTTTAATCGTATCCGACAGGCGGCCTTTGCCCAGCAGCAGATTCGAAAGGCCTGATTTATTGCTCATGTGGAAAGTATGGTGCAAAGTCGGGCGGCGCATATCCGCGTCGATCATCAACACTCTTTTTCCTGATTCTGCGAAGACGACCGCCATATTCGAGCAAGTCGTCGATTTGCCTTCCTCCTTTGATGGAGATGTGAAAAGAATAGTTTTCATATCATCCGCCGGCATGGAAAAAAGGATATTCGTCCGGATGGTGCGATACTGCTCAGTTGAGATTGAATGCGGATTAGTACGTACCACCAATTTTCGCGCTGTTAGCCGGCTGGATTTTTTCTTGTTCGACATACGGTTCCATCTCCCTTCCTATATAACTTTCTTCCGATTTCTTACTGCTTTTTGCGTCAGTCACCCTGCTGACGATGCCGAGGACTTGCAGACCCGGGATTTCTTCGATGTCTTCCTCTGTGCGGACAGTAGTGTTGAGCTGATCGATCAGGATTGACAACCCTGCTCCGAAAAGGAGGCCAAGGACTGCAGCAATCGCCATGTTCATCACAGGATCAGGTCTGACAGGCACAGGTGCCGGCATAGCAACCGCTTCGTCAAGTATACTGACGTTGTCCACATTCATCAGATTGGGGATGGCTTCCTGAAATTTATATGCTGTGGCATTTGCAATCAGGACCGCATCAGCCATACTCGCATCAACGACATCAATGGTCAGGATCTGGGTGCCTTCGATATTGCTGACCGTAATCTTATCGCTCAGAGACTGGTAATTTTCATCCAGATCAAGTTCTGCAATGACTTGATTCAAAATCGTTTTGCTTTTGATGATGATGTTATAGGTGCTGATCAATTGAAGATTCGTATTGATGTCCTGGGTGGTGTATTCCTGGGCGGCCGTGTTGTTCTGATTGATCAATATCTGGGTGGATGCCTGGTACACCGGCTTCATCAAGCTGTAACTGATGGCCCCGCTTGCTGCCACAAAAGTGATAACCAATAACAGAATCAGCGGAATCCTTTTTTTGATGCTTTTCAATACTTCCAAAATGTTCAATGGGTTCTTCATCATATGCACCTCTGGTTTCAGTTTGAATTAAAAATCACGCGGCCCGGTCATAGCTGTTTGTTTGCGAAATCACTTATATACAGCATTTTCGAGTACTTCCCTTTATATGCGTTCAACATCAGGATGATCCACAGAACGAGTCCCGCGGGCGCCAGGAACATGCTTGAGAACCAGCCGATGATGGGCACCATCCCAAGCAGCAGATATGCGCTGACAAATACAATCGAAATATAAATAGATTGCAGCGCATGATAACGGACAAAATGATTTTCCCGCTCCACCAGCAGCATGATGAACCCTGAAACGAAGCCGAATAAATAAGTGAGTGAACCTGCAATATTTTCCGACAGTCCAAGTGATGTTTCAGCTGGAATTCTGATGTCGGCATGCTGGGACGGTTTGAATACAGTCTGGCTTTCAAAATTCTGAATCCGTTTTTCTTCAGGAAGCTTAAAGTTGTTTTCAATCACTATAGTTCCTCCTTTATCTCACATTTTTCCTCATTCATTAGAGCCAATACTAAATAGGCAAGGTTAAAATCAAGTTAAATTAGATTAATAATTCTAACAACTTAGAAAAACTCGGATAAAAAACAGCCGACCCAATAAAAATAAGCTGAGGATCAGTCATCCTCAGCTTATTTTTATTCTGTATTCAGTTGTCCATTATTTATTCATTGAGCTGTAAACTTATAGCCGAACCCTCTGACAGTATGGATATAGATCGGTTTGGCAGGATCCTTCTCCACTTTTCTCCGCAGATTGCTGATGTGGACTTTGACGGTCTGTATATCGCCTTCTGAATAATAGCCCCATACGTGATCATATAATTGTTCAGCCGTCCATACCCTGTTCGGTGTCTGTGCCAGCAGTAACAGGAGCTGAAATTCCTTATGATATAACTTCACCGGCTTGCCAGCGACATATAGTTCCCTGGCATCAAGATGGATTTGCAGATCATCGTATTCAAGCACCGCCAGTTTTTCCTCTTCCCCGCTGGACCAGCCATTGCGCCGAAGAATTGCCTTAATACGGGCTTCGAGTTCATTGAAGTCGAACGGTTTGGTGATATAATCATCGCCTCCTGCCTCCAATCCCTGAATCTTGTGGTTCAGATCTTTCAGGTAACTGACGAACAGGATTGGCACTTTAGTCTGCAAACGGATCTGTTCACACGTTTTCAGGCCATTCATTCCGGGCATTTCTATATCCAATAGGATCAAATCCACATCTTCTTTCGTCAATTGGTCCATCGCTTCATAACCATCTTCAGCCTCAATGATGCGATATCCTTTTTTTATCAGAAATAAGCGGATCAATTCACGGATGCCTTCTTCGTCCTCAACTATCAATACAGTGGCTTCGCTCATGTTATCCCTCCTGTAAGTCTTTTAAATCGTCAAAGGCAATGCAATAAAGAATGTGCTCCCTTTCCCCATTTCACTTTCAGCCCATATTTCACCTTTATGCGAAAGAATGATTTCTTTAGCGATTGCGAGACCCAAACCGCTTCCCTGCTGCTTATTGGGAACATCCATTTTAAAGAATCTGTCAAAAACATGCGGCAGTACATCTTCGGGTATACCGTTTCCCGTATCGGATACTTTGATGATCACTTCACCGTCGAAGTCCTCTTGTTCAAGGACAGCACCTTCTTTTCCGCGCCTGATAATCTCGGTGCTGATGGAAATTTTCCCGTCAATCGATGAAGTATGCTTAACGGCATTCCAAAGAATATTAGAAAATACCTGATCCACCCGATTCACGTCTATCGATAAAATATAATTTTCCTGCCATTCTTCCCTTCCGGTTTCGACATATTCGAATATCCGGCCGCTTTGCGTTACATCCGCCTCCATGCCTTGGATCAGCCTCTCCAGCCAATCTTCAATGCGGACACTCTCAAAGCGCAATGTCATGTTGCCTGACTTATATTTTGCAAGCTCCACCAAATCTTCCGTCAGCCGTTCCAGCATCAATAATTTATTGTGTATCATATCCAGGTATTTCGGATTTTTTTCATCGATGATGCTTTCTTTGACCGCCTGGATGTAACTGTGAATGAGTGTAATAGGTGTACCCAGTTCATGCGATATCGTCGACAGCATTTCATTGCGGGATTTTTCGATTTCCTGGATTTCGTCGTTTACAGTAACCAGGTTCATATTCGTAATTTCAAGTGCCATTGTCCGTTCTTTGACGTTCCGCTCCAGGAAATAATTCAGACTGGTGATTTCCTGTGTCAACGTCCGCAGATTCGCCAGCGTATCCACCCGCAGTAAAAATTCTTCTTTATCACATGGCTTCAAAAGGTAATCATTGGCTCCGGCTGTAAATGCTTCCGTCTTTTCCCTCAATCCTTCTCTTTGTGAAAGCATCAGGATCGGCAGTTCTGTTAATGTATAATCTTTTCTTATATGTCTGCATAATTCATCTCCGCTCATATCTTCGAGCGACCAGTCCAGGATCACCAGATCAATCGGCTGCTGTTCCAATAAGCGGATGGCTTCTATCCCTCCGCTGGCGCCGTAAACGGAATAACCTTCCTGTTCCAATTGATAAATCAGCATTTGCCTGTTGACTTCTTCATGCTCTACTACCAGCGCACGTATCTGGCTTCCCCTTTTACGCCGGGCAGTCACAGTCTCAGTGATTTCCGATGCACTCAGTTCTTCCACAGCCTGTATTTCCGGCTGTGAGGCGGCTTCAGTTTCTTTCGGAGAATACACAGGCAATGTAAAGCTGAAAGTGGATCCTGTCCCGGCAGACGATTCGACTTTCAGCCAGCCTCCATGAAGCTCCACTAATCGTTTCGTGATATTCAAACCAATGCCGGTCCCTCTTTTGTGGCCTTTCTTTTCTTCCTCTGATTTATGGAACGCTTCAAAGAGAGTCGGCAATTTTTCCTGTTCGATTCCTTTTCCGGTATCACGTACAGACACCAATATCTGTTTACCGGATTTTTTTGCTGAAATGACAATTTCCCCTGTATCTGTATAATTGATTGCATTTTCAACAAGATTATAAAGAATCTGCTGAAATCGATCCGGATCCGCAATCGCTTCAGGCAGATTATGCGGTACAGTTTCGTACAGGCGAACGGCATCATTTTTTACGAGCGGCCTGCAAATTTCCAATACATTCTCAGTCAGTTTATGGATTTTCACCGGTTCAACGTGAATATCCAATGAATTCTGCTTCAGTTTTGAGAAATCCAGAATCGAATTGATCATATGGGCAAGCTTTTTGCCATTTTCCGCAATCGTTCCTAATTGATGGTTCATAGCGGGCGAAATTCTTCCAGCGTTATTTTCCTGGAGCGTTTCAGCGATACCGATCATGCCGTATAAAGGAGTCCGAAGGCCATGTGAAGTGATGGCCAGCAATTCATCTTTCCGCTCGTTGGCGTGTTTCAGTGACTCCATCGCCAAACGCTGCCGTTCAATCGCTTTCTTTTCTCTTTTGAGCTTGTCGTTTACTCTGGCGGCTTCTTTATCTGACAGGGAAAGCGCCGACAGGAAAACAGATGCTCCTATCGATAGGTAGACCGAATTTTTCGCTTCCATATTCAGCGCGGCAACACCGAATAATTGGAAAATCGCTGTGCCAGCCCCCAACAGGAACAAAATCGAACCCGCTGTATAATAACGGGCATATTTAATCCCTTTATTCCAGCTGGCGGCCGACACTGCAAGCATTAGTATGCCGCTGGCGACCACTGACAGCGGCAAGATCATTCGAATGACATCAAAAGAAAAGAACAGGAGTGCGATCAGTGCCACATTAAACCACACCAGAATTTTGATAAGATTTCTTGATGCAGGAAAATGTCGTCTGGTATCCAGGAAACTCTCTGTATACAACAATGCAAAAATACTCGTGATGCCGATGCTTGCATAGACAAGGGCTCCATCCAGCCAGGAATGTTCCGGCCAAATATAGGATAAAGTCAATCCTGACATAGCAGAAAGGCCATACGACACTGAAACAGCGAAAAGAAGAAAATAGAGATAGACCCGCTGCCGATGTCTTACGAATTGGCTTAAATAGTAGATTGAAAGCACGATGCCCATACCTGCCAGCAATCCTGTCAATGCAGTCATCGACCGCGTCTGCGCTTGGAAGGCTTCCCTTTCCCAGATTGTAAGGGGAAGCTGCAAAGGCCCGTCTGATACGACCTTCAAAAAGAAAGTGGATTCCTCCTGTTCCGCAAAATCCAGATTGAAAACCAGATTCCGATGATAATACTCCCTCTCATCCATCGGAACCCCTCTGCCTATTTCATTGACAGCAAAAGAGCCATCCTCTGAAGGTGAATACAGGGTTGCCTGCTCCAGCATAGGAACCGGCAACTCGAGCAGCCAATTACTATTGGACAACCGATTCACAATATTGAACTGAATCCAATAGGAAGAATCCGTAAATCCCTTATTGAATATGCCACTATCATTAGGCATAAAACTCCATTGAATCGGAGGAACAGCCACTTCTTCTATAGTGTAGGCATTTTGAGGATCTTTTATAGTGAAAATGGACTGATCGATATGCACTTTATCAAGTGAATCGGTCAAAACAATTGCCCCATCCACCGTCGCGGGCTGCGCTCTTTCCTTTCCGGGCTCTGCTAAAAGCAATAAAAGCAGCATCGCCAGAAATATTTTTATCGCAATTGGATATTTTGTATAAAATCTTTCCATATACTAAACACCTCAACTATCTAAAAATTCAAATAATTCAATACAGTAATTTCCAGTTAATTTTATCTAGTGCCTTTCATGCCCTGTATTACTGGTTTTCGGATACTTTAACGGAAATATTTATAAATTATTAGATACATTTTATGGTAATTTAGTAGGCATTATAATTATGATTATCATACCATTAAGCTCATGTATTGTGAATATTTTTTAATCAGAAAATTCTAATAATACTTTAATCCTATCTATTTTTTCATTTTTTTCCAAAAAAATAAACCGTCCCAAGGCATCATGCCTAGAGACGGTCTATGTTCATTTTTTGCTTTTTTAAATTCTTTTCTTCGTACATCGCCTTATCTGCTTCTTTAAGTATGGACGATAAAGTCGAATGTTCATCCGGCATTGTCATGCCTATGCTTGTGGAAACTGATAGAACGGTATCATCCAGTTGCCATTCACGCATCATTGCCTGCCTGATTTTATTCATGACGAGCTCTCCGGATCTTACAGAGTCAACGCCTGGCAACAAGACGATGAACTCATCGCCGCCGAGCCGGGCAGCCAAATCATCTTTATAGATGCCTGCTTTCAGCCTGTTTCCAAATTCACGTATGACCGCATCTCCAGTTTCATGTCCCCATTTATCGTTGATGCCTTTGAATTTGTCGATATCAAGTAGAAGCACCGCGAAATTATCGCCGCCAGCGTGATAGTCGGCCAATGCCTTTTCAAGCGATTCCTGGAAATAGCGGCGATTCGGCAACCCTGTCAACGGATCGTGGTAAGCGTAAAACTCCAATTTTGTTTCATAATCCTTTTGTATGGATACATCACGGACAATCATCACCATATGGCTATAATTTCCGTCATTTTCAAATACAGGCGTGCCGTGCAATTCAGACCAGATCCAGTGCCCATCCCTATGACCGACACGGACACGCATTTTGCATATATCACCGCTTCTGATCGCAGCACTTAAAGTGCCGTATAATTTTTCAAGGTCTTCGGGATGTACATTGTGAAACGGCTCTTTGTCTTCATATTCTTCAGGAGAATATCCAAAAATATCTTCAAGGGAAGGAGAAATATACAGATATTCTTTCCGATGGTTGATGAGAATGATGACATCGTTCGCATTCTCTGCGATAATCCGGAAGTTCTTTTCACTTTCCATATAGAGCTCGACCATCTGGTCAAGTTCACGCATATCCTTCAGGATCACATAGAAGCCGGTAGTCACTTCCTGAATCTTGATGGGAATGAATTTGACCAATGCACCGAGACGATTATTATCTTTTTGATTAATCGTTACCCGGAAATTCGTGTAAATTCCTTTTTTCGCTTTCCGGAAATTCTTTAATGTTTTCCTGCGGTCTTCAGGCACGACAAAATCCAGCACCCGCCGTCCATTCAACTCATCCAATGGCAGCTTACTGAGATTCTGGACAACCGGATTGGCTCCTTTGATATGCCCTTTCAAATCCAATGTCAGGATAGCATCTGCGTTATGTTCAAAGAGTGAATGATAGTAGGACCGGCTTTCTTCAAGGCTTTTCCATGCTTCGACGCTTTCCTGCTTGGCTTCCACTTCATTCGTGATGTCCTGGACGACACTAACAATATGGCTGCAGACGCCATCTTCACCGAACATGGGAGTGAGCCGGGTCTTCGAAAACCGCAATTGTCCTTCCGGATCCACGTAACTGTCTTCATAGATGGTTTCACATCCGCTTTCCAGCACATTCTTATATTGTAAATACACGCGTTCAGCCAATTCGTGAGACTGTGTTTCGTGGAAGGTTTTTCCAACAGCAGATTCATCCAATTCGGTTTTCTTCATTGCCGACTGATTTACAAACTCGTAAATCATTTTCCCCTCGTCAATGCGGACAATGAAAACCATTTCCTGGACCCCGTCCATCAAGGCTTTTTCTAATGATAACTTCGATGCATCCTGAATCATGTAACTACCCCCATACCCCTGCTGATGTGTTCAAATTCACTGTCTCTATCTCTACTAACAGTTTAACAGATTTCTTTATGAAATAAATCTTTAGACCCATTAAAAAAACATTTATTTTTGAGAAGAAAAAGAGAGGTCAGAGAGGTATTTTCGTTCAAAATCTTTGACCTGTAAGGGTTTATCGTAATAATACCCTTGAAATACAGTACAGGAATTTTCTTTTAGGAACAAAACTTCCTCAGGTCTTTCTACCCCTTCTGCCAATAATTCACATTCAATACTTTGAGCCAAATGGATAAGTGATTTCAGCACCGCCTCTGATTTGGCGTCCTCTCCGATTTGGCGGATGAAATACCTGTCAATCTTGATTTTATTGATTGGAAATTGGGTCAGATAAGAAATCATCGAAAAACCTGTGCCGAAATCATCGATGGCAATGGAAATCCCTTTTTCCCTGCACAGTTCAAGGTTTCTCATAGTCGTTTCCGAATAGGCCATTTCGGCATGTTCAGTCAGTTCGACTTCAAGCAGGGATGGGCATACCCCATAATGCTCAAGGAGATTGAAAAACTCTTCAAAAAATACCGTATTGGCGAGCAGTGAAGGCGTCATGTTGATCGCCGTTTTAATGTTCCAGCCGTATAGCTGCTCCCAGTCTTTGATCACTTTTAAAACTTCGTGCAGCAGATGCGTAGTCAAATGTGCGATCGTGCCCGACTGTTCAGCGACTTCTATGAATTCGAGAGGCGATAATTCCCCAAGCACCGGGTGCTTCCATCTGGCAAGCACTTCAATGCCGGACAGGTTGATGCCGCCGCCTGATATTTGGGGCTGCACTGTAAAATAGAACCCCGAATCCTCGAGGCATCCCATCAGACTTTTTTCGATCAAAACCCTCCGCTCCCGCTGCGACCGCATCTTCGGGCGATAGAAGGAATACGAAGAACCCTTTTCTTTCTTCGCTTCGTACATGGCCGTTTCGGCGAAAGCCACAAGATCACGCAGCCGTTCGGTATCAAAAGGGATACAGGCGATGCCGATACTCGCTGTAACATAAGCCGACTGAAAATCTGCCAGCATAAAAGGATCTTTGAAAAGGTCCATTAATTTTTCCGCGAATATCTCGAGTCTTTCACCAGGAGCGGATTCGCGGATGACAATAAACTCGTCGCCTTCCAGCCTGCCTACGTGGCAACGGTGATCTGACAAGGATTGAAGCCTCTCTGCCACACTGACCACCACTTTATCGCCGGATGCATAATTATAGAGGGCATTGATGAATTTCAGATTATCGAGGTTGATATAGAAGAAAGAAAACTTCTTTTTCCTTTCTTTTAAGGAAAACGCGATTTCTGTCATCTTTCTGCGGTTTGGCAGACCCGTCAAAAAATCGTAATAAGCAAACTCAGTCAGTTTTTCTTCCAGTTTTTTCTGCTGCTCAATATTCTGGAAATATATCGCCAATCCACCGTTTTTAAGCGGTATGAGTTTTATGTGGGACCAGCCATCGTAATTGCTGAAGTTCTCATCAAATTCCATATGTTCCTTTGTCCGTAAAGCGGTCAGCAATTGGTGCTCCAGATTGCTTCCTTTTAACTTCGGAAACACTTCATGAGCCGTAAGCCCAAGAATCTCATCGCGTTTTCGTCCAATGATTTTTTCGGCAACTTCATTTATATAATTGAATCTTAATTGGTCGTCCAACAAGTAAAAGCCATCTGTCATACTTTCCAGAACAGTTTCAACAGTGATCGATTGAATGCCGCTTCCTTTTAGGGGGGTGTGGAAAATTACAGCACCCGCAGGCTCATTTGAATCCAGCTTTACCGTCTTGATTTTCACTTCGAACCATAACTTGTCGCCATCTTTATCCATATAATGAAAATGTGTGCTGTATTCAGGAATTTCCAGCTCCAGGATTTCTTTAATCGTGTCAGCCGCTTCGGCATTGCTGCTCTGATTCAGTAATTCCAGATAATCCTCAGCACCTTGAATTATCTTCTGATCCAAATTATTATTCGCGCAATAATCAATCCATCCCTGGTTGACTCTGACGATTTCGCCTTTATTATCTATGACGACCAGTAAATCATCGATTTTATCAAACCATTCTTGGATTTCATCCGTTTTGCTCTCCACTTTTGCACACTCCCATATCCTTGGCAGGAATTCTATTATCGATAGATTTTTGAAAGTAGATAAATCTGTAAAATATAACGTGAATAGTAATTATATACCTTAAATAAATAAAATGAACGGTTAGTTTTACCTATTAATCTGTATAATTTATTATATTCAATTAAATTGCGGTTAATGATTTTCCAGCAATGATTCTACGGGAGTTTCCCAACTGTCATCTTTTTCACCATTTCTATATAATGTAAATAAAAAGGAGGCGGGCTCAATGTGCCTGATCAACTTTCAATATAAACAGCATCCTAAGTACAAATTGGTCGTTGCCGCGAATCGCGATGAATTTTATGGGCGGCCAGCCCAAGAGGCCCATTTTTGGGAAGATCAACCCGATATCCTGGCTGGACGCGATCTATTGCAAATGGGGACTTGGCTTGGTGTAACAAAGTCCGGACGTTTTGCCGCCTTGACCAATTTCCGTGATCCATCTCTCCCTGAAAAGGGGAAAATCTCCCGGGGAGCGTTGGTCAAGGATTTTCTTGCTTCCGATCTGGCACCTCAAGCTTTTTTAAAGACGCTGAAACCGGATGCGTACACCGGTTTCAATGTACTTCTGGGCGATACGGAAAAACTGTTCTATTATAATAATCTTGAACAGCAAATAATCGAAGTAACGGCCGGAACACACGGCTTGAGCAACCATTTTCTGAATACACCCTGGCCAAAAGTCGAGAAAGGCAAATCACGCCTGGCAAATTACTTGAATGGCAGAACGGAAGCAGACCCGGACGATTTGTTTGAAATACTGCGGGATGCAGAACAAGCGGCGGATCCTCATTTGCCTGTAACGGGAGTCGGTCTGGAATTTGAACGTATACTGTCCCCAATATTCATCCGGACGCCTGATTATGGAACTCGTTCAGCAACTGTCCTGCTTGTAGATCATGATAATAATTTCACATTCGCTGAACGGGTCTATGAAAAAGGCGAATTCGCCAGCCAGCAGGTATTTGATTTCAGCGCTGTATAACTTTTGGTTACCGGATACTTTTGAACGTTAAAAGAATAAATTTTATAAGATTCTGATGAATCTGCATAACAGTGAAACTATCTGACTTTTAATCCGTACCTTCTATATAAGCTGTTTATAGATTGAAATCATATAGGGGGTGAGTCATTTGAAAAGGTTTGTGTATTATTTCGCATGGACATTAGCGATTGTTTTCATCGTATATATCGGTACAGTTATTGAGGCAAATATTGTTGAAACCGCCAGAGAAACCTACGAGCTGTTTCCACGGGTCTTATTTGTAGCCATATTCCCTGTCATACTTGGTTTCCTGATGCGACTTCCAAGATTTCTGCTGGAAAGGAAGGAGCAGAAGTTCAGAGGATTCGACTGGTTTAAATTTCTCGCTGTCGGCGTTCCCTCTCTCTATTTTGTTGTGATGACTTTTTTGCCATACACTTCCATCGGAGCTGCGATCCCTTCTTTCATGATGACTAGCCAAACGAGTCTGACTACCATCGCTTATACAGCCGGTATTGTATTCGGCTATGTGTTGCTCGACAGTTTCCATAAAACTGATGTGGCGGAGGCTAAGACCAAGTGAGATCGAAAAGGAACCTTCTGCAGGTTCCTTTTTTTTGTGTGGAAATCGGCTGACCGCACCTCAAACTTCGATAACCGCACCTCAAAACGCTTTCTCCGCACCTCGTGGACCAATTTCCGCACCTCGACAAATTTAAATGGAAAATTAATCCAAATGAAAACCCGTCCATCACAATGGCCGGGCACCTCAATTGTTTTTATTCGAATTCAACAGTCATGCTGTCGAGCAGACGTTTATATTCTTCATGCCAATGCTGCCACTCTTCCTCACGATTTATCTCTTCTTCATCCAATATCGCTTCGATCACATCCAGACAGACATGCCAGCCGGCGAGATCTTTGGCAGTTTGGGAAGTGATGCGGTCGATTGTTTCCACAAGCCGCAATCGCGTTTTGCCGGAATCTTCCTCTGTCACTTCAAAACGCACACGGTCATCCCACCACTCAAATGCAAGGACTCGCCCTTCCTCATAATCAGTGATTGCCAATTCCTCATTATTGCCTTCCCCCATATCAAAAACCATTTTGCCGTCCTCACCCGCTTCTGCGATCCGCAGTTCATCGAACCAAAGTTTCAAACGGCTGTTATCGGCCAGCATGCTCCAAACTTTATCGGACCCGTGTGCCAATTCGCGCTCAAATACCGCTTTATATCCTTTGGCCATCTGTGTAATTTCTGCTCTCATGCAATAGACCCTCCATCTCTAATTTTTATTAAGTATACCCTCAGGCACGGATAATGTAACGGAGATCGGGGTATACATAGTTCGAGGAGTTGAATCGAATGAGATTAGGGTATGCATGCATGAATACAGAATTGAAGACAGTTTTCCGGACATTACGGGTGGCGACAGCTGAAGCGGAAGGTGTCGGTAAAATCAAAGAGTTGACGCTGAAGAATATGCAGACAACATTGGATATCATCAATTGGAATCTGGCCAATGATATTTATTTCTACAGGGCATCAAGTTCGATTGTGCCACTTTCCACGCACCCGGTAAATGACTGGATCTGGTGGGAAGATCCGGACTTCCTTTTTATTGCCGGGCAAATACGGGATATTGTCGAGACCCATCAGATGCGGGTGTCTGTTCATCCAGGGCAGTATACGGTGCTGAATTCACCTAAAGCGGAAGTGGTCGAAAAATCCATACAGGATCTGGATTATCATGAAAAGCTCATTACGCTGATGGGCGGCAACGACATCATCGTCCACACAGGCGGCGCATATGGTGATAAGGAAAAAGCGAAACAGCAATTCGCCGATACATATATGCAATTGCCTGAACGGATCCGGAAACGGATTCGCCTTGAAAATGATGACAAAACATTTACGATACGTGATGTTTTGGATGTCCACAAACTTTGCGGAGTCCCTATCTGTTTCGATATTCATCATCACAATTGCAATAATGATGGCACCGCTGTTGATTTCGCGGAAATATTAGCAACCTGGGAAGGCTACGGGACACCGAAAATCCACATCAGTACGGGTAAGGAAGGATTCACTGACCTTCGGCACCATGACCTCGTGTCCGAGCGTGATTTCGAAGAGCTGCTGACATTGCTCGGCGGTACTGATGCCGACATCATGTTCGAGGCTAAAATGAAAGAGAAGTCTGTCCTGCCATTTGTTAAGCTGCTGAAAGAAAAAGCTGATAATTAACGGAACAAAAAAACCGGCTGAGAAAATTCACTTTTCTCAGCCGGTTTTTTCGTTTTAATCCAACCTTGGGAACACTAATTTGAATACGGTGCCCAATCCTTTTTCAGAGTTGACGATGATGGTGCCTTTCATCTGATGGATGACGCTGTATGTAACCATCATGCCCAGGCCAGTCCCTTTGATTTTATTCGAGAAATACGGCTCACCCAAACGCTCGACTTCTTCTTTTGTCATGCCTACTCCCCGGTCTGCCACTTCCACGGCCACTTTTGCCGGCTGCACCTTAATGCGAGCGATGACATCCCCGCCATTTGGCATGGATTCCACGCCGTTGCGAATGATATTGACCATCGCCTGCCGGAATTTCTGCCGGTCCCCGCGGATATAAATATCCGTTTCTGCAGGATGACAGAACAGCTCGACATCCAAACTGTTGGCATAAGGACGCAAGAGCTTCATCACACCGCACACTTCATCGTTGACTGACATACGGTCAAGCTCCCCGTACACCGGCTTGGCGTAAATCAGATAATCATCAATCAGCCCTTCCGCTGCGTTAATTTCGCTGAGAATCGTTTCATGAAACTCCAGTTGCTTGTCGCGGCTGTAATCGTAAGCCTGCATCAACTGGATGAACCCTTTGATACTTTGCATCGGATTCCGCAATTCATGGGAAACCGCTGCCGCAAAATGGCTCACACTTTCAAGCTTTTCATGTTTCATTAATGTATTCAGCAATAATTCCTGCCGGACAATGTGTTCGATCAGCAATGCTGTCAGAACAATCAACAATCCCTGGTTGAGCATCAGCATGAGCCAGATGCCGATGATGTCATGTATCGGATCCCCGAACAAAAGGAAACCCGCGAACATATTGAACAACAAAGAAAGGATGGAAATGATGAAAACAGTCGCGACTTTCATTCCGCGGCCCATCCGTATATATGCTGGACGGATAAACGGCACGCCGGCTGCAATTATAAACTGGTTAAGGATGGCGATATACATCCCATCACCGCCGATAAGGATCCGCCCGATCGCCGAAACGAGAAACAGGACTGCTGAAATGACGGGTCCGCCATATAATGCGCCGACAATCATCGGTACCTGCCGCAAATCGAATATATATTCATCTGTCAGGAATTGATAAGGGAAAACCATACATAATATGATGGATATCGAAAACAGTATGGTCATTGTTATGCGATAATCGACAAAGAAATTCCGTTTCCCAGCCCCCGCCATCATCTGATACAGCACAATCGGGAAAATGATGAAGAATATATTATTGATCATGCCGGTCATCATTTCGAACAAAACTTCCACCTGCTTTCGTAAGGGCTTATGCGGAATTTATTATACATGAATTTATTGAACAAGAAACTTTTTTCCGCAAATAAATATTGTCCGCCTTTTAATCGCGGTTCAGGAATGCTTCACTTTCCTTAATCTTCTCCAGCAGACGGGCTCTCTTCTTTTTCATGCCTGCTACGGAAATACCGTACAGCTCCGCCAGCTGCCTGATTGCTTTATCCTCAACGAATAATTCCTTCAATAAATTCCATTCCTTCTCTTTCAAAGGAATCTCCTGCACCCATTCTGGCAGTTTATCGTCATATATCGGCATTTCCAGCTCATCAAAATCACCGCCATCCGACAACTTGAATAATTTTGCATATCTGCCTTCACGCGACAATTCATCCAACAGGGCACCATGCACCGTTCTGAAAGCAAACGGCGTGAAATCCCCCTTCTCCCCGTCGAACCGCAGCCATGCTTGCCAAAGCGCCACTTTACCGACCTGCCGGTAAAGTTCATGGTCACGGTAGATATGCATCTTACGGATCAGCGCTGAAATCATCGGCGCGTATTGCGCTTCCACTTTATCAAAATCGTCCATTCCAATAAATTCTTCCATGTTTTATTCCTTTTAAACGTTCGGTTATTCCCGGGTAAGTACAGAATAGTGCAGACTATTTTTTATAGCTAATCACTCGGAAAACAGTTTGCTCTAGCCAAACTGTGAGTATAAGATACGGAAACTTTTTGTTTACTCAAACGAATTGTCAAAAAACATACTATTTTCTGATAAATGGTATTGCTTGGAAAACTTTTGAATGGTAGAATTTTCATGTAATCAGAAAGAGGTGTGAGTTGTTGGAGAGACAAAATGAATACTTTATCGATCAATCCGTGTTATTCGTTCTATCCGCATTTGAAACTGAACGGAAATCAAAAATTGTAACGAAGCATGGCGTGTATTATTCACGCGACTCGGTTCTGTCGCTGATTGATAAAGCATGCATGCTGTCCGCATCAACTTATGAAGGCCGCATCCAAGCGAATCGGCACAATCTGAAGCATTATAAAAAAATCACCTTATTCATATGGGAAGGGTTATCGGGTTACCCTACGCATTCGCCGACACATCCTGACTGTGTCTGGATCCTGAATCATGACAACCGGTTCGAATCGCTGGGCCAGAACAGAACCCGTATCCATTATGACCAGTGGAACATACATATTGATGTGAACGTCTCGATGAACATCCTGAAAAAGCAAAGGATGCGCATGACCGATATGCTGTATTTCTATACGACTGCCAGAGCCAGGCATAAAAATTAAGGGATATTTCCTGGGAAATAGCAAAGAAAAGCGGAAACGGCCGCTCAGCTCCGACAAGCGTAAGACGATTTGGCGAAGCGGCGTCTTTTCAGCCGCACAGCCAAAGTGGCTTACGACTCGAGGAGCTGGCCGTTGGAGTCTGGACATGGAAAAGCGACTGTGCCCGTTAAGCTCTGAAAGGCATAAGACAGACCAGCGAAATGGCGTCTTTTGCCATGCAGCTGGGCTGGCTTATGACCCGAAGAGCTGGGCCACAGGAGTCTGGACAATAAGGAAAAGCGACTGTGCCCGATTAGCCGAAATTTGCCCGCCAAAAAGCACCGCCCCATATAAGGGGGACGGTGCTTTTTACTGTTTTAATTCATGCTGCGTCGTCACGCATCAGCAGAAATGCTATTTCCATACCTTCGTCATTCAGGATGGCTCCTTTTTCCGGAATAACCGGAAAGAATTCGAAGCGGCCATTCCAGATTTCCGTGTCTCCCTCATAGCGCTTATCGAGTTCCAGTCCTTCATCTTCCGCCCATTTCTCCAATGCATAGGAAGAATCTTCAATATAATCCGCAGATCCCCTATGCACAGCAGCAGCGTAAGAACCTCCTGGGATGAAGCTCCCCACAACACGGTCATCTCCTGTAATCATTTTTACAATAGGGACGCCAACTTCGAAATTGAATTTCTCTTCGACTCCGCCCATCACCCAATAACGGCAAAAGGGTTTGCCATCCGGTTCAATTTTTCTGCGTTTGAGCCAGCTGTAGACTTCCTCCACCAAGGCGGCAATCTCTTCACGCTCCAAAACTTCACTGATTATCGGTATCGCGGCATAAGGCTGTTCCACCTTCGTCACCACTTCCGGATCATCAAACAGTTTTTGTGCCATCAGCAGTCCCCTTCCTGAGTTTCCACATTTCTTATGTTTATGGATTACCCTTTTTGGCAGGAAACTATTCTTTCATTGCCGAATCTGAACCCGTCAGTTAAAGAAATACCTGAATTCTTCTATTCAATTACTTCATTGACAATAAAAGCCGGTAGCTAAGTCACAAAATCTTCATATCTGTTCGGTTCCACCAAATTGACTTCGGCATTTAATAACTTTATGATTAATCCCATGACCAATCGGTCACTTTTAGTGACCGTATAGTTTCAAGGAGGGATCCGATGGATAAAAAACAGGAATTGATGAATGCGGCGGTACATCTTTTTTCCATAAAAGGTTTCCATCAGACATCGGTTCAGGAGATTGCCTATGCCGTGGACATCTCAAAAGGCGCATTCTACAAGCATTATGATTCCAAAGAAAGTTTGCTGGTAAGTATTTTGAAACGTTATCAGGCGGAGACGCTGCAAGGGTTGGAACGTTTGGAAATCGAAGAAGATCTTTCCCCCAAAAATGCTTTCGCAAAGAAATTGGCGTATGAGCTGGAAAGTATTTTGGCAGACAGGGACTTCTTTATCATGGTGTTCAAAGATATGCCGACTGACGGCAATGAACAATTGACAGCCCTGATGCAGGAAATGCGCAGTTCATCATCAAAATTCCACAAGAAAATGCTGCTTGACGCATTCGGACAGCGCATCGAGCCGTTCTTGGAAGATCTTACGACTGTAGTCGAAGGAATCCAAAAGGAATATCTGATTACGATCATTCTGGAAAACAGGCAATTGTCCATCGACAAATTGAGCCGTTTCATCGCTTCTTCTATTGAAGCGATCACTCTGCAGCTCGATGAGATGGAAGCTGTTTTCACGAAAACGGACGACATCGGCTTTTCAATTGACAGCCTTTTCGGGGATATGGAAACAAAGATCAAGCTTTATTCGAAAAACACGGAACGAATGCTGGCGTCCCTGGATTTATTGCGCCAGGAACTGCAGCAGGATGAGCCGCGCGAATTTCTCATTGAAGCGCTGACGGATTATCTGTCGCAGGAAAAACAAATTGAAAAAGAAGTTCTTCTATTGAAGAATCATCGTTGAGGAGTGTCATAGTTGAAGAAAATTATCGATTTTTCATTAAATAATAAGTTCGCCATCTGGATTTTGACCATCATGGTCGTCGTGGCAGGACTTTACGCGGGATTGACGATGAAGCAGGAATCGATTCCGAGCATCACTTTGCCGGCAGTTACCGTTGTAACCGTCTACCCTGGCGCTGCACCTGATGAAGTGATGGATGAAATCACTGTTCCATTCGAACAGCGGATCCAGAATATGAATGGTGTGGAGTTGACGACATCGACATCCATGGCGAACGCTTCAACGATCCAGGTCCAATATGATTTTGAAGTGGATATGGATGAAGCCACGCGCGAATTGGAAGATGCCTTGTCGGAAATTTCACTTCCGGATGCAGCCAATGAACCACAGATTTCACGTTTAAGTATTGATGCTTTCCCGATATTGGCATTGAGCATCAGTGATTCCGGCAGTTCACTGGAAGAATTGACTGCCAGCGTGGAAGATAATGTCCTCCCGATGCTTGAAGGTGTCGAAGGCTTATCTGATGCGCAAGTGTCCGGCCAGCGCATGCAGAAAGTCAGCATGACTTTCGATGAAACAGCGCTGGCCCAATACGGGTTGACACAAGAAACGATCCAGCAATTGATCCAGGGGTCCAATCTTACTTTCCCGCTCGGCTTGACTGAATTCGGTGGCGAAGTGAAAAATCTGGTCATCGATGGCAATATTACAACAGTCGAAGATCTCCGCAATCTGCAGATTCCGGCAATCCCGCAGCAGGCACAGACGCCTGGCGCCGGGGCACCTGGTGAAACACCTGCAGTTCCCGGTCAGACACCGAATGCACCGCCGTCGGAAGTTCCAGCTGCACCCCAGACTCCTGCCGCAGCTGGTATTCCGACTGTCGCTCTAAGTGAACTGGCTGACATCGAAGTCATCAGTGAAGCGGAATCGATTTCCCGCACAAACGGTGAAGAGTCGATCGGCATCTCCGTCGTTAAAGCACCGGATGCCAATACGGTCGAAGTTGTAAATGCTGTCAAAGACATCATTGCCGATGTTGAAGAAGAATATGGTTTAACAGTTGCGACAACGTTTGACCAGGGTGAACCCATTGAGCAGTCAGTTGAAACGATGCTAAGCAAAGCCTTCTTCGGAATCTTATTTGCTGTTGTCATCATATTGCTGTTCTTGCGCAGCTTTAAAACGACGCTGATTTCCATCATATCGATTCCTTTGTCTTTATTGATGGCAATATTCCTGTTGAACCAAATGGACATTACTTTGAATATCATGACACTCGGCGCATTGACTGTCGCAATCGGGCGGGTTATCGATGACTCCATTGTGGTCATTGAAAACATCTACCGCCGCATGGCTTTGCCGGGTGAAAAACTGCGCGGCAAAGAGCTGGTCCGTGAGGCAACACGCGAAATGTTCCTGCCGATTTTCTCATCCACTGTCGTAACGATTGCGGTGTTCCTGCCGCTTGCACTCGTCAGCGGACAGATCGGTGAATTATTCCTGCCATTCGCACTGGCAATGGTCTTTGCCTTATCTGCTTCATTGCTTGTAGCCGTGACGATTGTTCCGATGATGGCGCATTTGATGTACAGCAAGCAATTGAATACCCTTGATGGCAATAAAACCTCGAAAAAAGAACACAAACCAGGCAAAATGGCAGCCGGCTATAAACGCGTACTGGAATGGTCATTGAATCATAAGATCATCACCTTCGGCGGAGCGACTGTGCTGCTTGCCGCTAGCATGTTCCTATTGCCTGTCATCGGTGTCACTTTCCTTCCGGAACAGGAGCAGAAAATGGTCATGGCCACATATAGCCCTGAACCCGGACAGACACGTGAAGACGTGGAAACAATCGCACTCGAAGCGGAAAACGCAATCAGCGGCCGTGAAGGTGTCACTTCGTACCAGTATTCGCTCGGCGGAGGCAATCCGATGGCTGCGATGGGCGGAGGCGGAGATAATTCCGCTTTATTCTATATCGAATATGATTCGGATTTTGAAAACTTCAGCGACGAAAGCACAAAATTGATCGACGATTTGAATGCTTCTACTGAAGCCGGCGAATGGGCCAGCATGGACTTTGCGGCAATGGGCGCCAGCGGATTTGAATTATTCGTCTACGGCGACAGTATCGAAGACATCCAGACAGCCATTGATCAGATCCAGCCGATCATGGAACAGCATGAAGGACTGGAAAATACGGAGTCGAGTCTGACTGAAGCCTATGACCAATTCACATTAGTCGCGGATCAGCAGGCCTTAAGCGAAAACGGCTTGACTGCCGCGCAAATCGGCATGGCGCTGAGCGATGTGGGCGAAGCTCCTGTCTTGACGACCGTTCAATATGAAGATGAAGAAATCAACGTATATGTAGAATCGGAAGAAACTGAGTATGGAGATATCGATGATGTAACCGGCATCGAAATTCCAACTGCACTGGGAACGACAGTTACAGTCGGTGATGTCATGGAAGTCGAAGAAGGAAAATCTCCTGACACGATCAACCGGCGTGATGGCCAAATGTTCGCTTCCCTGTCAGCGGAAGTACTCGGCAATAACGCAGCTGAAATCACAACGGAAATTGATGCAGAAGTCGAGGAGCTTGATCTGCCAGCCGGCGTTTCCATCGACCACGGCGGTGTCACTGAACAGATCAACGAATCATTCTCGCAGCTTGGCCTTGCAATGCTTGCAGCCATCGCGATTGTGTATTTTGTGTTAGTTGTCACATTCGGCGGGGCCCTTGCACCGTTTGCCATCCTGTTTTCATTGCCATTCACTGTAATCGGCGTCTTGGTGGCATTATGGATTACGGGAGAAGCCTTGAGTGTCAATGCATTGATCGGTGTCCTGATGCTGATCGGCATCGTCGTCACCAACGCGATTGTCCTGATTGACCGCGTCATCCACATGGAACAAGCGGGCCTGACTACTCGCGAGGCACTTCTTGAAGGCGGCGTCACGCGGCTACGTCCGATCCTGATGACGGCGCTGGCGACAATCGGCGCGCTCATCCCTCTTGCCATTGGCGCAGAAGGCGATGGCGGCGGGTTGATCTCCCAGGCACTCGGCATCACAGTCATCGGCGGTTTGATCAGCTCCACTTTACTGACATTGGTGATCGTACCGATTGTTTATGAAGTGACAGCCAAGTTCAGACGCAAGGAAGTTAAGTAGGAGTTTAAGATAGATAGAGATTGAAGTTGAGAATGCGAATAAATTCAAGTTCAAATGATGGATTGATGGAGCCCTCCGGTCGGAGGGCTCCTGTTTTTGTGGGGTGATTTTGGGTGGGGATTGTTAGGAGAGTGGAAATCTGAAGTGTGGGTTGATAGGTGATTGGAATGGATAGGTGGTTTTATTTTTTGGAAATGAATAAGCAATTTTAGCCTGGAAATATTAAACTATATTTTTATAACGTCTTAAAAATTCGACGGATTGACTAAAAAAGTACTTCAATCATAGCTAAACGCATCCCAAATGGCTCAAGCCGCACCTCAAGCGGTTCTAACCGCACCCCAAATGGCTCAAGCCGCACCTCAAAGCTTCCAACCCGCACCTCAGATTTACGATGAAATATTTAAAGAAAATATTTCCAGAACGAAAAAACACCTCCCATTCCAAACTAGAAAAAACCGATCAGCCCACAAGCCAACCGGTCCTTCGATGAGATCCATTATTTTTAATGTATCATTTAGTCTTCTAATCTTTTATTTCCTCAAATGCTCCAGCACGACTTCGTCGATGAGACGCTCTTCCGTCCAGCGGTCGTCGAAGTTCTCGCGCAGGGTGAACGTCTTCAATGCTTCTTTGACAGTGTCATTATAGCCGGCGTGGTCAGCCGATTCCAACAGGCCGTGGCGGACCAGATGGCCTTTGATTTCCTCGAACAGGTCGCCTTCGATGTCGAGTTGTTCATCGGTGCTTTCGCCGAAGATTTTGTGAAGTTCGTAAAGGCGCAGAAGCTCCTCGATCGGCTCGGGATGATCGTCGACACGGAGGTCCACTTTGACGTCATTGTAGCCGCCGTAACCCGCGCCTTCCTGCAATACATAAACGGCTGCCGATTGCTTGCCGCGGCTGTCGCCGCCGGCATGCTGGGCTGCGGCCAAGGCTTTGATGAGGCGTTCAGCAAGCGGGTCGGTGGATTGTTCGAACGAACGGCTCATTGCCGTGACGGTTTCTTCGCTGACCAGGATATTGCCCTGGGCCGAATGGTGCTTGCCGATTTTATGGCCAGCCCAGTCAAAGCATTCTTCGCCTGTGAATGCACTGGCTTCGCCCGCCGCATTAATGACAGCCACTTGCCGAAGGTTGCGGTCGGGATCGTCGGCTACCAGTTTGGCGATCACTTCATCCGGCGACAGCCCCTGCTCGAGAAGCTCGAGCCCTTCCGGCCCAAATTTTGTGTTGGCCCAGGACTGTGTCGCTACCGCGCCGACATTCGCTTTTGCCCATGGAACAACGGCTCCGACAGCCAGGAATTTCGATTGGACAGCAACTCCCACTTCCCCGGTTTTCGGGTCGGCACCAACGATTGAAAAGGTCGCCACCAATTGCTCTTTCTTGACGCGATGTGTCATTTCAAATTCCCCCTTTTCTTCAGTTTACCCTATTTCCCGATAATATTAATAAAAATAAAAACTGCACCTGAACAAGTCAGATGCAGCCAAGAATCAGATGTTATTTTTTCCCGAAAATTTCATGAAGGTCTTTTTTTCATTGCTGCGATCCCATTTCAAAAGCAGCGGCAGCAGCAGGAATATGCTGACCAATGCGATTGCAACAGCGCGGGAGATGTTTTCCCGGTTAAAAGGTGTGGCAGCATCTTCAGTCTGGCTGACGATTCCCGCTTCCTTGCTTTCGGTTACAGTGAATTTCTCTTCGGCAAAGAATTCCTTTTCATCGGCCTTCCCTTTAATCATCAGGACGTATTTTCCTGTTTCAAGTCGCTTGCCTTCCAAATCGATTGGATAATTGATCTTGGAATGCGGTGCCATGGCAAACGTTTTGATGACGCCATTGACAAGCACTTCGCCTTCTTTATCCATGATTGAATAGGTTCCCTGAACGTTTTCCAGAACCGATGGCTTGCCATTGTTCAATTTAATATTCAAGTCATTGTCCAAAGCTTCGAATTTAGCTTCACCCACCGAAAACCCGGAAGCCGCTTTTTCAGGAAGATTGACTTTGATCGCCATCAACCGTTGTCCCGGCTGTTCGAATGTGTAATTGCTTCCGCCTTTATTCATGGAATCCATCGATAAATCATCTGGAGCATCCACAGCCGTCAGCATGATGCCGCCGAGAATCGTCCCGCTGGCTGTATATGGTACAGCGAGGTGTAAATGGACCGTTTCCACGGAGCCAGGGGCGACACTGATCGTTTCCTGGACTTCCACCAGCTCAGAGATATAAAACTGGTCCTGTTCTTTTTCCCCAATATCAGCGCTGTATAAAATGCCGCCTTTGTCAGCGGTATGGGCGTCGACTGCCTGCGCATATAGATTGAGCGGCTCCGAGCTGTTATTGGTTATCCGGAATTCGAGCGACAATTCTTTGCCTGGCTCGGAATCCACATGGAAATAACCTTCCGAAAAACTGTGCTGTCCTTCGGCAGGCATTATCTTCACATTAAAATCATTGACGGAGTCCGCCGCATTCACTGTAAATGGAATTAACAAAGTCATGAAAAAAATTATAAGAACACGCAAGTACATACTGTTCCCCCAGTAGATTATTCTTACAAAAATAAATAGCTGTGTCATACTGACACAGCTGCAGTTTTCAATGTAATTGTAAGTACAGCCTAGCAACAATAGTGAGCTTTCTATTTATCTTAAGTTCATCTTAATTGCTGTCAGCTTTTATATTACAATTATATTACAACAAATGTAACAATAAATCAAGCTTTTTACCTATTATTTGTCATGAATGCTTTAATTCAAACAATCCGATTTAACAGTAATTAAATTAACAGAAAAATCTAACTACTTATGTTCTATTCATACTGTATGTGATATAATGGTTATGACCTAATATACTTTCACCTATCCATATAATTATGCAAATACATAGACTATATTGCTCACGAATTTTATACATACGCTAATTTTTTATTAGTGTAAATAAAAAAGGGGTGAGTTTTGTGGGCACGAGAATCGGCAAAATTGCGGCAGTCATGTTATTGGTTCTATTCAGTTTATTTTCCTTCAACGGTCAATCAGATGCAGCCAGTTCGAGTTATATAACCAAAGGAAATACATCCAGCAAAGTCGTTGCGCTGACATTCGATGACGGAGCTGATGGAACAAACACCAATAAAATCCTGGACATCCTGTCGACGCATAATGTCAAAGCCACATTTTTCCTTACGGGATCAGGAGCGGAAGATCATCCGCAGTTTATCCGGAATATTGCCGCCAAAGGACATCAACTCGGCAACCATTCCTATTCCCACCCGGATTTTCGCACCTTGTCAGCCACCCAGATGAAGTCACAGCTTGACCGTACTGAAACGATCATCAAAAATCTGACCGGAAAAACGACCAAACCTATTTTCCGGGCTCCATACGGTTCAGTGAATTCGAATGTACTTGCCGGTGTGGGAGCAGCGGGCTATGGCTATACCATCCAGTGGAATATCGATACCATCGACTGGCGCGGTGATTCCGCCACCACCATCACCAATAAAGTGGTGAACAATATCGTTCCTGGCTCAATCGTGCTGATGCATACAGGCGCCGGGGCCCCTGGTACTCCAGTTGCACTGCCGAACATCATCACTAAATTGAAAGCAAAAGGCTATTCGTTCGTCACTGTTTCCCAAATGCTGAACTTGCCGTCATCTCCTCCTGCAAGCGGAGGCACAACTTATACCGTTAAAGCGGGCGATACGCTGTATTCCATCGCTCAGCGCTTCAACACAACGGTAGCCAAGATTGCGGCCGCCAATAATATCGCCAATGTCAATCTGTTGCGAATCGGGCAAGTGTTGATAATCCCTGGCACAAGCACCGCACCGCCGCCAGCCACTTCAACAACCTATACTGTAAAAGCCGGCGATACGCTTTATTCCATCGCCCAGCGTTTTAACACAACTGTCGCTAAAATTGCAGCCGCCAATAATATCACGAACGTCAACCTGCTTCGCATCGGACAAGTGCTGAAGATTCCAGGCACAAGCACAGCGCCGCCGCCAGCCACAACAGTCAAATATACGGTTAAAGCAGGCGACACCCTCTACAGCATCGCCTTACGGTATAACACGACTGTTGCAAAAATCGCTGCCGCCAATAACATCACGAATGTCAACTTCCTGCGCATTGGACAGGTGCTGATCATTCCACGATGATGAAGACATTAAGTAAAAAAGCCAGGCGATTTGCCTGGCTTTTTTATGGGAATTTACAGTTGGGTGCAGCTTGCGATTAATTCATGGGGTCGAGTAACTACTCTCTGAGCTAGACGCTCCGCTGCTCCCGCTTTCTGTAGAATCTGAAAATCAAAAGTGGAATCAGCACCACGAATATAATTGCTAAAAATGGAATAAGAAAAATCGATATCGGCACCAATGTTGCAGTAGCGTCTTCAGCCGCCGCAACAGCGGGACTGAGAAATGCCGCTTCGCTGACGCCTTTCACAGCGGTGACTGCTGTATGAGATGCAGTCGCGACACCTCCGCCTCCGATGATGGCGATGCTCCATTCGAGCAGCGGATTCATATCTCCGATGAAAGAAGCGGTCAGCAAGATTCCCGCGATTGCCGCGAGTGGTGTAGCAAGCACTTTCATGAAGGATCCGATTGCCGGTATATAATTCACGGCAATTTCAAATAAGGTGGCGGCGCCAAAAGCGATCAATGCCGGCGTGCTGCCGATCCAGCTGAAGCCTTCGGACAAAGTAATCCAATCGGCTCTTACAAATATACCGGTTATCAATAATGGCGTGAATATCCGAAAGCCCACTGTCGCGCTCAAAGCAAGGCCGATGCAGATGGCAAGTATGGTCTCCATGGTTTGCACCTCCCTCCGATCAAGTAGTTTCTTCTATATATAAATGACATATTCTTTATCCATATACCCTTTAAACGAATAAGGCAAGCACGTACCGGTGGACTCCGGTATGTGCCTGCCTTATTTTTCTTCAGGTTTGGGTGCAATATATACTTCATCGGATTTAAAGACTTTGATGAACGTTTTCATGAGGATATATAAATCCATACGGAAGCTCTTTTTACGGATATATTCAATATCCAGGTCAATTTTCTCGTCCCATGTCAGCAGGTTGCGGCCGCTGATCTGCGCCCACCCCGTCACGCCAGGTTTTACCTCCAGCCGCTGCATCTGATACTCGTTGTAATTATCCGTTTGGCCGGTGACTGTAGGCCTCGGGCCAATAAAAGACATGTCGCCTTTCAGGATATTAATAAGCTGCGGCAGCTCATCGAGACTTGTTTTCCGCAGTATATTCCCCACCTTTGTAATGCGCGGATCGTTCTCGACCAAAACTTTATGGATGTCCACATTCGCTTTATACATGGTACGGAATTTATAAATAAGAAAATGCTTCCCTTCTTTGCCTCCGCGTTTCTGAGTGAAGAACACAGGTCCTTTTGATTCGGCTTTTACAGCGATGGCGATAAGGGCAAAAAGCGGTGAAAGCAGAACCAGCAACAGGAATGAGCAGAAGACTTCAACTATACGTCCAATGTGAATGGACCATATGGAGCGCCTTTTTTGTGCAGACCGTATATTTTCAGCAACCAATTGCATGACCTCCCCTTTTTCCAGTTTCTACAGTCTCCAGAGATTCAAGGATTCCGGTTTGCTCTTTTTATCCAATACGCTTTTGATGTCAAAAACGATACAGGTATCATTTTTCAGTAATTTTTTAATCGGTTTCCATCCGGCTTCACGAATTTTTTTATGTGGTACAGCCAAGATCACAGCATTTGCGGGTGAGAGCTCCTCCCACGGTGTCAGTCGTATACCGAATTCAAGCTCCACTTGCTCCGGATTCGCCAGACTGTCAGCCACTTGGATTTGAAGGCCGAATTGCTGCAATTCCTCGATCATGTCGAAGACTTTGGATTTCTCGATTCCGGAAGAATCTTCTTTATTGGTGACGCCGAGCACCACGACCGCTGCTGACTGGAGCGGCAAATTGAGCTGGTTCATTTCTTTGATGATGGCATTGGCGATGGTTTGGCCAATTCCATCATTGACCCGCAATGCCGAAAGGATGATTTCAGGGTGATGGCCGACTGCAAGCGCACGGTGAGTCAGCTGATAGGAATCCTGTGATTTACCATAATTACTGCTGAAGCCAGGGCTGAATTTCAAAAAATCCTTTTTGACCGCTGCTGTGCGCAAAACGTCCTGTGTGTCTATTTCCATCAATTTGAATATCGCCGCCAGTTCATTCATTAAAGCTGTATTGACAGTCTGCTGCACCGTACCGACAAGTTCAGCTGCTTCAGCGACTCGGATTGATACCGCTTTATGAACCTTGTTCCCGAATATATCCTCGTAGATGTCAGTGATATAATCCAACACTGCAGTGTTTTGCCCAGCAATGACTTTGGGGGGTTTAGAAGCAGCTGGGCTATCCGTCTGCTCCCGCAGATCATCTGGAGAAAAGCCGACAAAAAACTGCTTGCCCGCTTCCATACCGGAATAACGTTCCAAAGCTGGTATGCACTTCTCTTCAGTTACTCCCGGATAAACAGCTGATGAAATAATCACGACGGCGCCTTTTTTCATGTGGGAGCCGGCAACCTGGCAAGCGTTCAACAGCAGAGACATATCAGGATGCTTGCTGACACTGATGGTGACAGGCACCGCAATAATCAGTAAGCCTGCTTCCGACAGCCTTTCCGGGTCCACCAGAATTTCAATTGTGGATCCGTCCAATAACTTATAAGAGGCATGTCCACTTTGCGGATTTCCACCAAACTCCTCTTCCATATCGTATATCAGGACGGGATATTTTTTGGCAAAGTCATTGGCAATCGGCAAGCCGGCAAACCTTAATCCAATAACACCAATTATTAAATTTTCTTTCATCATGCAGGATCCTTCCCTCCTCCAAGCCAATTGCCCAACTTCATTGCTTAAAAAATACTTTTACTCTCTCAGTAATAATGATTCGTTTAATTTTTTATCGAAAAGTTCCAATAATTTATCACGCAGCTCTGGACGTTTCAGCGCAAATTCGATGGTTGTTTCGATATAGCCGAACTTCTCCCCCACATCATAACGCTGGCCGTCGAATTCATACGCGTAAACTTGCTGTTTTTCATTTAAGCGCTGAATGGCATCGGTCAACTGGATTTCACCGCCTGCGCCGATTTTATGTTCGCCAAGGTAATCGAAAATCTCAGGATCCAGGATATAGCGGCCCATAATCGCAAAGTTGGATGGGGCCGTGCCCGCCTCCGGTTTTTCAACAAAATTGCGTACTTTAATCAGTTTGCCGTCCCGTTCCAGTGGATCGACGATTCCATAACGGCTCGTCTCCTCTTCAGGAACCTGTTTGACGCCGATGATGCTTTTTCCCGTTTTGTCATACTGATCCATCAATTGTGCAAGGCACGGCTCTTCATTGACTACGATATCGTCACCGAGTAATACTGCAAAAGGTTCATTTCCGATGAATTTACGCGCTGACCAGATCGCATGCCCCAAACCAAGCGGCTGTTTTTGGCGGATGTAATGAATTTCCACTTGGGATGTTTCCGTAACGGAATCCAGCATGTCGAGCTTGCCTTTATTGCGGAGTGTATCTTCTAGCTCATAGGCGTGGTCGAAATGATCTTCGATCGCCCGCTTGCCTTTACCCGTCACGATGATGATATCTTCAATACCTGAAGCGATCGCTTCTTCAACGATATACTGGATGGTCGGTTTATCGACAATCGGCAGCATTTCTTTCGGCAATGCTTTAGTCGCTGGCAGGAATCGAGTCCCAAGACCTGCAGCTGGAATAATCGCTTTTCTGATTTTCATATTTTTTTCCTCCTGGCTTCTTATATTTTCCCTTGCCCAACAACTGGATCCGCTTTACGGAATTTCTTCTTGAGTTCATTGACGATAACCGTGACATCATCAATTTTCATGAAAAGTATCACTGTGAAATAGATGGCCGCGCCTGCGGCAATCGACAGCAGCAGCGCGATGTTCTGGTGAATTGCCGGAGTCAGCGTTTCGAAAATAAGTTTGGCGCCGATGCCCATGACAATGGAGGCAAAACCGATCTTGGCAAATGAAACGACCATCTGCTTTGCCCCCAGTGCGCCGATTTTCCGCCTCAAGCTGAAGAACATGAGTCCTGTTGCCGCCAGTGCAGAAATCGATGTCGCAAGGGCAAGTCCTCCAATGCCGAGAAATCTGGATAGCACAATGTTCAAGATGATATTAAGTACGACGGCAATCGATGAGTTGATCATCGGTGTCCGCGTGTCTTCCAATGAATAGAATGCTTTCACCAAAGTTGTGCGGATACCCACTCCGATCATGCCGACAGAATAGAAGACCAGTGAAATGGAAGTCATGGCTATCGCCGTTTCACCAAATTCCCCACGGCCGAACATCAGCACGATGATCGGTCTCGCGAATATGATTGCTCCGATCGTCGCCGGAATGACGAATAGGCTGATGCCGGTGACAGCCTCGGATAATGCTTTTTTCATGCCTTTGAAGTTTTTGGCGACTGCCATCCTTGAGATGTTCGGATACATGACCGTGACAATTGAGATGACGAAAATCCCGGTGATGAACCCTTCGATTTTATAAGCGTAATTCAAAGCGGAAATTCCTCCGACCGCTATTTGCGATGCGAGTGTGCGGTCGATGATTTTATTCACCTGAAGAACGGAAGAGCCGATGATGACCGGCAGTGACAGGTAAATCATCCGTTTCAGGTAAAAGTCATTGAAGTTCACTTTGAGCTTATAGGAGTATCCCTTTTTATAAGCATATACGATAACGATCAAAGCCTGTACTATGACGGCGAGCACACTGCCATAAACTAAAATATAGACGCCATAAGTTGCGCTGGCTGCAATTGAAGCAATAGTGATCAGAATCATGGGAATGACCGCAAGCTGTGGGATTTTATAGGCGTCTTTGACTTGGAGATTGGCGTCAATGATATAAATGATGCCGGTAAAATAAACGGAAACGATGCTGATCCTTGTGAACAGAATCGCCATTTCGAGTGTTTCCCCCTGGAAACCTGAAGCGAACAGGAAAATCAATGGCTTGGTGAAGATGAACACCACAACCACGATGACTGTACACAGCAGCATGACAAAATTCAGGACGTTGTTCGTGAATTCGTTCGCTGCCTCTTTCCCCTTTTCGCTGTCGATTTTATTATAAAGCGGGATATAGCCGGTAGCGATGCCTGCACCTATCAGTGCAAAAATGACTGCAGGAATTGTCAAAGAGATAATATAAGCATCAGTTATATTGGAAGCCCCGTAATAATAGGAAAATACGATTTCCTTTATCAGGCCTGCTATTTTCACCATGATGGTGACAGCCATTAGGGCAATGATTGTTTTTTTCATAGTCCGCTCACGTCCGCTCTCTATCATGAAATTCGTTATGTTCGCCTGGGCATATCAGGCAGCGCATCGAGTGAAATCACATATTCCATGAATTTCCGGTATTCGCCCCATACCCATTCCAAATACCTGTCATCCGCGTCCAGCCATCTTCTCACGTACATATTCAGGAAGAAGATGTTCAGGTATTCCTGCTTTCGGCCCTTATCGAATTCGAGTCCGAACAACTCGAAAGCATGATCGAAGTACGAATCATAATCGCCTTCCATGTAATACCGGATAAAGGAATAATTCTTATTGATGATCGCTTCATTCCACATGAAGACGAAAAAGTCGTAGAAGAAATACATATCCCCTGCCATTTCCCAGTCGATGAAAAAGATTTTTTTCGAATCTTCCTTATCGATCAGAATATTTGGCGACCATAAATCGCCGTGTACAGGCAGCATCGGCAGCGGTGTTTCAGACAACCCTTGGCTGATGCCCCCTTCTATTTCCTCCAAAAACACGCTGTTCGCCGGAAGCAAACTCCTGATTTCAATCGACGGCACCCAGTCCGCCTTGTCGTTTGCACCTGTTTCCTTGAAATACTCGAGGTAGCGGCGGAATACTTCATTGACGATAAATTTGGTATCGTAGTCATCCCATTGTTCACTGCTTTTATAATCGATATAGCGTTCAATGATCAGTTTCCTCTTTTCATCTTTATCGATGATTGGAGGAATCGGAAACCAATTCCTGAACTGGCTGTAAGTGTCCAGTTTTTGCTGAAAAATTTCCCTGTCGCTGTATGTGATCAGCACTTCATTCTGGTCAAAATCAAAGATTTTCACGTCTTTGCCATTGCCGCCTGGCAGATAAACCGTGCCATTGTAAGCTTCTTTCGTTTTCCGGTCATTAAAGAGCTTCTTATTGAAATAAAACCGGAGAACTTTGGTGACTGCTGTTTTCACAAAAAATCCGCCATTGGCGAAATTGATGATGTGAAGGCCATGGCTGAACAGTTCTTTTGATTTCCTCGAAGTTTCAATATCATCCAGATGGATGTAAGTCATCGATTCATCGAACTGATAGCTGCCGGATGACAGAAATTCCTTTCTCTTGTCAAAACCCGCAACCAGCTGTTTTTTTTGTGTGTAATAATTGGACAGCCGTCTCATCCCATCCCCTCCTTTCCTTAACGGACAAGCCGCCTAAAACAAAAGTTGGACCCGCATTTTCAGGTAGACCAGCATAAGTTTGATGCTTCTGATGCCATTCGACAGATTGAAAATCCGGATGAAATCCTCATAACTGCTGAAAAGCTCCTTCAGATCCTCTTTATCCAGGAGGTTCCTGTTACGCTCCAGCCTGTATAGGATGGCACCGGCAATGCGATAGGAATCAATCGCTGAAATCGCATCGCTTCTCCTTTTGGGATCTTTTACCCTGCTGCAGATATATTGTTTGACCGTATCCATCCATTCAATATCCTTTGTGATTTTGTCCATCGAATTTTCACTCAGGCTTCCTGGCTGGCCAATATGATATTCGGTGAGGTAGTCATGGACTGCCAGCACTTTCATTTCATTTGTCAGGACTTTCGAGAAGAAAATCATATCTTCCCCCCAACTGACCCCCGGACTGAAGCGGATGCCGAATTTATCCAGAAACTCTTTTTTGATCAGCCAGGAATTCAAATGCGGATTGCATGAATTAAGCAGGAATTTTTCAAGGATGTCGCCTTCCGCGAAATGAATACGGGCTTTTTTCCTGCCTTTAGCCGTCACAAAGGAATGACCGCAATAACAGACGTTTTCTCCGCCCGCCTTCCAGACCATCTTCGACAGGAAATCAGGATGCAGCACATCGTCGGCATCCAAAAATGAAATATATTCCCCTCTCGCCAGATCGATCGCGTTATTGCGGGTGATTGAGACACCTTGGTTCTTCTGCCGGAAATAAACGATTCGCGAATCCTTCCTTTTGTATTCCATGGCGATTTCATGGCTGTTATCGGTCGATCCATCATTGATCATGATCAGTTCGAAATCCTTATATGTCTGCTTAAGAACCGATTCGATGCTGAAACGGAGTCTTTCGGCTTTATTATATACAGGCATTATCACTGAAACTTTCGGCACATTCCTCACACCTTCCAAATTCATCTGGATTTTAATACCTTATCTGGAATATCGTTTTATACGGAACATAGGTGGCTGAACCGACATAGACGATATAAAGGAAAATCACAATACTGAAAAGGGAGATCCCCACTTTCAACAGAACCCTATTGCTGTCGAGATTGAATAAGGAGACGATTTTTGGAATCAGCAGGAGCGAGAAGAACGTCCCGTACAGCGATAAGCGATGCCCCATTGTCCCTTGTGAAAAGAACATCAGGTAAATGCCGAGTCCGACAAAATAGAAGTTGAAATACATATTGGCGATGCGGTCATTTTCCAGGATCCTGTCACGGAAGAACAAAGCTGCGATGCCGATGAACAGCAGAACGAAAATGGCCTTGGTCCCTTCCTGTCCCCCCGCCGCCTCCGTATAGGGAGCATAAGTCGGCAAATATGCGACGATGAATGAGTTGATCGCCCGGCCGACAAATGGAAGAGCCAGCAGCACGAGCACCAGTTTCACAATGTCCAGTTTGACGTTGCGGATAAAATAGAAAGCTATCGCGATAAACGCCGAAGCATGGAACATGCCCGCTAATGCCACAGCAATCAGATAGCGCAGCAATTGCCCCCGCTCGATGAATTTAAACGCATAGAACGTAATGGCGAGAGCTGTGAAGAGCCGGATCACACTCAGGGAATTCAGGAAGAACAACGGGAAGCAGACAAAGAAAATGATGCTGATCCAGTAATCCTGGCTGTACCTTTTCACTGTCAAAGCCACGAGCGTAATGAATATTAATGAATTGAGGAAAAAATACAGGTTGGTCATATTCATATCCCTGGCAAGTTCAATCAGGAAGATGGTCGCGAGTTCTCCGTTGCTGACGATGTTCGTTACCAGGTTATAACGGACAGTGGCGTAATAAGCCTCGTAATCCCATCCGACGTTATACCGAAGGGATGAAAAGAGGAAAATCACCGTCCATGCCAGAATCAGCGTCACTGTATAGCTGCCATCCGTTTTCTGCGGAGAATGCTGCGCAGCTCCTTCAGCCAAAGGCGAAGGTTCCACAAAACTCCCTTTATCAAGCGATAAATTTCCGTTATAGGACATCTTCCATGTAGCCACCAGTTCGAACAGCAATAATCCGAATATGACACTTAAGAATGCAATGTATATGATCATAGCCAGCCCTGCCATTTCTTGGAGAAGTTTTTTAGAATTCCAGGAATTTGTTGACGCTGTCCCTGAACAGCAGATTATCTTCCACGACTTTCTGGAAAAAAGCTTTTCGTTTTTCTTTGTATTCTTCGAAATTGAATTCCGCCAAATAATTGCCGACTTTCTTTTCAAGGTCCGCCAATGAGTCGACAACAAGGCCGAGTCCATATTGCTGTGTCAGCTCCGCCAGGTAGGAATCTTCAGCTACAATGAGCGGTTTTCCATGTAAGGCTGCGTTATAGAGCCGGTTCGGCAGCAGCGTTTTGCAATTGATGTTTTCGTTATAGCGCAAACCATGGATCAGGTCCGAATCATTATAAAGGCCGTTTTCCTGTTCTTTTGTATAACGGCCAGTCAATGCCACATTCCCGACTTTATTGCGCGAAATATAATCCTGCAGGTCTTTATTGAAGAGCCCTTCTCCGTGATAGACAAGTTCAACTTTATTGCAGTCCTTGACGGAATTGATGAAATCGATATTTACCTGAAGATCGGACAATGCGCCGATAAAAGCGATTTTCACTTTATCCTTCTGGAGGAAAGTGTTTGCGCAATCTTGCAGCTCTTCTACATTGTCGATGGTCGTGTTATGGCTGATCAGGTATTTTTGGCTGTCCGGCAGCCATTTTTTAAATCCCGGTGAAGAAAGGACCGTGTATGCCGACCCTTCCACCACTTTCCGGATATCATAAGCTTTCAGGATCCGGTTATGATCCCGTATATCCAGGATATAATTGCCTTTTTTCTTTTTTAATAAATAAGATTTCAAAAAATAAGATAATTGGATTCCGAAGATGATGATTTTATCGTAGTCATTCCTTTTCAGAATCCCGAGTGCGAAGTTGCGGAATTTAAGATAATCCAGAAATCCCCTTTGCAGAGCAGTTTTCTTGTCCCGGAACGTCATTGGATTGTCCGGATTTTCTGTGCCGTTTCGGTCCCAGTTGATGACGTCATAATCAATCTCGGCACTATCCAGCACTTTTGTATAATTACCGACATATGGCATGAACAGCATATTCGACGGACACACCAGCGCAATCTTCATCAGCGAACCTCCTTATATTTTTCACAAAGTTTTTTCTGCTAAAATTCCGACAGATGCCGATTGGCGGCCGGCCAATTCCTTCCTGGCCGCTTCCAGCACTTCAGCGGTTTCATGCGGCATCACCGTTTCAAGATAATGCGCGGCCTGTCTCGAACTGTCACTCGAATGGATAATGTTCTTGAAGTATTTTTCCCGCATATTCTTTTTGACATCCGCGATCCGCCGGTTATCAAGCAGCGGATATTTGTTCTTCAGTTCACTCGACGGTTCGATCGGTTCAAAATCAATTGCTGTGACAAGCGTCGCGGGTAAGCCTCCCGACAGTACGCTGGATTTCTCTCCCCAGTTTCCGCCGCGTAATTGCTGAGCGGCATGCTGCTTTTCCTGCTCGTTCAATTTTTTGCTTCTGACAATTTGAAAACCATGCTTTTCGAGTTCTTCTTTTACATCTTTTTCATCCGACGGTGACGCAGCCGCCTCCCGGATGATAAAAACTGCAAGCCCTGGCACATTGGGCATATCCTTTAAAATGTCATTGGCTAATTTTGCGCACCACTCATTGTCATGGCCCAATTTCTCGAGCATATCCAATGTCGGCCGCCAGCCTTTTTCCTCCAATAGTTCATCAAGTGCAGCCATATTGATATCGACTGCCACACCTTGCTGGTCTGCCATCTTGGCCAGGATCCCCTGAAAATCATGGCCGGGATCGTTTACTTTCGGCGCTTGGATGCCGTCTTCCGATAACCCCGATTCATACCCTTTATGGTAAAGCGCGTGAAATACAAGACTGTAAAAATAGTCATTTTCAGAAGGGACTTTTGCGCCGGAATCATGCAGGACCGCCCGCTCCAGCATTTGCTGGGCGACGGCAGGCGGATAATAGGCTATCTCTTTATAGGAGTAACTTGGTAATCCGCTGACACTGTAGACATCGCAGGGGATACCACCTTTTCGCGGCGACCAGGTCAAAATGCTGTCCAGTATAACCGCGTCATCGTCGTGGACGAGAAGATCGATATCCCCTCCGTATTCGACATGGGGCAGATCTTCGAACCATCGAAGTATGACGTAGCGACAGCCTTTTCTATTCAATTGTTCGATGAACTGCGCAACCGTCATGTTCCGTGGAAGCCTCCGGAATCTGCGGTCGTTGTGGACAATTTGCTTCACTTTTACAAGAAACGTCCATAGCTTTTTTCCATAGGTTGAATTCTGTGCGAACTTACGAAGCAATTCCTTCACTCGATACACGCCAACGCCCTCCCTTTACCACTGTTCTTCTGCCATACTGTCCGATTTACATAATCTGTATAAGAAAGAATGATGCGCAGCACTTTGTCTGATACATTCGGCATGCTGTAATCCGGCACAAGACGCAATGTCTGCAGCTCTTGTGTCTCGAGCACTGCCAATCCCTGGAGTATCCGTTCCATTTGCAGTCCCGCCATTATGACACTGCCTTCCTCCATCGCTTCCGGCCGCTCATGCGCCTCCCGGATATTCAATGCCCGCAATCCCAGAATGGATGATTCTTCACTGATCGTGCCGCTGTCGCTGAGCACTGCTTTGGCATGGATCTGCAGACTGATGTAATCGATGAATCCAAGCGGTTTCGCAGTCTGCACCAAGGGATGAAATTCCGTACCTTCCGTTTCAATCATTTTGCGGGTCCGCGGATGTGTGCTCACGATAACCGGCATCCCGTATTTTTCCGCTACCGCATTCAGGCTTTCCACAAGAGCTTCGAAGTTTTCAGGCGAATTGATGTTTTCTTCCCTGTGAGCAGAAACGACAAAATACTGTCCTTTAGCAAGTTTCAGTCTCTCGTGAATGTCTGATTCGCTGATTTCCGCTTTCCGCGACTCCAGCACTTCGAACATCGGGCTTCCCGTCTTGATGATACGGTCTGCCGGCAACCCTTCCCGAAGCAGATATTCACGGGCGATGTCGCTGTAAGTGAGATTGATATCCGCCACGTGGTCTACAATTTTCCGGTTGGTTTCTTCCGGAACACGTTGATCGAAACATCGGTTCCCTGCCTCCATATGGAAAATAGGGATTTTTCTCTTTTTGGCGGCGATCGCACATAAGCAGCTGTTGGTATCGCCAAGCACCAGGAATGCATCCGGCTTCTCGAGATCAAGAACCGGATCGATTTTCACCAGAATATTGCCGATCGTTTCAATCGCCGCTCCATTTGCGGCATTCAAAAAATGATCCGGTTTGCGGAGGTTGAAATCCTTGAAAAATACTTCATTTAATTCGTAATCATAATTTTGTCCGGTATGGACAAGGATATGGTCGATGGCTTCTGAAGCTTCGAGTTTATTGATGACTGCCGATAGCCTGATGATTTCCGGCCTTGTGCCCACCACTGTCATGACCTTCAATTTCTCCATATGCTAAACCCCCATATAATACGTATCCGGCCTTTCCGGATCAAACAGCTCATTTGCCCACATGATCGTGATCATTTCGGTGTCTCCCAGGTTTTCGATATTATGTGTGTAGCCGACCGGTATATCGACCACTTCCATATTTTCGCCATCAACAAAATATTCGATGACCTCATCCGATCCGACTTTACGCAAGCGGATGACACCTTTACCGCTTACCACCAGAAATTTCTCGTTTTTCGTATGGTGCCAGTGGTTGCCTTTCGTAATGCCCGGTTTGGAGCGGTTCACCGAGACCTGGCCGTGCCCTTTGGTTCGAAGAAATTCCGTAAATGATCCCCTGTCATCCCGGTTCACCTTCAATTGATAGGAGAAGCCGTCTTCCGGCAAATAGCTTAAATAAGTGCTGTATAATTTCTTCGTCAATGCGTCTTTCATATCCGGAAGCTCCAGATTCCGGCGGCTTTCTTTGAAGAATTGCAGTTTGCCAGCCAGTTCACCGACGGTTATCTTATACGTTTCCGGCACCCGGCAAAACTGCCCATCCCGTGACGGGTGGCCGGCCAGTGCCCGCTTGAACTCTTCCAGCACATCATCGATATAGCATAATTGAAGCTCCGCTTCCGGGTCATTCACCTGCACTTCGAGATCACGGGCGATGTTATGGCAAAAAGTCGCAACCACCGAGTTATAATTCGGACGGCTCCATTTGCCGAATAAATTCACCAGCCGGTATACGAAGACATCACTTCCGGTTTGCGCCGCATATTCGAAAACCGCGTCTTCCCCCGCTTTTTTGCTGCGGCCATATGGATTATCCCGTTCCGCCTGGATGGACGAAGTGACAACGACGGGTGACGGGTTGCCGTGGGTTTTCAGCAGCGCGAGTAATTCTGTAATCAGCACATGATTGCCTTTCAGGAAATCTTCTTCTTTTTCCGGGCGATTGACACCCGCCAAATGGAAGACGAAATCACATTCCTGTGTGTACCGTTCCAGATCGGCGGCTGTATTCTTCCTGGAATAAAGCAATAAATCCTTGTAACCCTGATTCTTCAGTTCCGCGGCCAGGTTCCTGCCGACAAAGCCTTCCGCGCCGGTGATCAGGATCTTCAACTTGGAATCCCGTAATTGACTGCAGCCGGCAGCGCCGGATTGATGGTCTTCAATTCTTCCTGGATATACGGCAGTTGCAGCAGCAAGTTTTTGATTTCATTCACACTCAGCCTTTTCGTGTTATGCGAGTTATACTCCCTTTCAGTTGAAAGCTTTTCATCGCCTTTATTGAAATATTTTTCGTAATTCAAGTCGCGGCTGTCGGCTGGCACCCTGTAGAAACCGTCCATATCCTGCGCGACAATATGTTCTTCACGGGTCAGCAGCGTTTCAAATTCCTTCTCGCCGTGGCGCGTACCGATGATTTTCACTTCATTGTCCGCATTGAACAGCTCTTTCAGCGCCTGGGCCAGGTCCTCTATTGTCGAAGCTGGCGCTTTTTGCACCATGATGTCGCCCGCATTCGCATTCTGGAAAGCGAAGACCACCAATTCCACTGCATCCTCGAGGCTCATCAGGAATCTTGTCATATGCGGATCCGTCACAGTCAGCGGCTTGCCCGCCTTGATCTGCTCGACGAACAGCGGAATCACGGAACCTCTCGAACACATAACATTGCCGTAGCGTGTGCCGCAGATGAGCGTCTTGTCCGGAGACACGGTTTTTGCTTTCGCCACAAATACCTTTTCCATCATCGCCTTCGAGATCCCCATTGCATTGATCGGGTAAGCCGCTTTATCCGTCGACAGGCAGATGACTTTTTTGACACCGCAGCCGATTGACGCGTTCAGGACATTTTCGGTGCCGATGATATTCGTCTTGACCGCTTCCATCGGAAAGAATTCACAGGATGGCACTTGTTTGAGCGCCGCTGCGTGGAATACATAATCCACATCGTTCATGGCATATTTCACGCTGGCCAGATCCCGCACATCGCCGATATAGAATTTCAATTTGTCATTGTTGTAGCGTTTTCTCATATCGTCCTGTTTTTTCTCGTCCCGTGAGAAGATCCGTATTTCCTTGATATCCGTGAACAGGAACCGCTCCATTACGGCGTTTCCAAAAGACCCTGTGCCGCCTGTGATGAGTAATATTTTGTCTTTGAACAATATTCCCCACTCCCATCTTTGATAAAGTGCTGCATGATGATGTCGTATGACTCAGTTACATTGAACTCTTTTTCCAGGTAGCGGCGGCCGTTCTCGCCGAGCTTCTGCAATTTTCCGCGGTCCCTTTTGACCTGTTCGATAGCATCCCTGAATTCCGCCAACTCGCCGGCTTCCGCATAATAACCGCATCTCGCGTCGTGGATGATGTCCTTCAGGTCGGTATACGGATCGGTCACTGCCAGCACCGGTTTAGCCCGGTCCATGTAAGCCATCAGCCGGGAAGGGATGTTCGGGATCGTGAAACGCCGATCCAGGTAAATCATGCCGATGTCTGCCGAATCCACCACCTTGTCGTAATCCTCTTTCTCCATCAATTTCTCCAGCCGGACATTTGAAGGTCTTCGCTGCTGGACATAATTTTCGATTTTTGGATAGTCCGTTCCGGAACCGACTATGAGAAAGAATACATCATCCTGGTCGCGGTAAAGGTCGATTGAACGGATCAGGTAGTCGATGCCTTGCGGTTTTCCCAGATTGCCTCCGTAAAGGAACAGGAGCGCATGCTCCGGAATTCCGAGCTTTCTTCTTATATGGGTGCGGCCGACTTTTTGCGGCCTGTCTGCCGGATGGATCGAATTCGGATTGATTTCAACTTTATCTGTCGGGATATCCGGATTTTGCTGGAGCACAAAGCGCCTGTTGCCATCCGACATGCAGCCGATCATATCGCTGATTTCGTAAAGCCGTTTTTCTTTTCGGCGGAAATAGCTGTGAAGCAGGCTGTTTTCCTTTAACATGCCGATATCCACCGCGTTCTGCGGAAAAATGTCTTTCAGCAATAAATAGGTCATCCCGTCGCCGTGCATATTTTTCAGGTATTTGATAACGCGTTCAAATGTGATCGGCGGCGTCGTATAAAGAATAAGGTCGAATTTCTTGCCGACGAGATAGGTGCGGATCGCATTGATGAACTGGTCTTCAAGCAGCAGCGTGCTGACCCCTTTTTCCATCAGGTTGGTCTTTGTGACGTTGCCGGTGCGCACTTTCAGGACCGGAACACCGTGCACTTCCTTCAGTTCTGTCTGCTGGTTATGCCGCTTTTCAGTTTGGCAAACGACGGTGACCCCGTGGCCGTTGCGTTTGAATTCCTGCATGAGGTCGTAATAGAGATTGCCATGCCGGCCATTGTCGGGATACCCCAATGTGACGAAAATAACTTCCATATTACCGCTCCTTTGAGAACCATAGTTTTATAATTAAGGCTCATGTTAAGGAAAGCAGGTTAAAAAGAGGTTAAGGAATGAAGAATTATTTGAATTTAACAAAAATTATCCATTTAAAAAGCCGGCACAGGAAATTTAATTCCTGTACCGGCTTCTTCTGTCCACATATTTTTTTATCACAACGTCTCTACTTCTGATGTCCTCCGATGAGACGGGTCCTGGCGATGGCGGTGCCGGCTTCGGTGCCGGAGACTGCGCGGTAGATGGCGGAGTAGCCGTATTTATTGCGGATCTGGTCCATGGCTGCTCCGAGACGGCGCTTTTCCCACTTGTGCGCTTCAAAAAGACTTAATTGCATCGAAGATTCCTCTTCCAGATTGCCGATGGAAATCGAAATTTGGCGTACGGGTTTATTTTGGAAATGCTCATTGAAAATCACTTGGCAGACTTTGTAGATCTGAAGGGTTTCGTTGGTGGCTTCCTCCAAGGAACGGGAACGGGAAAAACCTCCGCCGAATGCGGATTTGCTGTAGCCGACACTGAGGTGGATGGTGCGTCCCGCCCTTCTGGCCTGGCGGGTCCGCATGGCGATGTCTTCGCACATTTCGAGGATGATGGTCATGATGTCTTCCACTTCTATGTAATCGCGGTAAAGAATCTGGCCTTTGCCGTAACTGACCTGTCCGCTCACAATCGGCGAACCGAGATCAGACAGATCAATGCCGTTTGCATGCTGATAAAGCTGATGCCCCAGAATGCCAAAACGTTCTTCCAATGTTTTGATATCGGTGCAGGCGAGATCCCCCACCGAAAAAATGCCCATGCTGTTGAGGGTGCGTTCAGTCCGTGAACCGATTCCCCACATTTCGCTGAGCGGCGCGAGCGGCCATAATTTTTCCGGCACATCGTCATAAGTCCATCTGGCGAAGCCCGTTTTTTTGCCTTCCTGATCCAGCGCCAATTTAGCGAGCAGCATATTCGGTCCCACACCGACTGCAGAAGGCAAACCGAACTGGCGCAGCAAAGCGTCCTGAATATGGGCGATGAGCATTTCGGCATCTCCCCACAGCGTCCCGACATCAGTAAAGTCAATAAAACTTTCATCGACACTGTAAACATGGATGGCCTTTCTCGGAACGAATTCTGTAATGAGTTCGGTGATCGCCATGGAGACACGCAAGAAGAATTCCATTTTGGGCGCAATCAGCCGGATCCGGGGATCGTCCGGAATCTCGAACAGCCGGGTGCCGGTTTTGACGCCGAAGTCTTTTTTCATCCGCGGCGATGCCGCCAGCACCACACTTCCTTTGCGTTCCTGATTGCCGACGACAGCGATGTGGGCTGCAAGCGGATCCAGCCCTTCCTGGATAGCGGCACAACTGGCGTAAAAGCTGCGCATATCGAGGCAGGCAATAGTCCGTTCAGGCAATTCCTCCATCTTCATACCGCAACCTCCTTCGAATAAGAACATTTGTTCTTATTCTATACCTCGAAAACTCCCCGGACAATCCTCTTTTCGGCAAAAAAATATTTACCATCAAAAAATAACCTGAATCACGGATATCCATTATCGATGTTTTATTTCATGGCAAACGCAAAAAGAGCCAGGCATATGGCTGCCCAGCTCTTATCAAGCATGAATTCCTATTGCTCGATCAATATGCCATCTTCCTGTGGGAAGAGTTTCGATGTTTTCGCACGGTATGCCGGGAAAAAGTCTTCATCTCCTCTGATCCCCCCTTCTTCACACAGCAGCTGGTAAATTTCAGGATTCCAGACTTTCTTGCCGATATGAAATTGAAAATTAGTGTTTTGGCCGAATTTCTTCTTGAACAGGTATAAAGTGTCATCGGGATTATTGGTGACACCCCCGCCTGCATGGATCAGGTCGACGCCGTTCTCTTTACCCCAAATGGCAGCTGCATAAGTCATCACATAGACTGGGGAAAGATGGCTGCAATTCTCAACCGTCCCCGACAGATGGGTATGCATGAAGCTTCCGCACAGAAAATGCAGTTCAGCTCCAATGACTTCCCCTTCGAAAAGCGCTTCAACCAAAACGATCCTGTCGCCGAAATATTTCAGGCAATTGTCGAAATATCTATCATCAAAATAATAATAGGATTCCGCATTGAGGCGTTTCATCGTCGCGTAATAGATTTCCTTGAAACTGTCCAGCGATGCGGGATTAACCGTTACGCGGTATTCGACGCCCGCCTTCAGCGCTTTGCGGATTGCTTTTCTGGCGGACTTTGAAAATTCAGATGCGACCGGGTCTTCGTAATCCTTTAAAGTGGTACCTGTCGTTTCACGCATATACGCAGTTTCGTAGAATTCACGGAAGTCTTCCACGTTTTTCAGGATAGGATGAAAACGGATGAATTCAGAGACGATGTTCTGCTTACTGCAATAATTTTCAAACGCCTGCTGGAATTGGTGGACCAGTTCGCTTTTCCCTCCCTTTTTGCAATTTTTGATGACTGGCCCCCCGTAGCCATATGGCGTGATCACGTCATAATATTTCTGCCCTGCCAAAGTGAACGGAATTTCCCGTTTAATGAACAAATGATGCACAATGCCAAGAGGATGGCTGAATTTGAATACTTCGCAAACCCCTTTTTCCATCTTCTCATAGAGCTTGCCGTAATCCTGGGTAAAGAATAGTTCCGACATAATCAAGACCTCTTTTCGCAATGGATTTTCCGACTATATGTGAACATCATCCGATAAGCAGGTTAAAACTGAGTTAAATAGGGAAAAAGGAATTTATTTTATTCGCTCAGAGCCGTTTAACCCAGATTTAACCCGCTTTCATTAGCATGGAAATTGATCATTAACCAAGGTGAAGGGAGAGGGAATTTTGAGTGTGACCACAAAAACAGGAATACCTGATATCTTCTTTTTGCCGGAATGGGCGGGCGCATACGAAAGCCAGGACGGCGGAGTGGCGCAGGTGTTTGAGTTCGAGCACAGCCTGGGCCGCATCCAGTACACTTTCATCAAACGCATAGTGCCGGGCACAACCGGATATTTCGATACGATCACGCCGTTCGGGCTGAATGGCCCGCTTATTGTGGAATGCGAGGCTGGGCGCGAGAAGGAACTGGCAGCGGCATTTGATGAAGCTTTCGGGCAATATTGCCGGGATCACCGGATTATCGCTGAATATATCCGTTTCAATCCGTGGATCGGCAATATCCAGCATTTCGGTGAATTTTACGGAATCGATAAACGCGGCATTGCCATGTATGTCGATTTATCGACCGATGATTATTTCATGGATGAGTTCAAATCCGGCACGCGTCAGCAAGTGCGCCGCGCCTTAAAGAACGGTGTAACCATCGAATATGATTTTACCGGTGAAACGCTGGATGATTTCTGCCGCATCTATGAATTGATGGCCCAAAGGAACAGCATTCCGGAATATTACCTGTTCAGCAAAGAATTTCTTGAAGACAGTTTCCGCTCGCTTGCGGGCAATCAATTCATCATCAACGCAATCCATGAAGGCACGCGGATTTCAACGGCTTTGATGGTCCATCACGGTGATTACGTCCATTACCATCTTGCGGCCAATGACCCGGCCTATTTCAAATTCGCCGCCAACAGCCTGGTGATTTCAGAGGCCTGCCGTTGGGGCGTCGACAACGGCAAGAAGCAATTGCATCTTGGAGGAGCCAGCACCGAAGCGCTGTACCGTTTCAAAAGCGGCTTCACCAAAACGGAGCCGCTCGATATCCTGACCGGCAAGAAAATCCGGAATCCCGCTGTCTACGAAAAGATTTCGCGCGCCAAAACAGCGGCGGATCCCGACACAAACACCGGCCATTTTCCGATTTACCGGGGATGACCGCTTTACACAAATGAAAACAGCAACCGGGTCTATAGCAGACAGACCCGGTTGCTGTTTTTCAATTTGTCCTTTTCACCTTCACTTAACTTCTTCCTTGACCCGAAGATTCTGCCGGTATGCAGGGAAAAAACAACTTCCCACTTCCACTGCCGCTTCCCTGCAAAGCTGCTCATAGATTTCGCTGTTCCAGATTTTCCTGCCGACATGGAACTCGAGTTCCTGAGCGCGGCCATACTTCTTCTTATAGAGATACAATTTATCATCGGGGTCATTCGTCCGGCCGCCGCCGTGATGAATCAGCCTGATATTGTTTTCCAACCCCCATCTGAGCAGGGCATACTGCAGGATATTCGGCGCATATAGGCCATGGTATTCCTCAAGGCTGCCCGTCAGGTGGACATGCAGCACACCGTCGCTGACAAAATTCAGGCTCATGGCGATGACCGTCCCTTTCCAGCTCACTTCGACAATGACCAATTGAGGCCCCAACAGGTTAAGACACTGGTTAAAATAATCTTCATCAAAATAATAATAGTCATCCGCCTTATTGCGTTCCATAGTCTGCAGATATAATTCCCGAAACTTATCCAGACTTTCCGGATTTACATAAACCTGGTATTCGACTCCCTGCTTCAAGGCTTTCCGTATATACCTCCTGACTGAAGGGGAATATTCGCTCAAAAGCGGATCTTCTGTAGCTGCAAGGCGGGTCTGGATCGTATTCCGCATAAAGGCCGTATCATAGAACTCACCGAAATCCACAGCATTCTCCAGCACCGGATGGAATCTGACAAATTCACTGACGATATTCTCCCTTTTGCAGTACTGTCCGAAATCCAGCACAAAAGCCTGTGCCAGTTTCCTCTTATCCGTTCCGTCCGCGGTTTCCATGACCGGCCCCCCGTAGCCATATGGCGTCGTCAGATCATAATACTTTTCTCCGTCCGGCAGCCGGATCGGGATTTCCCGTTTTATGAATAAATGGCGGACTGACCCCAGCGTGTTTTGAAATTCATAAATTTCACATTTTCCGTTCTCGATTTTTTCGTAAAGCAGCCCATAATCTTGATTGAAATAAATATCCTTCACTATATTCACCTCACCTGTTTGAATTGACGTCAAAAATCAGAAATTATGCTTAGTTTCTGATTTTAGACGTCAATGGTTAAACTAAGGTAAAAAAATTGGCTAAAGGAAATAAAAAAGATAAGATTGATGATAAGAAATGAAATCGGGAGGTCTTGGAGATGGAATTACATAAATGGAGCGGCCATATCGACCAGGCGATGGGCTATATCGCCAGCATGCCGAACGCGCGGCTGATTTACCTCATGAATGGTGAGGATGCAGTCCTGTTGTATGAAACGGAAGGTGCAGCGTTGTTACGCGACGTCGATACTTATGAGATCCTCGATGCAAGCGGCGACATCAATGCCGGATTCTATGCGGTTTTCAATAATATTCCGGTAACTGAAGAAGGCAAGGGACGATTTGAAGAAAGATTCCGCAACCGCGCCCGTAAAATTGAAGACGAGCCGGGATTCAAGGCGATTCGCGTACTGCGTCCATTGAATTCGGATACTTATGTGATCCTCACGCTTTGGGAAGATGAAAAATCCTTTAAGGACTGGCAGCAGTCGAATGCTTATGGCAGCGCTCACGCCAAACGGGGCACAGCAGAGGGCATCGATAAGGTTCCCAATATTTTCCCGCGCCCATCCTATGTCACGACTTACGTCAGGTAAGCAAAACTTCAATATGCAAAATCCCGTACAGATAATGTGGTCTGTACGGGATTTTGCATTTCTGCTCCGCTAAACTTTGCAACTGGCTTTTGCACGATAAGCAGGAAAAAAGCCGTCATCCGAATTAGCATCGGTAAATTTGCATAATGCAGAGTAAATTTCAGAGTTCCAAACTTTTTTACCTACTTGAAAACCGGAAGATTCATGTTTGCCAAATTGCTTTTTAAAGAGATACAAACTGTCATCCAGACTATTGGTGAGTCCGCCGCCTCCATGAAGCAGATGGTACCCCTTTTCTTTTCCCCAGCGGGTAATGGCATATTGCATAACATAAACAGGATAAAGATGATGGTATTCTTCATATGTTCCGGAGAGATGGGTGTGAAGGATTTTATTGTATTTGAAAGTCAGCATCATACCGATGATCTTTCCTTTATACAAAGCCTCAGTGACGATAAGATAATTCCCAAGTGTATTTATCAGAGCATCAAAATACTCATCGTTGAAATAATAGTAAGCATCTGCATTTTTTCGATTCATCGTTGTGTAATAGACCTGTTTAAAAGCCTCGAGATTATCCGGATTTTCATTAACTCTGTATTTTACGCCTTCCCTCAACGCTCGCCGGATATTTTTCCTGGCTGACTTTGAAAGTTCAACATTCACCGGATTATTGTGTGCCAGAAGATTTGTTCCGACTGTCGGCCGCATGAAATGGACATCATAGACTTCCTGGAAGTCTTTTGCATTATCCAATAAAGGGTGAAAGCGGATAAATTCACTGACAATTCGCTGATGTGCACAATGACGGGCAAAAGCTTTATGGAACTCGCGCACCAATTCCTCACGGTATTCCCCATGGCTCTCCAGGATAACCGGTCCACCATAACCATATGGTGTAACAATGTCATAATAATCCCCGGCATCGATCTGCTCTGGGATTTTACGTTTTATATACATATGCTGAATTTTTCCGAAGGTATGCTCAAAGTCAAAAATTTCAAAAGTGCCATTTTCCACTTTTTCATACAATCGGCCATAGTCCGGCTCAAAATATATATCAATCAAATTAACCGCCCCCTTCTGGGATATCGTGTGGTTGAATTGCTGTAACCATACGTTATTCCCGTCAGGTTAAATGGGGGTTAAAATTTATTTCAACTCTTTATTTTTACAGTGCATTCAGTCTTTTCTTTCCTTTCTTTGAATCAACAAGTCCACCACCCAGCATCCTATAATCCCTGCCGCCGCGCCGGCGCTGTCGATCAGCACATCACGCACTTCGCCGCTTCGCCCATCGATGAACAGCTGATGAAATTCATCGGAAGCCGCATACAAAACGGCAATGGTGAACGCAGCCAAAAACACCTTTAGCGTCAATCGCCCCCAGCTTCCAAGAGCATTAACCAATAAAACGCCCAAAATCAGATAGGCAATGAAATGCGCATTCTTCCGCACCAATGTATGGAATTCCTCGACGCGCGCATCGCTTCCCGGGAATACCTCAGTAATTACACCGAGAAGAAATTCAGTGATGCTTGAACTCAGTCCGCTCGATACGGACGCCGGCTGATGTGACAGGATGAAAATCAGGCTCATCCAGCCAATCGCCAATGCCCAGGCCATTTTTTTATTTTTCATCTATGTACATCCTTTTCCCAATCAATTAAACAGCTGTTTTCCATTATATCATCACATAATTCAAAAGGAAGCGTTCGATTGGATAACGGTTAAACTGTGAGAGCCCATAAAAAAGAAGCGGCATCATCACCGCTTTCTGTCAGCCTCCGTTATTTTCCTCCGATCGCCAGCGGCTCGGGCACAAATTTCGTCAGCAGCATGTCTTCGCCTGCCTGATTGCTTATACGGAGCGTCATATAAATCTTTTCAATCGTTTCATAAAGTGCTTCTGTCGTGTCAGCGACAATATTAAAACGTCCGAACATCTGCGTATAGGAACCGGTGACGACGACTTCATCCCCCTGATCCACATTGATGACGCATGAAATGACTTGCGGCATCGCTTTGACCTCTTCCAGCCCGATGATCTCCCCAATGATTCCACCTTTCAGCAGAATCGGCAGATTGCAGGATGGCAAAGGCATGGATCCATTATCAAATTCACGTAAATCGTATTGATCAATTGGATTGCTGACGGCGAAATCGAGCATCATTTCAAGGATATTGATGTCCGTCTGCTTTTTGATGATGTGATAATGCTGTTCCCCGCTGAGGCGAAAGCCCATTTCATAGATATAGAAATTACCGTCTTCATACAGGGATTGGATGAAGACAGTGCCGTTTTGTATTCCGATGCCGCTGATCATATCGCGGATTTTCCCGTCCAGCGTTTCGATGAACAGATTCTGGTGTTTTGAAGGGAATACCATGGCGGTCGGCAATGGCGGATGTTCTTTTGAATGCTTATAGAAATAGCGATCGCAAACTGCAGTCAGGATGATGCTGCTGTTTTGTATAGTATAAAACATTTGAACACCGTAGGAATTATCGATGAACCGTTCAGCAATAGCCCTCTTTGATTTGGAGAAATCCATCGCTTTTGCAAAACCCTGTTTCACTTCTTCAATATCGTAGCAAACAGTTATCCCTTTACTGGCGTAACTGTCAACCGGCTTGATGATGACCGGAAATTCCCAGGATGCAACAGCTGTTTCCTCGAGTTCACCAGCCAATTCTTGCTCCTCGATGACAGGGACATCAAAACGGCGGCAGATTTCCTTGAATTTATCTTTGTTTGATGTGATTGCCAATTGCTCTTCTGTCGCATAAAACGGCAGACCCATCTTTTTGCATAAAGCAACAGCATTCCATGTATTTATATCTTCAAAGGCTGTGAATACACCATCCACCCCTTCTTCCTGGACAATCTTCGCCAAGCCTTCAATATCGGCAGTGCTCGTATTATAGGATTTGTCGGCATAGCTCTTAGCCGGCGAACCGATGACATTATCGACAACAATCGGCGACAAGCCCATCCGTTTAGCGGTTTCCACCACATTGATCATATGTTTGGTCCCACCAAGTACAAGAATCTTCTTCTGGTCAACCTTCATCATTTCCCAGACCTCCTTGATTTCACTAGCCTACTTTCAATACTCTCTGTTTAAATCCCTTTAAATTTCCAGAAATAAGTTATATATACCTAATTTCATTGAAGTCATCAATTAAAATTGCGTGTCTGCGCATCTTAATAACTATTAAATTATCAAGGAAATCATTAAATGTCAATAAAATTTCTGAATTTTAAGATATTTAAGCATTTTTTACAATTCTGGATAAGCTCTGTTAATAGAAAAAAGAAAGAACCGGCTCCAATTTAGGAGCCGGTTCCATCAAGCCTTGGACGCAATTTTCGATTGTCTGTCGAGTGCGTTTTGGCGATATTTCTTTTTCTCTTTTTTGGACATGTTCTTGAATTCCTCCAGGAACTCTTCGTAATTTGCCAACACTTCAGAAGCCGGTCCGTATTCTTTCACGACTCCAAACTCCAGCCAAAGAATTTTTTCACAGAACTTTTTCATCTGGGAAATGGAATGGCTGACAAAGAACATCGTTTTGCCTTGTTCTTTGAACTCCATCATTTTGTTCAGGCTTTTTTCCGCAAAAGCTTTATCCCCTACCGACAAAGCTTCATCGATGATCAGGATATCAGGATTGACGCGCACGGAAATCGAGAAGCCGAGACGCGACTTCATTCCGCTTGAATACGTTTTAACGGGCTGGTCGATAAACTTCTCCAGCTCCGCGAACTCGATGATCTCTTCTTCCATTGCATTGATTTCCGTTTTTGAAAAACCAAGCATAAGGAGCTTCAATTCAATATTCTCGCGGCCAGTGAGTTTATTGTCCAGACCGGCATTGACCGCAATCAGCGATACATTTCCGTTGCTCACGACTTTCCCATCTGTTGCGGGAATTACGCCGGCAATGATATTGGCCAGCGTCGATTTACCAGACCCGTTGATGCCGACCAGGCCGACGATCGATCCCTGTTCAACATCAAAAGTAACGTCCTGCAGAGCATAGAAGGCTTCGCCGTATTCTTTATGCGGAATCAACAGGTCGAGCAGCCTTTCAGAGCTTTTCTTATATAATTTATAGCGTTTTGAAACGTTTCGTACTTCGACTGAATTAGGCATATGACTCACTTCCCATTTTATAGGAAATCAATAAATTGACTTCTGAATTTCACGTGCAGATAAGCGCCGATGATGAAGGTGACTAATACCACCCCACAGAAATAGAGTGTGTATATCGGATTTTCAAGGAAATACCATCCTTCTCCCAGCAAGGAGTACCGATAACCTTCAATGATGTAATAGAAAGGGTTCAATTTCATATATGGCTGCCAATTCTCAGGCAAAAGCGTCGGTGGCCAAAGAATCGGAGACAGGTATAACAGCATCCGCATAACGGATTGCAGCAGCATCTGAACATCCCGCACAATGGTCGCAAGTGTCGAGGTGATCAATGTCAAACTGAACAGGAACGCCAGCAGGCCGACTGTATATAATGGCAATTGCAGATAATAGATCGATACCGGATAGCCGATGAATTGCAGGAATATCATACCTAATCCCAGGATGATCAAGTGCGGATAAAACTGGGCGAAGATAACATAACTTGGTATGACACTCATGGGGAAATTCATCTTGGCGAGCATTTTGATCTTGCTGTATATCGATTTCGAACCCTTCATGACGGATTGTGTGATGAAGAACCACACCAGGATTCCGGCAAACATCCACTGAAGATACGGAATATCACCGACCGGTTCGCGCTCCCGTATACCGAATCCGAAGACGAACCAGTAAATTGTAATTTGAATTGCGGGATTAATGATTTCCCAGGCCATGCCCAGGTAATTTCCGCTTGCCAGGCTGCGAAGTTCATAAATCGAAAGCCTTCTGACAAGATAGAAGTATTGAATTTGTTCCTGCAATACTTTAAAAGCTGATTTCATATAAATTCCTCACCTACTTATATTTTATCATACTACTCGAGGAAGGCTTCTACCACTCGCTGAGCAGCATGACCGTCTTCCAATGAGGAAAATTTGTTTCTGAACGCATCGAATTTCGGATGGGTCCGGATATCCGTGTCCTTTAATTCGTTGATGGCCGTGAATAGCCCGGCTTCAGTCTGGACGATCGGACCCGGCGCTTCGTTCTCGATGTCGATGTAAAATCCGCGCAATTGATCGCGGTAACTTTCAAGGTCATACATGAAGAAAACGATCGGCCGGTTCAGGATGGCGTAATCGAAGAACACTGACGAATAGTCAGTGATCAACAGATCCGATACCAAGTATAAATCCCGGATATCAGGATAAGTCGAAACATCATACACAATCCCTTCGTGAGCACTGAAATCAAAATTCTCGGCTACCAGGTAATGCATCCTCGACAGCAGGACCCATTCATCGCCGAATTCCCGTTTCCACCGCTCCAGATCGAATTGAAATTCAAATTTGTATTTGCCTTTTTGGTAAAATTCATTATCGCGCCAAGTCGGCGCATATAACATGACTTTCTTTTCTTCCGGAATACCCAGGTCTTTTTTTATGCTGCTGAGCAGCGTATCCGAATAATTCGACAGTACATCGTTGCGCGGATAACCGGATTCGATGACTTTGCCGCTATAGTCGAAAGCACGGGTGAAAATTTCCGTGGAATAGGCATTCGGTGAGACGAGATAATCCCATTTGTCCGCTTCGAGGATAAAATTTCGCTTATAGCTCTCCGTGTCCGTCCCCGGCATATGGATTTCTTCTATATCGGTGCCCAGTTTTTTCAGCGGTGTGCCATGCCAGGTCTGGATATAGACTGTTTCATCCGGCTTCGGCATCCAATTGGGCAGCCGCACATTATTTATCCAATATTTTGCGCGAGGAAATTCCATGAACCAGCGTAAACTGAAGCGGCGTATATAAGGTACGCCGAAACGGTCGAATAATGGTGCTGCCTGCTTATCCACACTCCATACAAGCTGAAAATCCGGATAATGTTCTTTCATATATTCATATATGGCCCGGGGGCTGTCACTATATTGCTTGGCATGAAAACTTTCGAAAATGACCAGATTGCCTTTTTTCGGCAAGCCACCGAGAAGGACGAAAATGATGCGGAATAGTTTCAACACCAATGCATTGTTCTTTAAACGTCTAATCACTGCCAGTCCTCGATTCTGAGTAATAATGTCAATCAAATACGCGTCTTAATGGATATTCCTTCATTTCATCTGTATTAAACAGTTTTTGTCTGCAATCCTGAAATCATGCGTTACCGAACCTTAGTCAAAGCCTTTATTATAATGAAGAAATCCGGTGAAGCTGAAACTAAACCAGCCTATTTTCGTCTAAGGATGTAAATAATGTTTCAGCAGTGTCTATATAGGAAACTAAATCAGTATAGCTGAAGAAAATCTTAAAAACATTTTTTACTAACAATAAAACATCTTATCATTTTCTTAAGCATAAGGGAATAGAATCATCTGCTTGTAACACATACTGATATTCACAGAATGATTCACCAATGCTTTTCCACTGTCTTAAGCATGGCCAAAGGCTGCGGGACAATTCAAATATAAAATAGTTCTTCTTCCAAGCCTTGTGATACAATAGCGAATAGGCTGAATTCACGGACGGAATTTGTGAACGGATGATGGCAGAAGAAGCCATCAGCAGATAAGAGTGAGATCGTATTTGCCGCGGGAATATTTTCTTTGCAGACGAATGATGATACTATACCTTAAGCGGCAAAACATATACGAGATGCGGAGTGTAGATAACATGAAAAAAGTCATAACATACGGTACATTTGATTTGATTCATCACGGGCATATTAATATCCTGAAACGGGCAAAAGAGTTCGGCGACTATTTGATCGTCGGCTTATCTTCTGACGAATTCAATGATATTAAAGGCAAAGCCGCCTACCACTCCTATGAAGAACGAAAATTGATCCTTGAATCCATCAAATACGTAGATGAAGTGATACCAGAAACAAATTGGGGTCAAAAAGTGGATGACATCCAGCAGAATGAAGTGCAGGTTTTTGTAATGGGCTCTGATTGGGAAGGCAAATTCGATGAACTGAAAGAACATTGCGAAGTCGTGTACCTGCCGAGAACTGAAGGCATCTCGACTTCCAAAATCAAAACGGATCTTCTGAACAAACAATGAAAAGCGAACTGATCATTTCCATATACCTGTTTTTCTTCAAGATCGCTTTTTCCCTATTCAATCTGCTGCCCTTGAAAAACAAAACGGTGTTCCTGTCCTCTTTTGGCGATAACGCTTTTTTCATCGCCAACGAACTGGCATCCTCCGGAAACCACCGCCTGGTTTTTATCAACCAGACCAGGTGCAAAATGGAGTTCTCAACGATTCCCACTCCCAATAAAAAAATCTATACCTTTGAATCACTTAATATAGTAGATACCTTGTTTTCAATCTACCACCTGGCGACATCCAAATACGTCTTTGTCGACAATTACGCTGGGGTCCTGTCGGTCATCGAATTCCGAAAAGAAGTCAAATGCATCCAGTTATGGCATGCGGCTGGCGCAATCAAGCAATTCGGCTGGCGCGACCCTGAAACAGACAGCAGGAGCGCACGCGCTAAAGTGCGTTTCCAGGAAGTATACGACCGTTTCCAGTACATTCCCGTCGGCTCACGCCAAATGGCCGAAATTTTCTCGGAAGCGTTCCAGGTCGACATGAGCCATTTCCTCTATACAGGCGTGCCGCAAACTGATTTTTATCATGATGAAGAGCTAAAAGCTGCCGGACTGAAAAACGTTTTGGAGACCTACCCCTCAATCAAAGGCAAAAAAGTCGTGCTGTATGCTCCGACTTTCCGTAAAGACGAATTGCAGCGAATGGCTGTGGCATTCGATATCCAAATGTTTTTGGAGACCCTGGACGAAGATTACGTCCTGTTGGTCCGCCTGCACCCTTCAGTACATGCCGCCGCTAAAGTACCGGATCATCCGCGAGTCATACTGGCGAGCGATTATCCGCATATCAATGAGCTGTTGCTGGCAAGTGACATATTGGTTTCCGATTATTCCTCCATTCCGGTTGAATTTTCGATGCTCGGCAAAAAGATGATTTTCTTCACATACGATATCGAAGAATACAACCGCACCCAAGGAATCTGGCAAGTCAATGACTTGTTCTTCCCTGGCCCGATGGTCACCAGTACGGCCGAAGTGATCGAGCATATTGTCGATCCCCGGATTGACCAGGAAAAAATTGAACGATTTTGCCGCCACTGGAATACTTATTCAAATGGCCGGTCTTCCAAGCAATTGATAACTGCCATCTATGAACCACAAGATCTATAAGAAATGTCATCGACCGGGTAAATAGCCGGTCGTTTTTTTATGGGCTTTTATTCCATCTATATTAATGGCGGAATTCTATCCGGATCATACAATTAGAAGCAATCTACCCTATCTTCGAATGTGTAAAAAGTTCAAATTTATCCCAAATATATCAAGTGGACTGTTTACATTTACCTATGACTAAAGTTATAATCCGCCTAAGAAGTTTTTAAATTTCTGCTTTAGGAGGATAAAATTTGAGAAAATATTATGTTTCCGGCTGCTTGTTCCTGGTCTTATTGGGGTTAATCTTTTTGCCGATACATATGGATCCTGAAATTGAAGAAGAAAATATTGCGACAACCATAGAAGCACCTGACAATACCGCTCCGGCCTCGGCTGCGATTGACGCTGTTCCTGAAGTGCAAGCTGAACCGGCTGTGGATATTTCGGCTTTTCCATCGATTCCTGTTCTGATGTACCATATTTTATTGGAGGAACGGAACGATGTAATCAGTGTCGATCCGCTGCGTTTCAGGGAACAGATGTCTGCGCTCAAAGAAGCCGGGTTTACAACCATTACGGATTACCAGCTGGCTGATCATCTGAGAAATAAAACCAAATTGCCTGATAAGCCCATTCTCATCACTTTTGATGATGGCTATAAAAGTGTTTATACAGAAGCATTTCCTGTTTTGGAGGAGCTCGGCATGAAAGCGACGGTAAACGTCATTGCCAGCAGAATCTTTGAAACACCAAGCACCTTGCATCCGGAAGAATATGAGAAATTCACCTGGCCAGAAGCCCGCTCGATGGAAGGCACGGTCATGGTCCAGGTGCATACATGGGATTCACATTATAAGAAAGCTGATGCAGAAAATGAATTAAAAGGCGTACTTGCCGGACGCATGCAAGATGACTCCGGCTTAGAATCACAGGAGGAATTTGAAAAAAGAGTTTTTGAAGATCTCCTGCTCAGCAAAAAAACAATTGAAGAAAAGATGGGTTATGATGTCGTCACACTGGCCTATCCATACGGCCATTATTCGGAGGATACCATCCGTCTCGCCCAAGTAGCCGGTTATCAAATGGCTTTCACCGTCAAATCCGGTCTGGTGAACAGGGAAACCGATGCCCATTTCGAACTGGACCGCATCACAGCGAACGGTGCTTTTACAGGTGAACAGCTGCTGGCAACAATTGAAGCTTCCCAATAAAATATGGACATGATAAAACCCCCGATATCTCTCAAGATATCGGGGGTTGAATTATGCGTGTAAACGCGATTGAATTATTCCTGCAAAACTGTCACCATCTTGAACATCTCTGTTTTGCTGAGCACCGCGCCGTGTGAATTGAGGACAGCCAATTGGATATCCGCTCCCGCGCCGATTAGATCCTGGCTGACGGAAAAGGCGGCTACACCTTCTTCCGCTTTGCGCCAGGCGATTTCTTCGATCGGCTCCCCATCGACCAGAAGTTTTGCGTACTTCGGTGCGCCTTCCACAAAGATTTCATAGAGGCCGCCTTTTTCTGTGACTTTCTGGACTGTCATTTCCGGATAGAGTCCCAGATGATAATCAGGTGCAGCTGTAACTTTCATATCCGGCAGCAGATCGGCGATATGGCGTTTGCCATGCAGCCAGTCATACTGGACGATCTTCAAATCTTCCATTTCCTCTGTATTACCGCCCATTTTCGATTGCCACTGGGCGTAAGGAACGACTGCCTCATCTTTTTCGCGCATGCGGTCAAGAATAGCGGTGATCACATTCCCCTCCACACCGGCCATTTCCATCGTGATCGGGCCGAATTGATTCGGTGACAAATCGAGTTGCCGCGCTTCATTGCCATCGGATTTCCATATGAAATAAGGAACTTTATGCGTAGCGAGGTAATCGTCATAATCGTTCAGCATGTCGTCCACCACGCCTGCACCGTTCGCTCCATATAATTCGTTGCCGTTCGGAAACGCCGGGAAATGGTCGCCGAAGAATACGACAATCGAAGGTTCATCGCGCTGTTCGAGATTTTCGATAAGGCGCCCGAGCTCCTTGTCGACATTATTGATGACAGCCGTATAGTAGTTCAAATACGGCTGGGTTTCCGGCGGCAAGGTGCCGTCTTTCAGAAAATCGGACTTCTCTTTCTGCCAATACGGCACGTGCCCTTCCGCAGCCACCGCATGGATAAAGTCAGGGCCTTCCGTATAATCCAGCGTTTCGAGAGTGGAATCGGTGATGTGCTTATCTTCCGGGAAAGACTGCGACGGATCGTTCGGACGGTCAAGGTCCATGAAATCACCTGAAATGAACTGATCGAACCCCAATTGCTTGTAGACCGATTCACGCTGGTAGAACCAGCCGAAATAAGTGTGGATCGCTGTGGTTTCGTAGCCCGCTTTCCGGAAAGTATGGGCCGCTGAGGGCAGCGGCTTCTTGACGAATAATTGATATGGAACAAAGTCAGCGCGCATGAATTGCATGCTGAAACCGGTCAATGCTTCAAATTCCACATTGGCAGTCCCTCCCCCAAACTCAGACGAATACATCGAACCGTGCAGCGATTCATCGTAGTACTTACGGAAATTCGGAATCGGGTCCTGCTTGAAATGCTGCTCCCCGAAGAAATACGGGTCGGCGAACGATTCACTCATGATGAAAATGACATTCGGCTTCTCGGAATTTTCCTGAGCCGGAGCCGGTTCGTAGGCCGCCCCGATCTCTTCGAGCTTATCAACCGAATAGCCTTCCGGCGGTTCCACTTCTGCTTCTTTCGCCAGCATGACAAAATTACCGAGTACGCCGTTTTGCATCAGCGCAATTTCAAGTTTCCACCACGACGTCTGGAAATTCGCCTGCTTCATCGGCGAAAATGGTTTATCCGTCCACAAGGCGAACAGGAAAAAGGCCGACAATAAAACGACGCCTGCCTTCAGCAGCCAATTCTCTTTTATACGCGGCACTGCCAGGAAGATCGCCGCGATCAGCAGCAGTAATACAATGCCCGCAACTGCCAGCAATGGAATATTGAAGTCCACCGGCAATTCGAAGCCGCCCAGTTCATCCAATAAATAAAAGTCACCGAGCGCAACCGGAGAACTGCGGAGCTCCATCTTGATTTTATTCGCGACTGCAAAAACGAGCAGCAGTATGCTGAGGATGATACCCGACAGCATGAACCAGCGCCGCGGCAGGATATAGAAAAGGTTGAATAATGCCAGGACGAGGAACGCGTTAACGAATACACGTTTGTCGAAATCCGCGAACCACTGGCCGATCGGCAGTGTCAACACTTGCCGCACAATCAGTTCCGAAACGATCAACGTCACTATCGGTAAAGCGACCATGAAGAGAATGGTCAAAATTCGGGTGGCTGTTTTGTTAAGTTTAGGTAATTTCATGATAACTCTACACTCTTTCCTTCGTTTTCAATACCAATTATGTAATAAAAACAGAACATTTTCCTGCTATTGTACCATTTTTGGAGTCGACAGTCACTCGGCGTTGGGAGAATTTGGCGTTGAGTTTGATAATCGGGCGTTCAGGGAATTAATCAGGCGCTCAGCGTAATATTCGGGCGTTCAGCTCGATATTAGGGCGCTCAGGAAAATAATCGGGCGGTCAGCATCAAAACATCTTTTTTCAGGGCAATCGGAAAACGGCATCCACCAATTCGAGTGGATGCCGCTTTTTAATGATAACTATTCACTATGCCTTTAATTCCCTCTCACATTCAAATACTCTTCAAGCGTTTTGCCGCTGGCTTTGATTTTCGGCGCTTCACCGGAACCGACATAGCGGAAATGCCACGGTTCGAACATATATCCTGTAATGCTTTCCTTGCCTTTCGGATAGCGCAGGATGAAACCGTATTTATGCGCATTCGCTGCCAGCCATCTGCCTTCTGCCGTATCGGCGAACGAAGATTCCAGCCAATGATTCTGGTTCGTTCCGCCGAAATCGAACGCCAGCCCGGATTGGTGTTCACTGTGTCCCGGACGTGCGCTGTAGCGGTCAGCTGCGGCCTGGCCGTCACGCTTCACGTAATTTTCATAAAGTGTCTTTTGGTAGGAATACGAACGATAGGAGCTGATGACACTTAAGTAGACGCCATTCGCTTTTGCTGCAGACACCATCGCATCGACACCTTTTTGGGCAACCGGGATGATTCCTGGATTATAGGTCGATGGCAAAGCATAGACTTTATTGACGACCAGGAGACCACCGGCATATTTGCCTGGCGTGTTCGTGGATGGCGCCGGATACTTCGGTGGTTCCGGCGGTGGCGGAATGACCACTGGACCAGCCTGGAATTTTGCAGGGTTCAATAAACGCGCCATGAATACCGCGAAATGCTGGCGTTCAAGACTGCTTTCCGGTTTGAAGTAGCCGCCTGGGAAACCGTCCGTCACTTTAGCGGTAGCCAATCGGCTGATATAAGCATTCGCCCAGTGCCCCGTACTAACGTCGACGAACTTCACGTTATTGTTGGCATCGAGCGCATAAGCCTCGGTCAGGATTTTCGCCATTTCAGCGCGCGTCAGCTTGCCTTTGGGATCAAAAATACGCTCGCCGTCTTTCGTGGTCTTGCCGTTGATGAAACCGATCTCTACAGCTTTTGCCACTTCGGCATAGCCTTCCCTACTGCTGTCCATGTCTGAAAATCCGGGATCTGATGCCGCCGGGTCCTCAATTTTCATTTCGCGTAAAATCATGCGGACAGCGTCCAGGCGAGTGATGCTCGCTGCCGGCCGGAACGTGCCGTCCGGATAGCCGCGGATAATTTCCAAACCGGTCAGGTATTCGATTTCCGCCTTAAAATCTTTCAAGTCCGGGAACGTGACGGCGGCTTCCGCCTTTTCCGCAGTGAATCCTGACTTGTCGAGCGTCGGCATGAACGGTGACAGCAGCACCGCAGCAGCCACAGACAATCCGATTTTCTTGAAGAACTTCCGCTTTTTCATAGTTGTCTTCCCCTCTTTCCGGCTCTCTTGCAATACCTTTACCTGCATTATATAGCAGCCATCCGGCGACAACCATGTTTTTCGAGCAAACTATCATGAAACTTTAAACCGGGTCACCCGTATTACTATGCAAGAGGTGATGAATCATGAAAAGCAGAATAATATTCCCTTTTTTGCTGGCATTCATTCTGATGCTGCTGATACCGGCACAAGTACTGGCTGTCGACTTTGAAATTACGGAAGTCCGGATTGATGCGCAATTGAATGAAGACGGCACAGCAGACGTAATCGAAAACTTCACTTATCAATTTGAAGATGATTTTGAGGGAATCACGCGTGGCCTGATCGAGAAGACAGGCACCACCATCAAAAATTTCTCTGCCACGGAAAATGACAACCCCCTGAAAGTCGAGATGGAAGACGGCGTCTATAAGATTTACCGGTCTGGTGAAGATGATGAAACCATTCAAGTTGAGCTGACTTACCAAATCAACGGTGCAGTGGAAAAGTTTGAAGATGGCGCCCAGTTCTATTGGTCATTCATTGATGAAAGCAATGAAAGCGGATACGGTGACATGACCATTTCTGTCATCCCGCCTGCAGAGTCCAATAATACACTGGCGCTGGGCTATGACGAAGCCTATAATACGGAAATGATCACCAACGAAGGCGCCGCGGTTTACGAAATGGGCCAGGTGCCGGACGGGGAGAATGTCACTGTCCGCGCAATTTTCAACCCGGAACTTTTCCCGGCGCTGACTGCGCAGGACGGAACGATCCGGGATGACTTGGCGACAGACCGTGAAGAACTGGAAAACGAAGCGGCGATTTTTGCCCAGAATCAGCAAACCGCCAAGACTATCGGAATCCCGGCCATCGCGATAGCCGGTGCGGTATTGCTCGCCGGGATTTTATTCGCATGGCTGCGGGCCGCTCAGCGTAAACGGAAAATTAATAATTATCCGTATGAATTTTTCGTGCCGAAAGAGTCGATGAGCATTCCGGCGCTGCTCTATTTCACCAACTCTGCATTCCTGTCGCCAAACGCGATTTCGGCGGCAATCATGGAGCTGATGCGAAAAGGCAATGTCCGCCAGCTGTCGGAAAACCATTTCGAACTGGTCGACCGGAATACCGATCATGCGCACGAAGAAACATTGATCAGGCTGTTGTTCGACCAAATCGGCGACGGCCGTGAGTTCACACTCGAACAAGTCGAGGAATATACCATGAACGAGGACAATCACGCTGCTTATAACGAGGCGGTCGCTGAATGGAATAAAGGCATCAGTGCTGAAGTGAAGGCGAAGAATTTCCGCGAGAAGCATCCGGCGCTGCGCTGGACGGCCGGTGCCATGAGCTTGCTGTTTATCGGTCTCGCCATTTACACCGGCATTTACGAAATCTTCCCGTGGATGGCCGCTTCCATTGTACTGGCCATGCTGGCATTCGGCTTTGCGATCGGCTATTCACCGATTACATTCGAAGGACATGAAGTGCGGCGCAATTGGCGGAAATTAAAATCGGCGATGCAGGAATTGCCCGCTGAACAATGGAACCGCTTGACGAAAGATGAAAAGCAGCGGGCTTATGCCTACCTGCTTGGCAGCGACCAGAAAACTGCGGAACGCAAAGCATCCGTCTTCACTGCTGCCGAATCGCAAGTGGACGGTTCAAGCTTCGTCATGAACCCGGTCTTCATGACGGCCATCTTCGTCTCCGCCGGCACGACTACCAGCGCTAGCGCGAGCGGCGGCGTTGCCGGATCCGGAGCAGGGGTCGGCGGCGGTGGCGGCGGATCGGGAGCGTTTTAGGATTTGGCGTATGCGATTATATGACAGGAATGATGAGACTCCGCTAGGCGGGGTCTTTTTCTTATTCGTGCGAGGGCAGAAATATCAAAATAATACTTAAATAGACTATCTAATAAGCGGAAAAGTATCACTGCGCAAGTAAATCCAGATTACCGCAAACAAATTCGATTCTAAGCAAATAAATCTGATTCTGCGCAAACAAATCAATTCCGTCAACAGATAGCTGTATCTTTCCGCTTTTCACCCACTCAAAAAACCGATGCCAGCAGATCAGAATCCGCCGGAACCGGTTTCCACACACAATCTATTCGTTTCTACCCCTGATGCTTCCCTAAAAACTCCAGCATCCGGCTATAAACTTCAATTTCGTTCTCTTTGCGCGAGAATCCATGCCCCTCGTCATCCAATACCAGATATTCCACGTCGCGGCCCGCTTCCTGCAGCTTCGCGACAATCTGATCGGATTCTTCTTTGACGACACGCGGATCCTTCGCCCCTTGGATGACCAGCATCGGCTTGACCATGCCGTCGAGATACGTCGTCGGCGTGTCTTTGATGAAGCGTTCTTTGTCACGTTCCGGGTTGCCGATCCAGCGTTCCATCATCGGCTTCCAATGTTCCGGCACCGAATTATAGAACGTGAACAGGTCGGATACGCCGAAGATGTCGACGACGGCTTTGAAATATTCCGGATGGCGGCCGTGCAGCAATAGCGCCATATAGCCGCCGTAGCTCCCGCCGACCAGGAATAATTTATCGCGGTCGCTGATGCCTTCTTCAAACAGCCATTCGATTCCCGCGAGGCAATCGAGGCGCGGCCCTTCGCCCCAGTCCTGCTCGACCAGTTTGACGAATGACGCACCGTAGCCGGTGCTGCCGCGGAAGTTTGGCGCGAAAATCGTGTACCCCCGGTTCAGGAAGCACTGGAACATCGAGCGGAAAATTTTACGCTCCGCTGCCTGTGGCCCGCCGTGTGGCCAGAATATCGTATGGCCATTATCGTTATCCGGCTTGGCTCTGAATAATAAAGCCTCGATTGCCATCCCGTCAAATGATTGATAAGTGACCACATCCGGTTCCACCATATCTTCGGATTCCAGACCAAGTACATTATTCTTCGTTAATTGCGTCCATTCTGCCCCATCTTCCGAATGGAAAATATTATGGGGCACAGTTGCGCTGCGGCCTAATACGTATACGGTACCTGATTTCGTCACCACCACTTTATCGATGCTGGCTGCTGGTGCATCCAGCTTCACCGGATTTTCCATTTTCAGATCCGCACGGTAAAGATAATCGGTGACCCCTTTTTCCGTCGTGATATAAAATGTTTCACTTTCCTTATGCCATTTCAAGCTTTCCACGCTTTCATCCTCAATCGACATTATACGTGAAAACTCTTTCGTATCGATTTCAAACTTCGCCACATAATTATATTCACTGTCGAAATTCGTTACGAAATAAATCGTGTTATCATCAGTGAATACTGGGTCTGACGCAACATGCACCTGTGACGCATCCGGCGTCAGGTTATATGTTTCATCACCGATTTTCACGAATGACGTTACGTAAGTGTTAGCGAAGGCACGCGAATAAACAAGCGCTTTTTCATTGTCGGACACAGCCGCAAGTTCGGTAGCACCGCCTTCCCCTTCAAGCAAAATCGTATCTGAGCCATCTTCCAGGTTGCGGACGCGCGTATTCAAGTAAGTCGGATTACCGTTCGACGTCATGTAATACACCCGTTTGCCATCATCGCTCAAATGGGAAAAGAAATATTTTTCATCCGGCTCACCCGTGATCAGCGGCTGCGGCAGTCCGCCTTCATATGGCAGCGCATAGATCTGATGGTTTTCATCGCCGTCTTTGTCATACCCCGCCAGCACAAAACGGTTTTCCGGATCGAATTTGATGAAACTTACCGACTCGTCTCGCTGCGCGAATAAATAAGGGAACCCGTTCGGCAAATCCATTGCCCATAAATTCACATTGCCATTCAGATTCGAACTGAAAATCAATCGTTTCTCATCGCGGCTCACCGCAAAATCAGAAATCGTATATGTACGGAAAAACTGCTCTACTGTCGGTTTTGGAAAATTAATCACATCGTGGCCCCCTGTTTGCTTATTCATTTTTCTGAGATGACTGAATCTTGTGCATGTATACTTATCATACCTTAATTAGTTTGATGACGACAACGCGCATTACAAATACCACACAATTCTGATAATAGTTGGTGACCTGTCCCCAACTTTTCGTTACAATAGTAAGTGAACGTGAAAACGTGACGCCAAGAATCTCTTTTTACCAAGGACCATACACCCAAGGAGGCTTCCCGATGACGAATTTACAGGAAATTGCCCAGTCAGATGATTACGGGCAATTTGAATTGAAAGAATTATACCAAGCTACCCAAATGCTTTTGCAGGATTTCCAAAAAACGAAAACAGAACCTGAAAAGCTGCAAGATATACTTGACCATCTGAAGAAACGCCTTGAAGGACAAGCGGCTTATCCGCTTGCAATCCTATTGGAATCAAGCCAGCTCGGCATCCGCCATCAATTGCAGAATGAATGGAACAGCCCGATGAAACAGCGTCAGCTTTTCCTGTTCGAAAGCCTGTTCTTCCAATTCCGCGGCAAGGTCCCGCCGACCATCTGGAATCAGATCTGCCTGAATTATGCAGAAGTGCTCATTTATGTCGGCCGTTCGATGGACGGAATGCACGTACTCGAACAGATGGTCGAACATGAGAATGACGATCCCTCCTATCAGCGCAAAGAAGCGGAACGCGGCTGGGGGCTCCTGTTTTATTCCACATTCCTCACAGGCAAGGAAGAAAAAGCCGATGCGCTTCATAAAGCGCGCGAATTGCTGAGCGAAGGTGCGGAGAAAATCACCGACGCCAATGGCAGCGCACTTTATGCGGACCGCCTCAAATTGGCGCAGAAAATGCTGGGTGAAATCGGGCCGGTCGATATCACAGGGAATTATAAGCCGAACTTTTTCGAAGGCCGTGAGAAAGAATATCGCGACTGGTGCGCGAAACAGCATTTATTGCTCAATCCCGACAACGAAGTCGACCCTGAAGGCACGATGAAACTCGATACGCTGCGCTATCGCTACAAAGGCGAGGATAAAGACCGCGGCGTGTTCCTCGAGGCTTTCATGGATTCCCTCATTGCGGAATTCACGGGGCACCGCGAGAAATTGTATGACGCACTCGAGCTCGACAAAACCGAGCCGATGCGCAATGAGCAGCTGAAGACCGTTTACCGTGAATCGTTCTCGTTATTCAATAAAACCGCTCAATTCATCAACCATTATTATAAACTTGAAGTGAAGAACCAGCACGCGGTCATGCAGCGCATCTGGTTCGAGGAAGAACATCCGAAAAATCCGTTGAAGCCGTTTATCCGCGATACGAAGAACAGCGCCCTGAAGGCATTGTACTGGTTATCCAAAGAAGTCTACGGCTACGAGCGTTCTGAATCCCAGAACCTCGCCATGATCCGTTCCCTCCAATTGCGTGATCAGATGGAACGCAGTTTCGTTCAGGTCATCACGAAACAAGAGGAAATCGCCAAAACGGGCGAGCTCCGCAAACATCAGATGACACAGGCCGAGCTTGAGCGCCTGGCGCTGTCCACCACGTTCAAAGCCCGCAACGCTTTGATGTATCTCGGGTTTGCGGTTGGTATGGAGAAAGAATAATCGATAGAGAAAAGCCGTCCTTCTTTGGTTGAGGGACGGCTTTTGTTATGAAAAAAGCTTTCGCGGTCCGCGAAAGCTTCCTTTTAAAGATTGGACGGTTTTCGCTTTGCGAAAACCATCCGCTAAGGGCGTGGGCTTTTTCGCATTTCGCCTGGTTTTGGCGAAATGCATCCATTACAGGGGCTTGACCTTGGGTGGAGGGAATCCTTGGTAATCGGCAGTCTACGGAGAAAGAAGCATTTTTATCATTTCAAGCACATAGTTATCTTGTTGAGCATAAAATGGCTTTTCCCGCGCATAAAGTGTCGTGTCGCACGCATAAAACTTCTTCTCCCGCCCACAAAAATCCAGCCAACAAAAAAGCCCTCTCCAACAGACCCGAAAGTCTGCCGGAGATGGCTTAAAACCTAAAATTTATCTTCTATAACACGCTATTCGGATGCGGCTTCGTGATGTCGACCGCATACACGTCGATTTTGTTGACGATCAGGTCGCGGATGCCATAAATCGGACGCTCGTTGCGCTCCGTTTCCTCTATATAAGAATTGACCTTTTCCTGGAGCTGGATGCCAACCGACTTGCCGCCGCTCGCATCTTCGAAACTCTCACGGAAAGCCTGCTCGTACCAAAGGTTCGACACTTGGATATTCTTCAATGTGCCTTCCTCTTCGTTCGTCCCCACCACCAGGTAATGGTTGCCGTATTCGTCCCTCACCAAATCGTTGGTCTGGATATTTTGCATACTCATCGTTTCATGTCCCCTTCCATTCATCTTTTTTGACCCATATGTAGGATGTCTTCCTTACTTTGTATTCTCTAAATCCATGCCAAATAAACCCGAAAATCAGAATCCGTCTTCCTTCCAGCTTGCAAGGTTTTATTCTGCCGCCTCATCCTGACCGGTTTCCGGATAGACGACCACCGCGCCGTCCTCTTCCTTCACCTCAGCCTCTGCACCCCACATACCTACCTCATGTTCAACCAGCTCGATGCTTTCATCTTTCCCGTCAATGATATGAAAAACTTTATGGCCGTTCGCGACGAGCCAATTGCTGATCAGAAACCGGTGGCAGCGCGAAGGATGCCGCTCCGAGCAGCAGTAGGCCACACGCCGATCTGATGCCAGTGCCAGCAATTCATCGATGCCTTCCTTGAATTCATCCGTCAATGTATAGTCGGCATAATTATGGAATGAACGATTATTCCAGCCTGCGTTAACTTCGTTGTCAATTTCCTTCGACTTGCGCCTGCGTCCGCCGAGCTTCGGAAAATGCTGATAGGTGATGTTCTCAGCCTCCAGCCATTTTGGAAAAACGTCCTTCGAAAACTGCGGCCATTTGCGGCTGCCGGGAAAAGCCCGCACATCCGCCAGCACTTCAATTGAATTCTCCTTGAGCATCTTCTCGAAGAATTCCTTAGAATGGCTTGAATGGCCAATCGTGTAAATTTTCATTCTGTTCCCCCTCCCACTAATGCTTCTCTTATACTCATTCCTGTCAGCCACTGGAATTAAACAATACACAGTAAAAACCGCCTGCAGAATTTTCTCCACAAGCGGTTTCATGCTAATCTATTTCATTTTCCAATTCTTATTGTCGTTTTTTATGAAGGTTTCCTCGCCTGTCTCCGGATCACGGATGATTTTATCTTCCGTCGGCACGTCTTCTTTGCCCTCGTCCGGTGCATTTTCATGCTCGTTGCCGATTGAATGCTTTTCGTTGTGTCCATGACGATGGCGTTCACCGTCTATATTTTCTTTTTCGTTCACGCTATCAAGAATTTTATCGATATATGAATCATTGCCGCTGCCGCCTGTCCCTTTTCTTGTCATTACAGATTCCTCCCATAGAAACGTTTTCTCTTTATTTACCCATTCGGCTGTAAATTAATCCGAGCCTGCAATTGACGGCAGCCGCCGATTTTATTTCCTTTACAATTCTTAACACGGTTGTTTCAAACGCTTTACATCCAATGGGGATAATGGAGTTGGCAAGAGAATGAAAGGAGCTGGAGAAAGCATGAAAATTGCAGTGATTGGCGACTTGCATTATCCGACGGTGAAAGAGGAATATGCATTGTCGCAGCGGGAACGGCAGGATTTTTATGAAAGCTTCATGGCGCATTTTTTCTCGGTACCGGCTGACCTCTACGTATCGATCGGTGATCTGACCAATTTTGGCACGCAGGATGAACTGGAAGGCATCTATACAATCATCGACCAGCACCAGAAACCGTTCGTCCATGTCCTTGGAAACCATGATGTCTATGCGCTGCCACGGGAAGAAGTCCTGAAGATCACAAAGCAGGACCGCTTCCATTCCCTGTCGACTGATTCCGCGGTGCTGGCCTTTCTCGACACGGCGCAGGAACAGAACTATGAAGACTGGGGCGGAACCTTAGATCTCGAGCAGCAGTTCTGGCTCGCGGATGTCGTTGTAGATTCCGGCAATCGCCCTTTGCTCGTCTTTGGCCATCATCCCGTTTACGGCACCACTAAAAACTCCAGCAAAGAAAAACGTTCCATTTCACCCGATATTCCCATGTGGGATCTTTTGAATAATAAACAAAATGCCGGTCTGTACGTGAACGGCCATAACCATTTCAATTCCATCGCCGCGCGTGAACAATGGACATTCCTGCAGATAGCGGCTGTACTGGATGAACAGGCCGTCCGCGTCATCGACATTTCAGAAGCCATGATTTCCATCGATTATGTCCCATTTGTCGATCCCAACCTGCGGCAACAGGCCCGAAACATCGGCAATGCCATTGATCATTTCAGCCTCAACACACATCGGCTCGGATCAGAAGCCGACGTGAAATACGCAATCCCATTGGCAGCGCCAACCATTAAAACGACGTAAGGAGGAATTCAGATGGAAGACAATAAAAAACATCGTTCCGAAGAGGAAGCCACACAAGCCAACCTGGACATCCAGGAAGAATTAGACGACAACGAAAACGGCCATGACGAAACTTCTTCGCCGGTTCCCTTTGTCGCCAATAATACCGCGCCATTAATGCCGGATAAAAAGAAGAAAGAGAAATAACAAGCCAAAACACCGAAATGCGCAAAGGCGGCTGCCTTTGCGCATTTTCACTTATTCCTCTAAAGCGTTGGATTAATCTTGATTTTAAATCCCTCGTCCACAACACTTCTTATACTTCTTCCCACTGCCGCACATACACGGATCATTGCGTCCCATCTTCTGATCGCTTCCGCCCACGGGACGCTGCTCTTTAGACAGCGGCGACAATGGTTTCAATCTTGATATTTCGCGAGGAGTGTGGCCGCAATTGGCCCACAGTCGCTGGTTATTGGCGAAATTCATTGCTTTCTGCGCGACTTTATTGACGTCTTCCATATTTTCAAAAGGTGGAAGATGTGAAAGCATGGCGGTCATCGCAGTATTGAAGGAGTCAGCAATCTGCAGATCCATACCGAAGTTCCATAAAACCTGATCCACATCGACCGGTTGCAGTTTCGAAAAATTCGGTTTTAAAGCTGTTTTGAGCTCCTCATAAGGAATATTTTTTTCGATGTACCCACTGGCAGTGTATTTCAGTAATTCTTCTTTTTCTGGCATATACCAGTCTTTCCCTGCCTGTTCCTGTCGAATTTTCTCTGGAGATCCCAAATCCTGCAGCAGCGGATGGACGAAACTCATCCCTTCCCTCAGCACAGCGCCATCCGTTTGTTCTGACCATTCTTTCGAAGTGACCAAGCTTACAAAAGTATTCAGCTTTACATACATCTGCGGATTCTGTTTATTAAAAATCGCAAGAACTTGTTTATCAGGCACGATGCCGTAGAGATTTGTACAGGCCCGGACGTAATCATAGAACAGGGCTTCATCCAAGCCATCCGGCAGTTCTGCGCGCTCTTTTTCGTCTTCTACTAAGTATTTATCAGAGATGATTTCATGATTCAAGTGATTGATTTTATTCCATTCCGTCTTCTGGATTTTTAAATGCTTCAATATTTGATTGGTCCATTTCCGGTCGTATGTACGGAAATTCTGTTCTTTGCTCCACCACAGCAAATGGTCATGTTCAGGATGCTGCGGGTCGGCCAGCACTTGTTTCATATGAATAAAACCGGGAACGCCGCCAACGTCTTCAGGTGGCGCATCCCCTGCTCCGTCCAATAAAGTCGGATAGCCAAAATGATAATCGTCTACAATTTGCTCCAGCTCGATTACAAATTGCCAATTGTCGCCAAAATCATATGTATAAGACAGTGAGCGGTATTTCTCCAAATAAACATCAATTTTCAGGGACTGCGGCTTGCGCACTTTCATCGGACCTTTCTTTTTCCCTTTCGACTCTTCATAGATGACGGGCTCATCCGTCACCACTAAATTTTCTTCAGGTAAACGGAATTCATGGAAATGATAAGGAATCTGCATAGAGGAGCTTTGAAAGTTTGTCGATTCCTGAATAATGGCGTGCAATTTCTGAAACGTTGCACCTGCCGGCAAAATGATGCGTCGCCAAACCTTGGGCTCCACATCCTGCATTTTTACATATATGATATAAGCCTTCATCCTAACACCCGCTTTTTCTTTTTAGCATAACATAAGAAAAATGCACAGGTTCCAATACCCATGCATTTCCACTTCACTCACTTCACAATTGTCCGTTTCTTAATCGCCCGAATCCAAAATCCTCCGTATATCGTTTTCGCGTCATACGCCACGATGAACGCATTCGGATCCAGTTCCTTCACTGTCTTATAAAGATTGACTTCCTGCTTTTTCGGCATCAGGATCTGCAGCGAACTGCGTTTCCCTTCAAAGCCGTTCGTCTCCCAGTCCGTTACGCCATAGCCGCGTTCGCGCAATTGCAGCGCAAGCGCCCCGCTGTTATCCTGCGAAATGACGCTGGCGGTCACATAGCCAAGGCTCAGTTTATCTTCGATTTTCGAACCGACGATGATACCGGCCGCAAAGCCGAGCGCATACGCCAATAAATTCTGGATATTCCCGACATTATCCAGCACCATTCCCAGTCCCAGCAAGTTGATGATGACTTCCAGCACCGACAAGCCGGCTGCCGAATATTGATAGCCCTTTAATGTCAGAATCATGCGAATCGTCGACAAGGTGACGAAGCTGAGGCTGATACTGAAAATGATGACGATCAAAAGAAGAGGATGCATATCCATCCAGTATTCCCTCCGTTCATTTATGTAATATTTTCCATATTTTTTTATTCGATAACATGTTTTTCCCCTGCTGAAAAAGAATAAACACGTTGAACAGCAATTGCTACATATCTCATAAGTTGTGCCGGAGGATAAAGTCCTTTATTTCATCCCATACAAAAGCTGCGATCCAGAACCCCAAAAGGTCCCGAACCGCAGCTATTTTTCTCTTATCTGAAATTCTTCTCCACATATTCCGCTTCCTGCTCCGCAGACATCAACCCGGTCGCCCGTCCGACTGTGCCATTATGCCAGTTCCAGATTGTATTATGGACAGATACCGCATTGCTGAAATCGCCTTCCTGCCAGGACAGGAGCGTCTTTTCGTAGAAATCGCTGTGCTTATAATGATCGTAGTTCTCTTTGACGATCTTCAGCATGTTCCCGATATTTTCTTCGGACATCTCGACCGCTCCCCGCTTCTTATCAGCGGTGATCTTTTGATGCGTCATCTGGTGGAGATAAATCTGCACCCGTTCTTCGTCCATATCGGCATCTGTCTTATCCACCGTTTTTGTCTCTTCTGTTGCCTCTGTCGTCTCCGCGCTCACTTCGCGCTGTTCGATTTCCTCGGCGACTTTACTGATCTCACCGCCATCATCTTCAAGAAAATCCTGTACGAACCAGTAGCCGGCACCGCCGAGCAGCAGTAATCCGATCAGTGAAAATAAAATCGTTTGAAGTACTTTTTTCATCATTTGCCCTCCCTGTATGTCTTCAGCCAGGTTTGATAATTTGTATGATTGCATTAATCTTGGAATACCTATGCTTTATGACCTATCCAAGTATACAGGAAAATACTCCTGAACTCTTTCATTTTGCCTGGCAGAATTTAGTAACCATTCTTTTATTCCATAAGGTTGATTCAAAATAAATGCTCGGGATAAGCTTATCGATTAGAATTATAGGGTAAGTTTGACAGTAGCAGGATTAAAATGGAAAAGGAGAAATGCCTGATGAACTTTGTTACATTGAACAATAATTTAAAAATGCCGCAGCTCGGTTTCGGCGTGTGGCAAGTGGAAGATGCGAAAGCGACGGAAGCTGTAGCGAAAGCGTTGGAAACAGGATACACTTCCATCGATACCGCTATGATCTATAAAAATGAAATCGGTGTGGGTAAAGCACTGAAAGAAACAAAAATTCCGCGTGAAGAATTGTTTATCACAACTAAAGTCTGGAACAGTGACCAAGGCTATGAAAATACCTTACGGGCATTCGATGAAAGCCTTGAGCGTTTGGGTCTTGAATATGTGGACCTTTACCTGATCCACTGGCCGACGCCTGAATTCGACGAGTACATCGATACATATAAGGCGATGGAAAAATTGTATAAAGATGGCCGCGTCAAAGCGATCGGCGTCTGCAATTTTGAAATCGAGCATCTGGAGCGCCTGCTTGCGGAATGCGACGTGCCGCCGGTATTGAATCAGGTCGAATGCCATCCGTACCTGGCACAGAACGAGCTGAAGGAATTCTGCGCCAAGCATAATATTTATTTGGAAGCATGGAGCCCGCTTGAACAAGGCGGCGAAGTGCTGCAGGATGAAACTATCCAGAAAATCGCTGACGCGCATGGCAAAACGCCTGCCCAAGCCGTCCTTCGCTGGCACCTGCAGAATGACACCATTGCCATCCCGAAATCCGTCACACCTTCCCGCATCGAGGAAAACTTCGACGTTTTCGACTTCGAGCTGACAGCGGATGAAATGGAGCAGATTAATGCGTTAAATAAAGACCGCCGCAAAGGCGCACATCCTAATGAGATGAATGTGAGATAATAAAAGAAAAGCGACGGTACCCGTTCAGCTCTGAAAAGCATAAGACGGACCAGCAGAGTGGCGTTCTGTGCCACGGGAGATGGGCTGGCTTATGACTCGAAGAGCTGGGTCACCGGAGTCTGGACAAAGAAAAATGCGGATGAGTGATCATCCGGATTTTTTTTATTTTGTTGAGAAAGTCAGGAAACAGATATTCCGCGAAACAGCTTCGCTTTCCTGGGGGCTTGCACTGAGCTAACTCGGTCTCGCTTCCCTTCGCCCGAGTGGATCTCAGCACTTCGCTCGAAACACAGTTGGAAAGCCAACTGTGTCTAATCCCCTGGGAGTCTCGCTGTTTTGCTCCATATCTCAGAATCGCTTTCTATTAAGGACGTAGTCTAACAATTTTTTCCGATAAAAATATTCATCTATTATACAGATATAAAATGCAGCAGCAGCCGGCGAAGATCAAAGAGGTGCTCCTGCATCTCTGCGCTGCTTCGTCGCAAAGACTTGTCCTCGCTAGCTTCGGCCAATGTCTTTCCTGCAGGATACAGAGCGAGTCCTGAGCCTCCTGCGGAACGCGTCAGGCTGCAGCGAAATGATTGAAGAAGTTGATGTGTCTCGACAACCTAAAAACTCCGGATGAGTGATCATCCGGAGTTTTTATGGAATAAAGTTCGTAAAATGGTCTTGAAACCTCATGTTTTTGTTGGTTTTTCGCTTTTCGCCTGCGAAAAGCATCCATTTGTTTTTGGCTCTGGGGTTTTGGAGAGGTTTGAGGGGGCATGTAGCCGCTCTTATTTCCAGTATTTGGACTTACTGTCCGTTAGAGTCCATTTACTGTCCATTAGACGCTGTTTACTGTCCATTAGACGCTGTTTACTGTCCATTAGACGCTGTTTACTGTCCATTAGACGCTGTTTACTGTCCATTAGACGCTGTTTACTGTCCATTAGAGATTTTCAGCTCGAACTGCTTCCTTCTAATGCAGACTAGAAGGCTAAGCTACACCAATTCTTCATTGCATAATATTCCCAACCTAAAACCCACACACCTGTCCCCTACTTAAACCAACCCAGCCTCCTGAACCAGCCAAACATCGCCACCGCCAGAACCACCATGACGACCAAGGTCAGAAAGTAGCCATACTGCCACGTCAGCTCTGGCATGTGTTCGAAATTCATGCCGTAGATTCCCGCGATGAATGTCAGCGGCGCGAAAATCGACGTGATGATGGTCAGGACTTTCATGACGTTATTGGTCTGATGTGAATTAAGGGAAAGATAGCTGTCGCGGATATCCGCCGTCAGCTCCCGGTTCGACATGACCATTTCGGACAGTTTCAGCAGGTGGTCGTAAATATCCGAGAAATACTCGCGGCGGTCCTGGATTTCATTTAAATGATGCGAATTCAGCATGCGGTATAAAAGATCGCGCATCGGGTTGACGGTCTGCCGCAGGCTGAGCAGCAGCGAACGCGAATCGAAGAGTTCCGTCATGAGAACGTCCATCGATTTCTGCTGCGTATTGTCCTCGATTTTTGCCAGGCTTTCTTCGATTTCGTAAACGAGCGGGAAATAATTGTCGACGATTTTGTCGAGCACTTCGTAAAACACATAGAACGGATTCCATTTCTCCAGGTTCCGGTGCGCCAAAAGCCGCTGCCATACCTGATTTACTTCTTTCGAAGCGCTCCAATGGAATGTGACGATGAACGAATCACCGACAAAGAAATCCAATTCCTCTTTGACCAGCTCCATCTCCTCTTCCCGCACATTATGCGTGACGAAAAACGTGTGGTCGTCGTAATAATCCAGCTTCGGCCGCTGCAGCCGGTGAATGCAGTCCTCGATTGCCAGCGGGTGGAACTTGAATGTATACGCCAAATGCTGAAGCTCCTCGTCCGTCGGCTGGTCAAAATCCGTCCAGAACCATTGATATCGCGAAAAATCCACGCTTTCCAGCGGTATGTCCGCCTCTAATTCATTATCATGCGTAATGCCAATCACTTTGATCATCTATGTACCACCTCTTGCACGCCGGCTGAAGAGCCAGCGGATTTCTTCTATACTCCATATACTACCCTTTTTCACCATAAATTAAGGCTGTTATTTAAACAAACAATTTCCTGTCTTCAATAAAACACAAATAGTGTACACTAACATTAGGATTTTATTAACCCACAAAGGAGCACACTGATGGAAACGACTACATTCGCGATCAAAGAAACGACAATAAATGAAATTCAGCAGGCTTTCAAGGAAGGCCGCCTTACTTCCGTCGAGCTGGTGCAAAGCTACCTCGACCGGATTGAACAATATGACAAGAACGGCCCGAAAATCAATTCGGTGCTGTCACTGAATCCTGACGCGCTCAAAATCGCAGCCGAACTGGATGAAATGCGCGGACAGGACGGACAAGGTCCGTTATACGGCATTACCGTCCTCCTGAAAGATAATATCGAAACGACTGATGCGATGCCGACGACAGCCGGTGCCATCGCGCTTGAAAATAATTTCGCGCGCCAGGATTCGTTTGTCGCTGCCCAATTACGGCAAGCTGGCGCCATCATTTTGGGCAAAGTCAATTTGAGCGAATGGGCTTATTTCATGTCGAAGGATGGTCCGAGCGGCTACAGCGGACTCGGCGGACAGGTCCTCAACCCTTATGGTGTCAGCACATTCAAGGCCGGTGATGTCGGCGGTTCGAGTTCTGGAACCGGCGCTGCCATCGCCTCGAATTTCGCAGTTGTCGGCGTCGGCACGGAAACAGCGGGTTCGATTTTAAGTCCGGCCAGCGCCAATTCGATTGTCGGCATCAAGCCGACCGTCGGCCTCATCAGCCGTACTGGCATCATCCCCATTGCGGAAAGCCAGGACACCGCTGGACCAATGGCTCGCACTGTTACTGACGCGGCGATTCTGCTCGGTGCGCTGACCGGAATCGACGAAAGCGACCCGGCTACGCAGGCAAGCGTTGAAAAAGCGTTGACCGATTACACATCTCATCTGAAAGCTGACGGATTGAATGGCGCCCGCATTGGCGTCGACGTTTCGTTTTTGAATGACGAAGAGCCGGAAGAACGCGCCATCATCGACCAGGCCATCGAAGTGATGAAAGCACAAGGTGCAATCATCGAAGAAGTGGAGATTCCCGTCGAACCGTTCCAGTCAGACGTCCTTTGGTACGAATTCAAACGCGGCGTCAATGCTTATCTGCAGACCACATCCGATGACGTCCCTGTCAAAACGGTGGCAGAAGTGATTGAGTTCAACAAACAAGATCCCGAGCGCCGCATGAAATTCGGCCAGGCGGAATTGGAGAAATCGCAGTCGATGAGCGACGACCCTTCAGACCCGAGATACCTGGAACACCGTGAAACCGATTTGCGGACGGCAAAAACGGAAGGCATCGACGCCGCCATGGCGCAGCACAATCTGGATGCTTTGTTATTCCAGGACAATCGCGGCGCAGGCATGCCGGCAAAAGCGGGCTACCCGTCCATCACCGTTCCAGCCGGCTACACAAGCAACGGCCATCCCGTCGGCGTGACGTTCAGCGCGTTGGCGTTCAGCGAAGCGCGTTTGATCGAACTGGCTTATGCTTACGAGCAGGCTTCCAAAAAACGCATTGCCCCGAATCTCGAAAACTATTAAACGCATAACAAAACACCCTCTGCTGACAAGCTGGTATCGACATACCGGCAGCTCAGCGGAGGGTGTTTCTGATTTTATTCGAATAAAGGACTGACGGGCTTTTCGTTATGCACGTGTTCAATCGCTTCCGCCAATAACGGCGCGACCGAAAGAATCGTGATTTTCGGCGTGCGTTTTTCTTCCGGCACATCGATCGTGTTCGTGACGACAAGCTCGGTCAAAGCCGAGTTCTCGATGCGCTCGATCGACCGGCCGGACAGCACCGGATGCGTACAGCAGGCGTAAACGGCTTTTGCGCCGTTCTCAACAAGCATATCGGCAGCGAGTGCAATTGTGGTCGCCGTATCGACAATATCGACGATGATGATGACGTTCTTGCCTTTGATGTCACCGACGATATTCACGGTTTCAGGTCCGCCCGGCTCTTCCTGGCGCTTATCAATGAAACCGATCGGCACGTTCAGGTGGTCCGCCAGATTGCGGGCTCTGCCAAGGCCTCCGTTGTCAGGCGCTACCACGATGGCATCTTCCAGGTTCTTATCCGCAAAATGTTTTTTGAGAATCTTGCCGCCGCGCAGCTGATCAACCGGCAGATTGAAGAATCCCTGGATTTGAGGGGCGTGGAAATCCAGTGTGATTATATGCGTCGCGCCAGCTTTTTCAAGCATATTGGCCACGAGCTTCGCCGTAATCGGTTCGCGGGAAGCCGCTTTCCGGTCCTGGCGCGCATAGCCGTAATAAGGGATAACCACATTGATCGTATTGGCGGATGCCCGCTTCAACGCGTCAATCATGATGAGGAGTTCCATCACATGCTCATTGCCAGGCTGCGAAGTCGACTGCACGAGATAAACATCCGCACCGCGGACACTCTCTTCGATATTGATCTGGACTTCCCCATCACTGAAACGCGTGATGGAGCTTTTGCCCAGTTTGACGTCGAGCAGCTCAGCAATTTCCTGTGCCAGATCGGGGTTGGAATTCAAGGTGAACAATTTGAAGTTTTTGCGTAATTGATAAGGCAATGGGTGGGCCCCCTTCTAATCAAGATTATAAAAAAGTTGCATCAACAAATAGCAGTCATATATTCCTTTCTTCCAATGAAAGAAGTCTCAAGAGATATGGAGCAAAACAGCAGAGACTCCCAAGGGAACAGAAACGGAGTTGGCTTTCCAACTCCGTTTCGACGAAGTGCAAGATCCACTCTAGTGAGATACTGCCACAGCTAGATGTAAAAACCGTGCTCCTGCATCGCTGCGCTGCTTCGTCGCAAAGAATTAGCCTCGTATACTTCGGCTAATGTCTTCGGAGCTGTTTTGCGGAATATCGACTACTAAAGCATATTAGTGCAACTTTTATAGATAATTTTATGATACCGTTTTCCGGCCGCAATAGCCAACGGTTCGCGGGTATTTCCATTTTTCATTGAATTCGGGTAAATGCGCTGGCGTTCTTTTCCGTATGGCATTATGGTTATAATAAATAAAAAATGAAAGTGGGAAATTGAATGTCGTTTACGGATTTATCGATTGCTGCTGATGCTAAGATTCTGCCCATCCAGGAAATTGCCGAACGTGCCGGAGTTCCGGATGAAGCGCTGGAGTTATACGGAAAATATAAAGCGAAAATAGATGTCAATTCCTTGCCTCCGGCTGCCGGCTTAGGGAAAGTCGTACTGGTGACGGCGATCAGCCCCACACCTGCGGGTGAAGGCAAATCGACGGTGACAGTCGGGTTGGCGGATGCATTCAATAGAATGGATGAATCGGTAATTGTGGCTTTGCGTGAACCTTCACTTGGACCCGTCATGGGCGTAAAAGGCGGCGCGACGGGCGGCGGATTCGCACAGGTGCTGCCGATGGAAGATATCAATCTGCATTTCACCGGTGATATCCATGCCATCACGTCTGCGAATAATGCGCTGGCCGCGTTTATTGATAACCACCTGAACCAAGGCAATACGCTGAACATCGATCCTCGGCGAATCACGTGGAAACGCGCACTTGATATCAACGACCGTGCGCTGCGCCAAGTGACGATCGGGCTCGGTGGACCGGCTGGCGGCATCCCTCGCCAGGACGGTTTCGATATTACAGTGGCATCTGAAATTATGGCGGTTCTGTGCCTCGCGACATCTTTGGAAGATTTGCGAGAACGGCTGGCGAGCATGGTTGTCGGCTATACGTATGACAGAATGCCGGTTATGGTGCGTGATCTCGGTGTTGAAGGGGCGCTGACTTTATTGCTAAAGGAAGCTTTCAAACCGAACTTGGTGCAGACGATCGAAGGCACGCCTGCGATCATCCACGGCGGACCATTCGCGAACATCGCGCACGGCTGCAACTCGCTGATGGCGACGAACACGGCGAGACGGCTGGCGGATATCGTCGTGACCGAAGCGGGATTCGGCGCGGACTTGGGTGCGGAAAAATTCATGCACATCAAATCGCGCAAAGGCGGATTCCACCCGGATGCGGTCGTGATCGTGGCGACGGTGCGGGCGCTGAAGATGCATGGCGGCGTGGAGAAATCGTTGCTGGGTGACGCGGATGCGGATGCAGTGCGACGCGGCATGGTCAATCTGGCCAAACACGTTGATACGATCCGACAATTCGGTGTCGAGCCGGTGGTGGCGTTGAACCGGTTTGTTAGTGATAGTGAGGAAGAAATTGCGGAGATTATGGCGTGGTGTGAAGCTGCGGGTGTGCGTGTTGCGCTGACGAATGTGTGGGAGCAAGGCGGCGCCGGCGGTTTGAAATTGGCGCAGCTTGTGAAAGAAGAATTGGCGCGGCCGAAAGACTTTTCGATGTTGTATGACGAAAGCGATTCGGTGGAAGAGAAGCTTCGTGTAATTGTGCAGAAAGTATACGGCGGTGCTGATATTCAGCTGACTGATAAGGCGCAGAAGCAGCTGGTCGAATTGAAGAAATTCGGCTGGGATGCGCTGCCGATCTGTATGGCGAAGACGCAGTATTCGCTATCCGACCAGCCGAAACTGCTCGGCCGGCCGGAAGGCTTTACGGTGACGATCCGCGAGATCATGCCGAAACTTGGCGCGGGCTTCCTGGTGTGCCTGACGGGCGACATCATGACGATGCCCGGGTTGCCGAAGCAGCCGGCGGCTTTGAAGATGGATGTTGGACCTGATGGTGAGGCTGTTGGGTTGTTTTAGGAGTTGGGGAGTTGTGAGAGTTGTGAGTATGTGAGTTTGAGTTTGAGTTTGATAATTGTGTCCCCGGGAGCTGCGGCTTTTGGGGATTTTTTTGTGGGAGTTGAGGGGAAAATTTGCTGAACGCCTGATTATTTTTTTGAACGCCCGATTATCTCCCTGAACGCCCGATTATTTCCCTGAACGCCCGATTATCTTCCTGAGCGCCCGATTATCTCCCTGAACGCCCGATTAATCCTCCCCGCCCCTTTTCAAAAGTGAAATCGCTCGCCCTGTTGTCGGTTAATGAGAAAAAACTCTCCCCTTAACTCAAATACTGAAAGAAAGTGCTATTATGGATGCTTTTCGCCGATGCGAAAAGCGAAAAAGCAAAACCAAACTCCAGCTAAAAATATTTTTAGAATTTTTAAATAATAGCGTTTCGGAATGCTATAATTTATCCATATGGAAGAAAGAGGTGGCGACTATAAAGGAATCGATTGGGCTTTTGCCGCATGGACAGGCTATTCACTATTTTATTGCAAGACTTCCTAAAACGCATGACCAGCGAGAATATCTGGAAAATCAGCTGCATCGCAAAACGGCCGGCGAGCGTGGGGAAAAAAAGATGCGGAAGAAATTCCAGGAGTTTCACCTGGACGAGAATTTTGCGGCGTTATGGGACATCGGCCTGATAGACGGCGGTTGGAAGACGCAGTTTGACGGGCTGGTGATAACGGAAAAGTGCATAATCATCCTTGACTCGAAGAATGTCAGCGAAGACCTCCATTTCGATGAGAAGACGGGTGAATTTATTCGCATGGATTCGAAAGGGCAGCGGCTGATTCTGGATAATCCGGTGTTTCAGCTGAACAAGAATATACAGTTTTTGAAGCGCTGGCTCGGGAAGCGGAAAATCGATGTTCGTGTGAAGGGGCTGATTGTGTACACGGCGAACCAGTGCCTGTTCCACTCGAAGCCGTCCGGCGCTCCGATTTGCAAAACGTATCAGATGAATGATTATCTCTACAACATTCTGCGTCCTCTTCCTCCAGATCCTGCGCCTTTGAAAATAAATAAAATCAAGAGGCTGATCGAGGCGAATCACTCGCCGTATGTGCGGAGGCCGCTTTGCGAAACCTATAAGATCGCATATGGCGATTTGCAAAAAGGCGTGTATTGCGCGGATTGCAAGGGATATCAGATGGCGCGGGTGAAAAGGAATTGGGTGTGTTCAGGGTGCGGGGCGAAGAATTCGGCCGCCCACCATTTTGCGCTGCAGGAGTATTTTTCGTTTGTGGATGACAGTTTGTCGAATAAGGAATTTCGGGAGTTTTGTTTGTTGGGGAGTGCTGATGTGGCAAAAAGGATACTCTCGCAGTATGACTTTAAAGTTTTTGGAGATACTAAATCACGACGATATCGAATAAAAGAATAATCATAATCTGCCGTCTAAAAACGGCGTTTTTTTATGCCCGAATTGCTGAACGCCGGAATATTTCCCTGCGCGCCGGATTATTCTCCTGAACGCCTGATTAATGTTCTGAACGCCTGATTATTCTCCTGAGCGCCTGATTATTCATCTGAACGCCCGATTTAATATCTATAAGCTATTTTCCATCTCAAAAATTAGCCTTCACCCCACCTCCCAAAGCCAAATCTCCCTCTCCCAACCAACCCAAGCCTCAATTTCATGCTTTTCGCAAGCGAAAAGCGATTAAAAACTTCAAAACCCTAATCATTCTAATTTTCATTACAGTTGCCTACTCCAATATCTCCAGAATAACTTCTCTTGCTCCATCGTTTTTCAGTCTGTAATGGCCATCTGTTTTATCGCTATTGAATAAGTCTAAATCAGTATCAAAATCGAGCCATAATCTGAGTGTGTCAATCGAGCCATTGTTGTAGAGCATTACGATGCTATAGTCTGGCTGCCGAGAGAGTTCGTATGATCCATTTTTGTGATTCGCTTTATTGAGTGAGGCTGTAAAATCCTCAATTTCTTGCTGATCGTCAATTACAAAGGTTTCTTCAAATTCTTCATTCGCATAGTCATAAGCTGACACTTCCAGCTGCACCGGGACTTCTTTAAAGTCATTGGATGGAAGGACGAAATTAACAATCAGTAAAACAATACCTGCCGCGAGCATCACCAGCAAAAGCTTCTTCAACGTCATTCCCCTCCTTTATTGCTTAGACGATGATTTTGAAGAATAGTTTCAGCGATGCAAAAAAACACCAGCCTTCATAGTATAAGGACTGGTGCTTCGGTAAATCATTATTCTGCATTCAACAACTCCATTATTACATCTCCCTCAGCATTGACCGATTTGACGGTTCCAAAACCTTCGACCATGTAATACTTGTCGCCGTCTTCATTTGTAATTTCGACTGCATTGCTGAAAGTTTGATAAGCGGTTTCCACGGTAACATTGACTCCGGTGATTTCGAGAGTGATCGTTTCATCCTCCATGCCATTGGTGAATGTTTTGCCAACCTGCACCGGGTAAACGATGGCGACATCGCCTTCGGAGTACGGATAACCGTAAGCAAGGTAGTCATAATTTTCAAGCTCGAGATATTCATAGTTGCCGTCATCCGTGTCGACGGTCCACATGAATCCGTAGATAAGACCGCCGCGGTCCGGGACATCTTCGAAACTGTGGGCTTCTGTTGTGCCGTCTGCATTTTCATAAGTGTAGACTTTGGTTTTGTCTTTCTGGTAAGAGCCTTCAATGACGGCATCATTTTTGAATTCAGGTTCGAGTGCCCGCGCCAGGAATGCTGCATACTGGCCGCGCGTCACTTCCACTTGCGGGCGGAAAGTGCGGTCAGGATAACCGATCGTGATATTAGCGGCAAGGATTTTGTTGATGGCTTCCGCGTAATAGGCATCGGCAGAAACGTCTGTGAAAGTCGATTCAATTCCAAAAACAAGGTCAAATACCCGCTCCACAATCAATGCCATGTCGCCTCGGATGATCGGCGCGTTGGGTTCGAATTTACCGTTCCCGACACCCAGTACATAACCGGCTTCGGCAGCTTCCGCGATCCAGCCGCTGGCGTAATGGCCGGCCGGCACATCAGTAAACTCCGTCGCTCTTTTCGTTCTATCAAAATCCATCAGGCGGCCGATCATCACGACGGCTTCTGCACGTGTGACTTCTGCATCGGGCCGAATGGTGCCATCCGGATAACCTTCAATGACTCCGCGGTCCATCAGATACATAATTTCCTCATAAAACTGATGATCTTCAGACAGATCCGGTGCGGCAGCGGCAGGCAGGGCCAAAATGACTGACAGCAGAACGATGAGCACACCCATCACTTTCTTCATCAATGTCACTCCTCCGTATTGCTTCATCTTGCCTTCATTCTACCACCAACTGCATGTTAAAACATCAGTTAATTAATAAAATAACAGAAAAATACGAACCATTTCTCTCCAAATCATGTTTAACGCCTTTCCCTTTTATCGCATCAGATAATTGTCAATATTTTATTAATACTAACAATTAAATATTACTATTTGATTACAAATGTGATAAGATAGAAACAAACAGGGAGGGATAGATTATGAAGACGGTAATGTCTTTAATCGCCGCTGCCATCCTGATGATCAGTTCGTTTTCGTCACCCGCCAAAGCGATTGTGCTGTTCGACGATGTGCCTGGAGACCATCCGTTCGCCTATGAAATCGCGTTTCTTCATGAAGAAGGCATCATCAATGGCTACCCTGATGGAACCTTCCGGCCAAATGATCCTGTCAAACGGTCGCACGCTGTCGCCATGATCGGACGCGCCTTGAATCTGGATGACACGCCGCGCAACACAGGTTTCCGTGATGTATCGGCCAGCCACGAGTTTTCCGGTTATATCGCTTCTGCTGCTGAAGAGGAAATCATATTCGGTTACCCGAATAATTATTTCCGTCCGGATTGGACTGTGACACGCGCGCAAACGGCAGCCATGCTGGACCGCGCCCTCTACTTCCCGGATGCGCCCGACAATAATTTCCGGGACATGAGCGAAAGCCATTACGCCTTTGATGCCGTTTCACGACTGGCTTACCAAGGCGTTGCCCGCGGTTATCCGGACAATACTTTCCGTCCGGACATTGAAGTAACACGTGCGCAGTTTGCGGCATTCCTTGCACGGGCCATCGAGCCGAGTTTCATTCCTGAAAAACAGGACCTGCTGATGACCGCCAATGACATCCTGGCAGAACTGCAGGCCGAAGACTTTGACGATGTTGCCGCTTATGTCAGCTCCGCGAAAGGATTGACATTCTGCCCATACGCCGGCGGCTGCATCGACAGCGGCGGAGTCACTTTCACCAAAGCGCAGCTTCCCGGCTTCATGAATGATCCGAATGATTATTTATGGGGATACGAAGATGGAAGTGGCTTTGAGATCAATTTGACGCCTGCCGAGTATTATGAGGAGTATTTAATGGAAGCAGACTACAATGCCAAAGAGCGGTATGGACGCAGTGAACAGCCGATGACGCATGAGCTGATCCACCGTAAATATCCTAATGCAACTGTAGTCGAGTTCTATTATCCAGGCACCGACCAATACGATGGAATGGACTGGCAGAGCCTGAACATGGTATTCGAGAAAAACAGCAACGGCGATTGGGTGCTGATCGCGATTGTGAATGACCGCTGGACGATTTAGGAATTGGAAATTAAACAGAGAAAGACCTGGCAAAATGCCAGGTCTTTCTTACGTTTAAGGAAGTATTCCATACAAGCTGGCTTTTCTCCTCATTTCTCTCTCTTTCTCTTAACAACTTTCTCCTCCTTCACCAGTTCAGCCTTTTCCAGGATAGGCGAAATAACGCCAATCACTGGAATGCCGAGAAACTCTTCAATATCCTGCTCATTTTTTATTGTCGTATCCAAGTATTCCAGAAGAAATGCAATTCCGACTCCCAGCATCAATCCTACTACTGCAGCAATCGCCATATTGAGCAGCGGATTTGGAGACACCGGTTCCGGATTCTCCTTCAGTACAGCCGGCGACAGGACCGAGACATTGTCGACGTTCATCAAATCCTGAATATCAGTTTCGAAGACATCGACGGTTGTATTGGCGATATCCACTGCCCTTGCCGGATCCTCGTCCTGTACGGCAATGTTTATGATCTGTGATTGATCAGCATTGCTGACGGTGATGTTGTTATCCAGCTGATCGGAGTTCATATCGAGATCCAGTTCTTCAACGACCTGATCCAGAATTGCGGGACTTTTGATGATGCCGGAATAAGTATTGATCAACTGCAGATCGGTCTGGATGTTCTGATTGATCAATTGACCTGTCTCTGCCGGGTTCTGATTGACGAGAATCTCTGTTGATGTTTCATAAACAGGCGTCAGCAAAAAATATGATACAACGCCTGCAATAATTATAGCCAATAATGTAAGTAATATTATAAGGCCGAACCGTTTCCGAATGGTTTTAAAAAGATCCTGTAAACTGATGGTTTCTTCCATTGCACGACAGCTCCTTCAAGCTTGGATGTACAACCATGAAATTTTCAAGCCGCAATTCTTCAGACAAGCTAAAAAGCTGTCCTTAGCCATCTGTTATGACAATTAGGAACAGCCTGATTAAGCGCATAATTTACCGATCGATTATTAAAGTTTATTGTGATCAGCCAAACGCTGGTGTTTCTCCGCACGCAAATCATATTCCCTGATGAAATAAAGGACTGCTTGCCTTGAAATGCCCAGTTCCCGCGCAGTTACAGAAGGGCCTTCATTGCGGTCGATATACACTTGCCGAATCACTTCTTCTGCACTTTTACGATGTTCTTTCTCCAGCTTTTCCAGATAATCCTGATAGGGATGCATACAGATCATCCTACTTTCCAGTCAGATTTTATATGAGTACTGAATTTTCTGTAATTATTTATAAATGATTATACCCTTTAAACAACTTTATAACTAGTGCTAATCGAAATTTACAGGAACTTTTACTTAGTTACCTTGTTTTTAAATAGACAAATTTATACAAAAATATTTATGGTATACTTATATTGGCAATTGTGTGAATATAGATAATAGACCAATAAAAGGAGAAACACACATCATGAATCAAAAGAATGTTCGTCCTATCAATGTGTTAGTCATTGAACCTCACCCCCTTTTTCGCGAAGGACTGAAGCGCGTCCTTGAAACAGAATCGCGGATCCAAATAATAGCTGAAGGAGAAAACGGCGAGCAGCTCCTTCCGATGTATGAGGAATTCCAACCTGATGTGGTCCTGATCGAGCTGAACCTGCCGCAGCAAAGCGGTATTGATGCAGTAAAAGATCTTACCGAGCAATTTCCACAGGCAGTCGCTTTGATCTTTACGGTGGATGATAGCTTTCCGAATGTCTCCCAGGCAATCCAAGCTGGCGCAGCAGGCTACCTGCTGAAAGAAATGGATTTGACTTCGATTTCCGAAGCCATTACAACAGCGGCCAATGGCGGAATTTATCTCCATCCCAAAATCACGAAGGATTTCGTGTCCGAGTTCAACAAATTATCCCTTGATGAAAATGTCGGCGCCTTCGTTCAATCAGAACTCACACTTCCCTACCATCTCCTCACAGCCCGCGAAACGGAAGTCCTTCAATTGCTGGCAGATGGCTACAGCAATAAAGCATTGGGTGAAGAGTTGGACATCAGCATCAAGACGGTCAAAAACCATGTTTCTACTATATTACGTAAAATGGGGTTAAAAGATCGCACACAAGTTGTCGTTGAAGCCTTGAAAAGAGGCTGGGTCGAACTTCGTTAAAAATTGAACATCACTCCGATAATTTGCTCAGCTTTTGCGCGAAAGCTTGCTTGGGTTGAGCAGCTCCCCTCACTATCCCACACTCAAAAAAGCCGTGCCGGAAATCATTGATTTCCGGCACGGCTCTTCTGCAATAACCACTCAATGTGTCCAGTGATGCAGGAAGAAATAGGACAGGATGCCGATTACTGCAATGATTGACATAATCAGCATCGGCACAAGTCCAAAGGTGGCTTCCACGACGCTCACTCCCTCCGCTTTTCGTCACATCCGCTCCATTTCCTTAATCTCATTATAATCGAACTCAAATAAAATAGATATAAAATAATCTGATTATTCGGTCTTTTAACCGTAATAAAAAGCTGTATCCCATTTTTATGGATACAGCTTCTTCATTTATTTTTTCACTTTTATTGCAGCCAATTCTGCATTCAATGCTTTAAACAACGCCACGACCATCAGGATCATGACAAAGGAAAACGGCAGCGCCGCAATGATGATCGTATTCTGGACCGCGTCCAAACCGCCGACCCATAACAGGATGGCCGCCACCAAGGATTGCGCCACACCCCAGAGGATCTTGATCTGATTGCTTGGCAGCAATGAACCATTCGTTGATTGCATGCCCAAAACGAAAGTGGCTGAATCTGCTGAGGTGATGAAGAATGTGCTGACCAAAAGAATGGCGAGAATCGACAGCAGCATGCCACCCGGCATTTCATTGAACATACCGAACAAGGTCTGGTCGATCGGCAGCGCCGTCAAATCGATGCCGCTCTTTTGGATATCGACCGCCGTTACGCCGAAAGCAGCAAACCAGAGCGAACCGAAAATGGTCGGCACCAGCACGACGCCGATCAGGAATTCACGGATGGTGCGCCCTTTGGAAACGCGGGCGATGAACATGCTGACGAATGGCGCCCAGGAAATCCACCATGCCCAGTAGAAAATCGTCCAGCCGTCGAGCCAGCTGCGATTCTCCGCATTCAGCGGAGCGGCTTGCGTGCTCAAACTGATCAGATTTTGGACATAAGCACCGAAAGTTTCTGTGTACATATTCAAAATCAGGATCGTCGGTCCCATAACCAATACAAGAATCAATAAGGCAATCGCCAATACCATATTCGTGTTCGACAGGTACTTGATTCCTTTATTCAGTCCGGACCACGCGGAAATGATGAACAGCAACGTGACCACACCGATGATCGCCAATTGCATCCATTCCGTCTGCGGCACTCCGAATAAATAGGAGATTCCGCCGTTAATTTGCGCAGCTCCGAAACCGAGTGACGTCGCGACGCCGAAAACGGTGGCAAAAACGGCCAGGATATCGACCAATGTGCCAAGCGGACCGTTCATCCGGTCACCGAAAATCGGTTTCAAGGTGGACGAGATCAATGCCGGTTCGCCTTTGCGGAATTGGAAAAATGCAAGGGATAATGCAATGATGCCGTACATCGCCCACACATGGATGCCCCAGTGATAATAGGTGCGCTGAAGAGATTCCTTGAACGCGGCATCGGTTCCCGCTTCTGCTGTTGCAGGCTGACTCGCGAAATGTGATAGAGGTTCTGATGCGCCGTAGAAAACAAGACCGATTCCCATGCCCGCTGAAAACAGCATCGCCATCCAGGTGATGGTGGAGAATTCGGGTCTGTCCCGGTCTTTGCCGAGACGGATTTTGCCGTAGGGACTGACAATGATGACAAAAACGAGGAGTAAAAGGACAGCCATAATGACAAGATAATACCAGCCAAATGCTGTGTTGATGAATGTTCTGATGTTGCCTGTGGCTTCTTCAAAGATGTCAGGTGCCACCACTCCGAATAGGACCGTTAAAATTACCAAAGCAAATGTGATATAAAAAACTTTTGTAGCTTTCTTCATGTTGCCTCCCGTTAACGATTTATTTGATACATAGTTGTTAAGAATACCGAAAAACAACATTATAGTCAAATACAATAGTGTTGGAAGGCTTTCTCTTTAAGGAAATCCAGGCGTTTTTTCCGAAACCAAAAAACGCGCGAAGAAACCGCTCCATTACTGGATTGATCAGTCTCTTCACGCATAATATATACAGCTCCACAATACCGCTTCGTTTTTTTACTATTCCTTTATAATTTCTTCGTCGCTTTTTCCCCTTCCCTGACCCCTTCACTCTTGAATACATAGACAAATGTCCAGACCAAAATCTTCATATCCAGCAGCATCGTCATATGCTCCACGTACCCACCGTCAATCTTGGCTTTCATCTCGATCGGCAGCTCATCCCGACCGTTGATCTGCGCCAAGCCAGTCAAACCCGGCATCACATCATTGGCTTTATATTTATCCCGCTCCTCAATCAGATCAAACTGATTCCACAGCGCCGGCCGCGGACCGATCAGGCTCATGTCCCCTTTCAGGATATTGAAGAATTGGGGCAGTTCGTCGAGACTTGTTTTTCGCAGGAACTTCCCTGACCTTGTTATGTAAGCTTCCGGTTTATCGAGAAGATGCGTAGGCATATCTTTCGGCGCGTCAATCTTCATCGTTCGGAACTTCAGAATTTCGAATTCCTCTTTCCCTTTTCCGACCCGCTTCTGCCTGAAAAGAATCGGCCCAGGCGAATCCACTTTAATGTACATGAACAACAGCAGGAAAACCGGGGACAGCGTAATGATTACAGCTAATGATAATAAAACATCGAAGACCCTTTTAGAAATTGAGAACATAGTTTGCACTCCTTCTTTGATAATCTTCTGCATAAATAACTGAAAATTCTAATAAATAAAGATAATCTTAACATTACTTTTACACTGTGTCACTACAAAATATACTCAAAAAAGGGATTTCTGATGGGTATTTTGATGTGTAAATTTTTCTATTAATCGATATTACGCTAAACAGCTCGCTTTCCTGGGGGCTTGCACTGAGCTAACTCGGACTCGTTACACTTCGCCCGAGTGGATCTCAGCACTTCGCTCGAACCTGAGTTGGAAAGCCAACTCAGGTTCTAATCCCCTGGGAGTCTTCGCTGTTTTGCTCCATATCTCAGATTACTTTCTTTAATAATGTGGACTGCCTTTAACTTCTTAATATAGGGGTTGAAAAAATTTAGGAATTATACTTTCTCCTCTTTCTCAATAAAAAAGAGCCCGGCAATATGCCGGACCCTCAGTTTTTATTCTATTATTTAATTCGTCAGATCACCGAAATTCTGTGCTTCCATCATTTCGATGCTGACAGCGATTTTCTCCAGTTTATATTGTTTGTAGTCCTTGATGTGTTCCTCATATATTTCCAAATAAGTCTTTACAACGCCATCCATTTTCTTTTCTTCATTCGCGATAACAGTCATCCGATTCATCCTCCTCAGTATGGTTCACCAAATACATTGATCCCATGGCCAGCATCGAAGTCCACTTCCAGCAACAGATAAAATATGAAAGTAAAGCGTAAATCCTGAATGACTTATTGATAAAAGCTTATAAAAATAAAGTATATTACTTGCCGTTTTCCTTAGCCCAGCTTGCTGACTGCTTTGGACAGGCGATTAGCGAAATCTTCATAGGGTTCCTCGGATTTCAAACGCAGGCAATACATTCCCCGCTCCATGGACAGGTGCTGTGAGTAACTGGTCGGCAGCAGAATAGAATGCTGGATGAAAGCTTTTGTAAAAACCGCCAGCTCTTCCGGCACCAGAAAAACTTCCGCCTCATTTACACCTTTCTCTTCATCACGGAAAATCTTCAAAGGCACTTCGAGATCCACCGACAAGCCAGCGCGGTTAGCGGAATCCCTGCGCATTTTGATCAAACGTTTCTTGTGAAGCTGCCAGAACTTTCTATCCAACTCCACCTCGGTGCCAATAAAAACTTTCTCGTTGTCTGCCGTCATCGCCTGTGAATCACTTCCAGCCATCTCGTCCACCCTTTCTATTCTCCACATGAATGAGTAACCCTAAACCCTCTAAATGATAAACTCTTATCAATAAAGAGCAAATTTGTATAAGCAATTATCTCTTATACCGATACCATTAACCTATATTACAAGCTAAAATATGTAAAGTACCTGGATAAAATTCTTATAATTCAGACATCTTTTCGTTTTTCTTATATACTTTCAGTCTAAAGACTATACGCAGAGCAGGTTTCTGAAAAGGGAATGAAAGCTTACTTCCACTGACTTAGCTGTATTCCTCTTTGAAAACGCATTCCAAAGAGTCACTATAAAACAACTATAATATAATGTTTTTTAAAAAGTTTTTTTTCGAAAAAAACTTTAGTTAGTGAAAGGAATACCCATTAAACGTTCAATTATGACAATTTAATATAAAGCATAAAAATGCATGAAGATTCATTCTTTTATTGCAGAATGTAAATCCTCATGCATTTTTCTTGCATAATTTAAATTGGTTTCATAATATTTATTGCAAACTATTAATTCGACTTAGCCGCTTTCTTCTCTTTCATATCTTTCTTATAGTACTTGTCCGATGTGAAGAATTCCGTTTTCAGTTGTTTTACTTTATTGCTCAGCAGCAGAATCGCGATTAAATTCGGGATAAGGATTGCTGCAAGCATGATGTCCAGGAAGCCCCAGATCACTTCAGCCGCACCTACAGCTCCCAACACGACTGCCACTACATAAACCACTTGGATCCCATACGACGCTTTCAAGCCGAACAGGAATTCAGCCTGCTTCGCGCCGTAGAAGATGACAACCAGAATTGTTGAAAACACGAAGAAAATAAGCGCGATCGTTACCAGGATACCGCCGAATTCGCCGAAATACGCTTCAAACGCGAGCGTTGTTAGCGCCGATGAATTCTCCATCGCCCCTTCTTTCATCCAAACGCCTGAAGATAAAACCACAAATGCGGTCGCCGTACAGACGATCAGTGTATCGATCACCACACCGATGACTGCCCAGAACCCTTGGCGCACCGGATGATCCGTCGTCGCCGCCGCATGGGCGATCGGCGCGGTGCCGAGTCCGGATTCATTGGAGTAGAGTCCGCGCGCAAAGCCCCAGCGAATCACTTCCACAATCGCCGCTCCGGCAAAACCGCCCATCACAGGCGCCGGTGAAAATGCGTTGCTGAAAATCAGCATGAAGAATTCCGGAACCGCACTGACATTCATCAAAAGAATCACAAATGCCCCGCCGACATAAATCAGCGCCATAAACGGCACAAAAATCTCAGTCACCTTACCGATGCGCTTAATGCCGCCGAAAACGACCACCGACACCAGCAGCGCACTCGCAATCCCTGTCCACAGCGGAGGAATATTAAACGACGCCTCCACCGTGTTGGCCACCGAATTCCCCTGCACCATGATGCTTGGAATCAGTTCAATCATCAACGCGAATGAAAACCAGATCCCCAGCCACTTCATGTTCAAACCTTTCGTCATGTAATACATGGGTCCGCCAACATACTCGCCGTTCCCATTGATCTCGCGGTACTCAACCGCCAGCACACTCTCCGAAAACTTGAGCGCCATGCCGATCAAGGCAATCACCCACATCCAAAATATAGCACCGGGTCCACCAAACATAATGGCCGCCGGCACCCCGACAATATTAGCCGCCCCAATAGTTGAAGACAAAGCTGAAGTCAGCGCCTGCAGCGGCGTGACCGTCCCTTCGCCTTTCGGCTTCTTGAAAATACTGCCGAGCGTCTGTCCAATTATGTATCCGAAATAACGGAACTGAAAAAATCCAAGCTTAAACGTCATATAAAGCCCTGCCGCCAATAACATGGTAATGAGCGGAATCCCCCATAACCATGCTGAAAAATCAGCGACTCCTTGCAAAAAACGATCCAAAATACTTCCCCCTCAATTATGTACGATAACGAATTCTTCCCGCAGGAATTGAGGCGTAAACAGTAATTGGCATATCGAATCGAAATTTGTTAAGAAATTACAAAATGCTGACAGCCGGAAACGCAAATAAGACTATTGACAGCAAATAAATAAAGCCAGCCGCTGGGCGACTGGCTTTGGTTTGTTCTTTTTCGCTTTTCGCCTACGAAAAGCATGTAATTTGGATTTCGGTCTTATTCTTTGAAGGAAAGTAGACGTAATTTTGTTAGCATCAGCTTTTTTTGCTCTTTTTTCTCAAATTAAAAGCTTTGAAACCACCAGGTATGACCGGTCAGAAATTATATCGGCGTTCAGCGAATTATATCGGCGTTCAACGAGTTATATCGGCGTTCGCCAATTCTCTCCTATATTTCTTTGTTCTTTTTCGCTTTTCGCCTGCGAAAAGCAATCATTATGAGGTTTTGCTCTTACTATTTGAAGGAATACTCATTCCCACCTTAGTCAGTAGCAGTTTTCCAACCGCTTTTCTTTATATTCCTGAGTACAATCCCGCCGATATCTCAAATTAGAAATTATTCAGGCGCTCAGATGATTAATCGGGCGTTCAGAAAGATATTCAGGCGCTCAGCGATTTAATCAGGCGTTCAAAAAATTATTCCGGCGCTCAGCGACTTAATCGGGCGTTCACACATTTCAGCTGCATATCCGCCCCCGCTCCCGCCCTCACCAAAAACCAACCCAAAACCCCAATTACAAAAAACATGGCCCGTCGTGCCGACGGGCCGCTAAAACCTTTATACAATTTACTTACCCTATCTCACACTCTAAAACAGGGCTATCCTTTCGAAACAACCTGCCCATAAAGCCGATCCAAATGCCCAAACCCGATATCCGTATCCACTTCGCCGTAAACTTTCCTCACACTTAACTCTTCGCCAGCCAGCCAGCTGTCAAAATCAAACACCTCCGGCTCCTGATCGCCGCCCAGCGCAAACCAGGCTTGCCCCTTCTCCGGCACATACGCTGACGTATGAATCGTCCCCGCCCAGCTCTTATACTGCTTAGCGAAAACGCCGCCATCCGTATCATTCAACAATCGGAAAGCCCGCGCCACATCCCCTGTATCGTCAGGCCGAGCAGCCATCGCCTCAAGCCGTTCATAAGAATCCTTCAAATAATTACGGTTCTCCGCCTGCTGAATCTCGAAATGATTCGTGCAGACATTCGCGGACCGCACATCGACTGCACGCGGGCTCGCCTCGACTATCGCACTCTTCCCCGACCGGTCCTTTATTACATAACTGAACGAACCCCGGTGCGCAATCTCTTTCAACAGCGCCACCGCTTCATCCACATTCGCGCACGTCTCCAAAATGATCCGGCCGATCGTATAACACACAAATCCGTCGCCCGGCTTTTTGCGGTGCGTGAAATTATAGCCCATCGCCAGCCCTTTCTCGTTCATGCCGTCCATTCTGCCCGTAATCCGCTGGGCCGGACCAATCGTCGCATAACCATGCCCATCCGTCGGCTGAAATAAAACATAGCGTCCTTCGTAAGTTTGCGGATGGAAATCATAATTACGCACCAGAAAATCATCGCCCACTACAATCGAACACCCCGAAGGCAGCGCATCAATCCGGTAGCCGCCGTAATCGCGCAGCACCTCTTCCATCGGCAGCTCCAGACTCTCCTGCATCCCCAGCAACTCATCCCAGACGCCAGGCGCAAACTGCCGAAACGCATCCATCGTTTCATTCGCATCGATTTCAAATCGCGGCCGCTTCGCAGTCCATTGCTTCCGTCTGTTCTCAAGTGTGATCGAATCCTTCAAATACTGCCCGTGCAAATAGCCCAAATCGAAATGGCTGCCACGGAACTGCACAATATCGCTATGTATCTTCCTCATCGTCTCCACCTCATCGCCTCTTTTTACTCCATCCATCATATCAATATCCTGATCCGGAAGGACAGAATTCTGTTCCAGATTAAACACCAAATCACGGAGGATGGAAATGAAAAAGATGTCTAAACCTAACTATCGCTCAGCCAATAATTCCCCTGAAAATAAAAAAGCACTCCCTATAGGAGTTGCTTCGCTTCGTTATTATTCTTCGCCCAGCTCTTCCATAAATCCGTTTTCTTCAGCCGCGCTTTCTCTCAAAGCCTTTGCAAAATCTTCCTGGCTCTTGAAGAAAATGACCTGCTGCTCGTCCATGTGTTTTGCCTGAGTTGTCTTGTTCATACGATTACCTCCAAATTGAAATTCTTCTGTTATTTTGAATTAGCTTCAGCTATTTCTATCGTCTTTATTCCCTTCCTGCCTGGCTATAAACATCCGGCAATCCATTACACACATCAAAAAATGCATGAAGACCCAAGTCTCCACGCACCTTATATGTAGCAATTATGAAAAGCTCTTCCGGACATCCGCAAGAAAGTTTTCCACATCTTCCTTAGAGGTGTCGAAAGAACAGACAAGCCGGATCTCATTCTTTCCTTCATTCCATACCGCAAACGAATGCTTTTCTTGAAGCCGTTCAATCTGGGCTTTTGGCAATGAAACAAAGACAGCGTTGGATTCGACAGGCTGCGTCAGTGAAATTTCCGGGAACTCTGTCAAACCTTCCGCAAGCAGCCCAGCCATCTTATTGGCGTGGCGGGCATTGTCCAGCCACAAATCATCCGTCAATAAGCGCTCGAATTGCGCAGCGATAAAACGCATTTTCGAACCCAGCTGCATTCCTTGTTTACGGATGTATTTGAGCTCAGAGGACAACTCTTTATTAAAACAAACGACGGCCTCCCCCATCATCAGGCCATTCTTCGTTCCGCCAAACGCCAACATACCGATGCCGGCATCCACCGTCATTTCAGCCAGACTGCAACCCAGATGAGCCGCCGCATTGCTCAGCCTCGCCCCGTCCATATGTACATAAAGTCCGTTGGCATGCGCAAAACGAGTGATTTCTTTAATCTCCTCAATCGTATAAACCGTCCCGTATTCCGTGCATTGCGAAATGGAAACGGCTTTCGGCTGGCTCCGCTGCTGATTGCCGATATTGTGCAAATGCCGCTCAATCCCTTCAACCGTCAGCTTGCCGTCCGCCGAAGGGACCGTCAGCAATTTGCCGCCGATGAACCCTTCCGCCGCGCCGCCTTCATCGGAATTGATATGCGCGCCGTTCGTGCAAATGATTGCCTGATGCGACCGCACCATCGCTTTCAGTCCCGTCACATTCGCGCCGGTGCCATTAAAAACCAACTCGACTTTGCTCTCTTTCCCAAAATGTCCCTTGAACTTTTTTATGGCCGCAGCCGTGTACTGATCGCTGCCATAAGCAGGCACATGCCCGTCGTTCGCCCGAGCAATGGCTTCCATTATGGCGGGATGGATCCCTGAATTATTATCGCTTGCAAACATTTTCGTTGTCATTGCGTTCGCCTCCTTTCTTTATTTTAAAGGAGATTCCCGAATCGTAAACCTGCAATCACTTATGAGAATAAAGAAAAACCACCCCATCCCTGAAGTGGTCTTCCCTCTTACTGCCGTATAAACAACTGCGTATGGTAAATGCCGTACGAGCCGCCTTTATAGATTCCAACACCTAAATGCGTATAATCCTTGTTCAAGATATTCGCCTTATGCCCTGGACTGTTCATCCATGAAGTCATGACGCTTTCAGCGCTCCGTTGGCCAGCAGCGATGTTTTCGCCAGCTGCTGTGTACGAAATCCCGCGTAACTTAAGCAAATCAAACGGACTGCCATATGTCGGCGACTGGTGGCTGAAATAATTCCTGTCAGCCATGTCTTTTGATTTCAGCAACGCTGCATCCTGCAAACCTTTATGCGATTTCAATGCAGGCGCGCCGACTTTCGCCCGCTCCTGATTGACCAGGTTCAACACTTCGGTCATCATCGCCGTTTCGCCAACCGGAACCCCATCCGCATGCAAATTGCGGTAGATGAATACCGCCATCTGCACGCGGCTGACGTTTTGATTCGGACTGAATGTCGTATCTGTCGTGCCTGTCGTAATGCCATTATGGACCAGTGTATCGACATAGGAATAATACCACTGCGATGCCGAGACATCCGTAAACGCCCTGACGCCTGAACCCGATCCAGTCAAATCGAAAGCCTCTACAAGGATCTTCGCAACTTGCGCACGTGTCGCCGGCTGTGTTGGATTGAATTTCTTATCCTTCGAAAACACACCAAGGTCAACCAGCGCCGCAATTTCCGCGTAACCCGACGTCTTCGGCGTTACATCCTGGAAATTCGGGTCCGGCCGATTGGCTGTCGAGATGCCGAGCGCACGAACAATCATCATGGCGCTCTGCGCACGCGTCACATCGTCATTCGGCCGATATGTGCCGTCGGTATGCCCTTTGATCACGCCTTTACCAGCCAGCTCCGTAATCTCGTTGTACGCCCAATAACTCTTCGAAACATCCGAGAACGACGACGCGGCCGAGGTCGGCGCTGCCGCGAAAATAAAGAACAGCAATGCGGCTGCCGCTATAAAAATTCAGCTTTTTGAGAAGAGTCTTCGTTTTGTCAGTCATAGTTGTCTCCTTCAGCATATTTTTAGTTTCTTCTACGATTTTCATTATATCCTATTAAATAATAAAATCGGAAACTTTACCCAAATAGTAATGCAAGAGTTGTTTTTGTAACAAAGCCTATTGCCGCTCGCTTACGATTGAAAAATTGCGTTAAAGCTTCCCTTTCTTCGATCACCATACTTCTTTACAATGATCCTTCCTGCTCTTTTTCGCTTTTCGCCCGCGAAAAGCATCCATTCTAGTCTTTTGAACTTAATATGTGAAGAATAGTCTTCCCGATATTGATTTTGAGCGACTTTTCCCCTCACCATTGGGGCAATAAAAGCGGATATCCGTATTCAGTTGAATATATCGGTGCTCAAAAAATTATATCCGCTTTCAACGATTTATATCTGCGCTCAGAAAATTATATCCGTGTTCAAATATTTATATCCGCGTTCGTCCATTTCTCCCTCGTCCAGCTACTTATCGATGCAGTCATCCTCCAAATCTAATCACGTGTAATTTCCCCCAATTTCTTATATCCTTTTACTTAACAACATTTTTGGAGGGATCTAACCATGAAGATTGAAATGTGGACCGACTTTGCTTGACCGTTCTGCTATATTGGCAAACGGCGTCTGGAAGACGCCATTCAGAAGATTGACCATCCAATCGAAGTGACGTACAGAAGCTTCGAGCTGGATCCGACGATAGAGCGGGATATCAAAGAAAATATGCACGAGAAACTTGCCCAGAAATACGGCATGACAATCGAGCAAGCGAAAGCGAATACTGATAATATGGTCCAGATGGCGAAAGAATCCGGCCTGGATTATAAAATGGATACACTGATTCTGACGAACACCTTCGACGCCCATCGCCTGACCATGTTCGCGAAAGAACACGGCTTGATGGCCGAAATGACCGAACGCATTCTCCATGCCTACTTCACGGAGTCCAAGCACATCGGCGATCACGAAACCTTGGCGGACCTCGCTGCCGAAGTTGACCTCAACCGTGAAGACGTCAAAGCGATGCTTGACAGCGGCGACATGACGGATGCCGTCCGCGCGGATGAAGAAGAAGGCCGTCAGATCGGCGTTAACGGTGTGCCATTTTATCTGATCAATAAAAAATATGCCCTCACCGGCGCCCAGCCGACTGAGCTGTTCGTCCAGGCTTTGCAGCAAGTGATTGCTGAGGACGAAGCGGCTAACGCGTGACCTTTGAAACAAGAAGAAAAGCTGTCACCAGAAACCCTATGGGCTTTCTGGTGACAGCTTTTTCATATACGCAATTATTGTGGAGATTCTGCACTGGTTCCAAACCAGTCGCCAGATCTTTCATCGCTTTTCGCCTGCGAAAAGCATCCATTCAGTCTTTTGAATTTGATATTTGAAGGAATGGCCGCCTTATTGGGGGCTGTTTAGGGTTTTATACATCATTTTTTTCATATTAGCGTCTGAATATCAGGAGATATCCGTAATCTGGGCATTAATCGGGCGTTCAAAAAAATATTCAGGCGCTCAGCGAGTTATTCGGGTGTTCAGAAAATTATTCAGGCGTTCAGTGAGTTAATCGGGCGTTCAGGGAATTATATCAACGCTCAGCGATTTATATCTCCGTTCAGCGAATTATATCAACGCTCAGGAAATTATATCAACACTCAGAAGATTATATCGACGTTCGCCAATTTCCACCCGATATCCTCCCCCTACCACCAACAACCTACCTCCCGCTAATCCCCAAATACTCCTCCAGCGTCAATCCACTGTTATAAACAGCCGTCGCGTTTTCGACGCCCAGGTAGCGGAAATGCCACGGCTCGTAAATGTAGCCGGTGATGGCTTCTTTGCCTTTCAGGTAGCGCACAATAAAACCATATTCATGCGCATTTGAAGCGAGCCACTTGCCAGCCGGCGTATCGCCGAACGAGCCGCTCAGCCAGTCGCCCTCGCTTTCCGTGCCGCCGAGGTCAAACGCCAGCCCGGTCTGATGTTCACTGTGACCCGGCAGCGCCGCAAATCGCTTGGCCTGTTCCTCGCCATGCGTTGCTACATAGCGATTATACAAATCCTTCTGGTATGAATAGGACCGGTAAGAACTGATGATGCTCAAATCATGGCCGGCTTTCGCCGCATCCGCAAGCATCCGATTCAACGCTGACTGGGCTGTCGGATCGACGCCTGGCGCATAGCTTGGCGGAAGGCCGTATTTTTTATTGGCGACGAGAATGCCGTCGATATAAGTCGGCTCCACCGCCGCTCCCTGGCCCTCACCTACTTTTACAGTCCGCGCACCGCTTTTATTGCCAGCCGCATCAGTGGCCGTAACCACCAGCTCCTTCCCGCTCGCCTGCTGAGGAATTTTCACCTCGAATAAACCATCGACACCAGAAGCGGTTTCGCCTATTTTCTCATCACCCGCAAAAACCCGAACGACAGCTCCCGCCTCCGCTTTCCCGGAAACCGCCGTCGCCCCAACAGCCACTGCACTGACTTCCGGTACAGCCGGCGCGGTGCCATCTTTGACTGTCACAGTAACCGCCTCACTCTTATTGGCTGCCTCGTCCACGGCATACACACTAAGCTCATTTCCAGCCGCTAAGTTTTCAACCGGAGCAGAAAACTTCCCATCTTCCGCTTCCAGCTCAGCCAGCTTGTCGTCCCCCGCATAGATGAAAACAGTCGAGCGAGCCTCCGCCTGCCCTTCGATCCGGTCATCGCTGTCAGTTATATCAGTCACTTCCGGCGCATCCGGCGCTGTGACGTCGCGCACTTCAACCTCAGTCATCGCGCTTTGGTTCCTAGCCATATCGATCGCCGCAATAAAAACTGCAGAACCCCCAGCAAGAGCAGCCACTGGTAAACTGAATCCACCGTCATCATCCGACATCCCAACCGCCAGAAGTTCCTCATCCGACCACACTTTCACTTTGCTGTTCGGCTCAGCACTTCCTTCTATCGTTTCCGTCTTATCATCCACTTCACCTACAGCTGGCTTTTCCGGCGCCGTTTGGTCAATCGTAAATTCTTTCACCGCCGTATTCCCATTTTCGTCCGTCACTTCCAGCGTATAAGCGCCGTCTTCCGAGATGGCCGTACCGCTAGAGAACTCTTCGCCGTTCAACACACCGGTGCCTTCACCAAAAATCGGCGTAACCGTTTCATTGTACAAATCCTTCTCAACGCCCTGCACTTCCGGCGGCGTGTTGTCCGTTTCCCTCGTCATCACTAGAACCACAGCGACAAGGATCAGCCCCATTAATACGGAACCCATTAAAATTCGCTTTCCCAAAGGAGCCCTCCTAAATTATCAGAATTAATAAACCATTAAAATATTAATAATTATATCATAGTGATGATTTTGGTAAGAACAGCTTCTAATAAGTGCTTATAAAGAAAAAAATAAAAGCTTATTATAAAATAGGTATAAAGGTTTATTATCGAAATTCTAACAGTGCCTATTGTCATTGAAAATAGGCTATTTTACTGATTAAATTTAGTGGTTTGATTTCACCCAGATGGTATAATATTTGAGGGAATAAAACTTAAGAGACCCGAAATAGATAGAGAAAGTGGTTTATCATTACAAGGGGGAAGTCATTTAATGACTATGCTGCGTGAAATTTCTTCAAGCTCTACAGTATATAGAAGTGAAGGAGTTGGTACATACAAATCAGAATTTGAAAATTACAGTAGAGGTTTGAGAGTAAAATATCATCGTATTGAGCAAGGGTTATCTTTAAAAGAACTTGCTGCAGGAAATCTTTCACAAGAAAATTTACGACTAGCTGAAATGGAACAATTTCCACTAGAGGACAAAGTGTATAAAAAGCTCTGTCTTCGATTAGGAATCCCATCAGATCCTTTCGTACTGCCTTTAGTAGAAAATGGTATCTTAGAATTGAAATCATTACTGACTCATATCAAGAGTCGCTCAAAAATGATTGAAGCGTTTGACTTTATTCAAAACCAAAATAAAGATCATTTGAAAGAAGTTTACCGTGTTGAATTATTGATACATACCATCAGATACTACATCGTTACCGGTGATGTGAATGCAGCTTTAGAAACGTATAAAAAGGCTCATAAGTTTAAAGATTTGATGAATTCTAATCAATTATTCTTCTTAAATAAATATAGAGGAAACATTTATTATTCTGAAGGTGAATACCAAGAGGCAATGGATATTTATAAAGGCTGCTTAACGGCCGCTCCTTTAGATTTACCTTCACCTGAAATGGCTGATCTTTTTTATACACTGGGCATCACCTCAGCACAACTTGTAAAACCTCGTGACGCGGTGCGTTATTCGGAAAAAGCACTAGAGTTGTATCAAGATATGTTTTATCCAAAGAGAATAGCAGAATGTAATGTATGTATAGGTTTAGCAGAGCATAGAACTCGCAACTATAAAAATGGTCTAAATTATTTGACGAAGGCCGCGAAGGTAGTTGAAGAGGTGAATCTGCCGGATCTTGAGTTTATTGTAGAATACAACTTTGGCTATTTTTACTTCCAGTTCCAAGATTTTGAAGCAACGATCCGTCATACGGAAAAGTGTTTGGAACTTATTGGACCGGGTAGCATAATTGAAGAACTTCGATGCTATACTACCTTAATCAAAGCCAACTGGGAGCTGGGCAGAAAAGATACAGCCTTGCAATGGTGTGAACTCGGTACTCGGACTACGATTGACATGGAAGAAAGTGCTCTATCCAATAAGATTATCGCTGAAGTATTCAATCAATTCCATATGATGAAGTCACTGGTCCACGAGAATCATGAACGCTTTGAGTATCTTGCTGAAATGGAAGTTCTTCCGCATTTCGCTACAAATGGTTACGATATTGATCATGCATACTATTGCACACTTGTGGCTGACTATTACCGCAATGTTGATCAGAAAGAAAAAGCAATGGAGCTATACCGGAAATCCGGAGAAATTTACAGAAAAGCAATATCTATTAATTAATCTAAAATGGGGGTAACATGAACATGATAAAAAAAGTCGGTTTAACTTTAGCGGTCTTCACATTCGGACTGGTCGGCGTACTAGCGGCCGATGGATTAACTTCATCCGAAATTAATAGTTCAACTTCAAAAGAATTTGCTGCAATAGCAGTCGAAACAGCTGGTATTCAGCCAAATCCTTGGTCAGTAAAATCACAATTAGCAGGTATTCAGCCAAACCCTTGGTCAGTAAAACCGCAGTTAGCGGGTATTCAGCCAAATCCTTGGTCAGTAAAACCACAACTAGCGGGTATTCAGCCAAATCCTTGGTCAGTAAAACCACAATTAGCGGGTATTCAGCCAAATCCTTGGTCAGTAAAACCACAACTAGCGGGTATTCAGCCAAATCCTTGGTCGGTAAAACCACAACTAGCGGGTATTCAGCCAAATCCTTGGTCGGTAAAACCACAACTAGCGGGTATTCAGCCAAATCCTTGGTCTATAGGAATAGAAACCGAAATGGCAGGAATCCAACCACCACCGTGGTCAAAAGCTTAATTGAGTAGAAGATACACCCAGGAATCCAATCGATTCCCGGGTTTTCTTTTTGTTTATTTATACTATTTTACGGTATTCAAAAGTTTCGATTATTGCCTGACCAGAAATTGATGGTTATGAGGCTCTTAACAATCCTGAAAAAAGAAAAAGGCATCTCCTGTAATATCGGCTACTACCAGCAGCTCGACGGAAGACGCCATCTCTAAAAAGATTATTTGCATCCACTATGACACTGTGACTCAATTCACTTCCTCACAACCGGCACATAAACCTCAAAATGCGGATCATCCGGATCCTGGTCCGCCGGATAATACTCATGCTTGATCGGCATATACGGATCAGAATAATCTACACCAGCTTCCCTCAATGCCGTGTACTCGCTGTCGAACAGCCACTGATGCAAATCCGTATACGTCTGCTGGACATCTTCGCCTTTGGGATGCGCCGTCATCACATAAGTCCATTCCGGCACCCAGATCTCAACCATCCCCTCCGGTATCTCCTGCTCCTCACTCACTTCATACACCGCGTAATGCGCAAAACCATCCTCGACCACATGATACGATAAACCAAGCTGAACGCCGGGATTCACCTTATGCTCCAATTCATCAGCACGCTCTTTGGCCTGCCGAATAACATTCTTTAAATCCGGCACGATTTCAGCAAACGTTCCCTCCCATTTCAACCCCACTGCCCGATAGGACGGCAGCGTAACAATCTTGTAGCTCAATTAAATTCCTCCCTTTTATACACACTAATTTCCAATAAGCTTCGAAAGCCCTCACCTCTTAAAATAAATTCAACAATCAAGGAAATTATTCCTTCTCACACACGATCATTCATTACACACTCAGCATTTATCTCGCATCGCCGACGAACCGTTTATCTCATAACCTAAATGGGAAATAAAACACTAAACTCTATCAAACGAAAGGAGCTGCCAAAATGAGCGATAAGAAACAGCGGGATGAAGAGTTGACCGGAGACGAAATGGATGTCAACGCAGCTCAGCAGATCGTCTCAGGCGCGAAACAGGCTTTTTACAAAGAAGATTACAAGCCGAAAGATGATGAAGAAAGAGAACGGAAAAGCGAAGACGAAGAATAGATGACAGAAAGCATCCGCTCCTAAGATTTCTTTACTCTTAGGAGCGGATGCTTTTGCAGTCCATCTTGGTTTATTTCCCAGGCAGGCAAACATATTTATATTTATTTCAGCTGAATTTAACAAGCCTTGTTGAACTAACGCGCAGTTTCAGTGTAGAAAGGATAGAATAGTTAAGGAGTAATATAAAATAAGGATACTAAAAGGAGTGGATTGATAATGGAAAAAGTCACGCCGTTTTTAATGTTTCAAGAGGGCAAAGCAGAAGAAGCAATGAATTTTTACACATCACTGATTGAGGATTCAGCAATTTCAAACCTCATTCGATATGGCCCAAATGAAGGGGGCGATGAAGGAACTGTTATGCAGGCAACTTTCACTCTGAAAGGCCAGGAATTCATGTGTATAGACAGCAATATAAAACACGAGTTCTCTTTCACACCTTCGTTCTCACTATATGTCACTTGCAGCACGGAAGAAGAAATTGACAGCCTTTATCAGAAACTGAACGAAGGCGGGCAAGCTCTTATGCCAATAGGCGATTATGGATTCAGTAAGAAATTCGGCTGGCTGAATGACCGTTATGGAGTTTCGTGGCAACTGAATCTTCCCCATTAATAGGAAGAGCTTAATCCAGGCACTCACTGTGTTTGGCGCAGGGAAGCGATTTTAAAAAAACATCCGATTCCAAGAATGCACTACTCTTGGCTTCGGATGTTCTTTTGCTTTCAATCCCAATTCGCACCTTCCACTTCAATTCCCGGTTCATCAAAACTCCGCTGCTTCACTTCATGCTCCACCCGAATGTTTTCCCTGATGCTGTAGAAGGCACGGGCGGCTAAAATCGAACTGCCGAGAAGATACAGCACATTGCCATAGAATTCCGCTGCTCCGAGAAAATTGAGCAAGCTGCCGAACACGAAGAAGATCCCGACGAGCAAATCATTGATCGTCCTTGTGAGTTTGCACTGCTTCGTAAAAATCACCCGCGAGGCTCCAGTTGTAATTTCGAGATAATCTCCTCTGTCTTTCATGCTCGGCATAAATAATCCTCCTCTATGTCCAAAATCTCCTGCTGCATAAGTCCAGTGGCTCCAAGAGTTCCAGCACCGAAAGATTGTAGTTTGTTTCTCCGTAAATAACCGATTCTCCTTCTTCTAAATCCTCTTTTACAGAAATAAAATAAAAGTAATATTGGGGAAATTAACTGCATAAAAATCAAAACTCCCCCACCCTGAACAAACAGTTCAAGGCGAGGGAGTTTATTTATCCAAATTTATTAAAGTTTACCGCAGCTCCTCTAAAAAATGGCTGGCAATTTCTTTTATAGCATCCGCTGCTTGAGGATAATAGCCCAGCTTTCTAACGAAGGCGTGATCCATTCCTTTGTATTCAATATGCCGTACCGGGACGCCGGCTTTTACCAGCTGTGCTGAAAACTCTTCTCCCTGAATGCGCAGAAAATCGAATTCTGCCGTCACGAGCGTGATTGGCGGCAGGGTAGTTTTTACTTCGCGCAGTAAAGGAGAAACGAGCGGCAGCAGCACATCTTCTAAATTTGTAAGATACAGCGACTGAATGAAAAGAAGCGAGTCCTTCATGGTCACAAGCTCCTGATAGATCAAGTCGTAATCCTTAGTCGTGTCGTAGTGGTTGATATTCCAGGTATTCCGGGAGACGTCAGATAAATCCACCAGTGGACACAACAGCCCTATGTAACTTATCTTCCACTCTTCCTCTTCACTTAATTGATGCACGCCCAGTGCAAAATTGCCACCTACGCTGTCTCCGACAAGACCGATTTTTTCAGCATCCACATTAAACTTTTCCGGGTTTCCGTAAATATAGCGCACTGTTTCCAGACAGTCGTCCACCCCTTCCTGATAAGGGTGCTCTGGGGCAAGGCGATAGTTTACACCTACTACTACCGCATTGGCCTCTTGCGCCAACAGTTTGCATATATTCTCCATAACCTCTACATCCCGCTCAAAGAATCCGCCGCCATGAAGATAAATAAGGACCGGCTTTTTTTCCTCTGTCTGGTTATAGATCCCTAACGGAACTTCATGATCCGCATAAACAAACTTCGCATTTTCCGAACGGATGCCTCGGCTTAAATCTTTATTATTCACTTCTGTTTTGCTCCGAGTAATCTCCAGGTCATCGATTGTGAGCGGACGTCTTGCATTCGGGTCGACCTCATTTGCCAGAAAGTTCCTCACCCTTGGATCCAAACCGCGGCTCTCTTCCTCAAAAGGAATTTCCTTATTAATAATATTCAAGCTGCCTTTTTTTGAATACGTTACATTGTCTTTCAATCTTGCGGTGAGTTCTTCCTGCGTATGTTCCATAACAGACATCCCTCCTTGGCAAAAGCCGGGCTATAAAATAAAAACCTATAGAACCTGCCCTTTTATAACGGTTCTGTACAATAAAAAAGCTATTGCTTTTAATAAACAGCGCTCCAAAAAAATTATATATTTTACCAAATTCAATTTTGCATAGAAAAAATACCTATATATACTTATATTGACCTGAATATCTCCATATAAACCTACACGTATTCATAATTTGCCGGCTCTATAGAGAGAAGCTGCCTCCCAAAAACCATTAGGTTTTTGGGAGGCAGCTTCTGATGGATCTAATTGTCATGATTAAACTGAGTTGTGTCCGAAAAAAGGAGCGATGCGCAGGAAACTTATCATTCACCTTATTTCTACATCATATACTCAATTGTAATAAATAACCATTTAAATTCAGTTTATTCTTTTTTGAGTATCCACTAATGTGTTTAATTAGTAGATATAAAAACAGCCCAGACTAAAAGTCCAAGCTGTTTCCAATACCAATTATCTAAATTCACTATTCAACGCTCTTGCCAGAAATACAGAAAACTCCGCTCTGGTAGTCGATTCCTCGGCGCGGAATGTATCGTCTGGATAGCCGGTTGTGATGCCGTTATCATATAGGCCGGAAATATAGCCTTTTGCCCAGTAGCCAGATTTCACGTCAGTGAAATGATTTTGGCCACTTGCTTTAAAGTCATAGGCGATGCTGATAATTTTCGCCATTTCTGATCGTTTCAGCGTTTTATCCGGTGCGAATGTGCCGTCCGGATTACCATTGAACAAACCTGCTTTAGATGCAGCTGCAATGTAATTCTTCGCCCAGTGTTTACTTGTAACATCTTTATAGCCAGAAGATACATCGTTAAGAGGAAGATCCAAAGCTAAAACCAGCATTTTAGCTGCTTCTGCACGTGTCGTTTTCTTTTCAGATTGGAACTCGCCATTTGGATATCCGCCAATTATTTGGTCGTCAGCTAGATACATAATCTCTTCTAATGCCCAGTGTGTAATTTTCAAGTCAGGGTAGTTGCCATCAGCAACTGTAACAAGTATCGGCTTACTGCTGTTTCCTGCAGCATCCGTTGCCACAACTGATAACTTAGTACCGACTTTTTGTTTAGCAATAGTCACTTCATACTTGCCAGCAGAATCAGCATTCGCCGTTCCGATGGATTTCGTTCCAGCAAGAACCTCAATTTTTGCATCTGCTTCAGCTGTTCCGATTACACGTGTTGAATGATGAGTGATTTTATTAATCACTGCAATGGATGGTGGTGTGCCATCAAGAATACTGACTTGTTTTACAGCACTGATATTTCCTGCTTTATCAGTTGCTTTGATAGCTATAACCGTTCCCGCTTTTTGTTTCGGAATTGAAACAGAATACGTTCCGTCATCCTTGGCTGCCGATGTACCGATCAATGAATTCCCCACTTTAACAGAAATCTGCGATGCGGCTTCAGCAACTCCTCCAACTATTGTAGATTGATCGGTCACTTTGTTTACAGTCGGTGCTGTTGGTGCTGTGACATCAAGAACTATAACGTCCTTAGCAGAACTAATATTACCTGTAGAATCTTTTGCTGTAACACTCAACTTTGTTTCTGCTTTTTGTTTAGCAATCAATACTGCATAGGTGCCATCAACTTCAACTTTCGTTTCTCCAAGAACTGTACTTCCTAATTTAACAGATATTAAAGCATTTACCTCAGCAGTACCTGTCACCGTTGTCGATTTGTCTGTGACTTCATTAACTGTTGGCGCTGCTGGTTCTGTTACATCTAGGACCGCAATTTCAATTGCAGTACTGATATTTCCAGCTGCATCAGTCGCTGTTATGCTCAACTTAGTCCCTGCTTTTTGTAACGGAATCGATACTGCATATGTTCCATCTGTTTTGACTATCGATGTACCGATAACTGAATCACCGGCTTTAACAGAAATCTGTACTGCAGCTTCAGCAGTTCCAGTCACTTCTACTGATTGATCTGTGACTTCGTCAACTACGGGAATTGCAGGTACAGTAGTATCTAAAACTATAATTTCAGTAATATCACTCCTGTTTCCCGCTGCGTCAGTTGCAGTAATAAATAGCTTAGTTTCAGCTTTTTGTTTAGGAATGCTAACAGTGAATGTTCCATCTACATTGGCTGTTGCCATTCCGATTTCTGTAGAACCCGATTTTACTTGAATTGAAGAATCTGCTTCGGCTTTTCCAGTAATTTTTTCAGACTTATCATTTACTTCATCTACCTTAGGGGCCAGTGGCTTTGTAGCATCTATGACCACTATTTCTACTTTGTCACTTTGATTTCCGGCTGTATCTTCAGCGAAGATATAAAGAACTTTTTGTGAATCTTGTTTATCAATAGGAATTAAATAACTTCCATCTTGTTTAACCACCGCACTATAAAGTCTTATTCCATCTTTATCTGTCACTATTATGGTCGACATTGCCTCAGCTTTACCTATAATTTGAGTTGTCTGATCTGTAATAGGTTCAAAACTTGGTATTAAAGGCAGTGTACTATCCTGAACAATCACACTTGTTTCATCACTAACATTTGACATGTAGTCCATAGCAGTAACAATAATCTTTGTTCCTGCTTTTTGCATCTCAATTGGAATAACAAATTCTCCATCCATATCGGATTGGGTTTCACCTAAGAATTTTCCCTCCGAACTTACTGATTTCACTGAAATGTACGGTTCCGTCTTCCCACTTATATCGAGCGATACATCTGTCATTGGGTAGACAGTTGGCGCTTTCGGAGGAGTTCCATCCTCAACAAGTAACTCGTAGGGCTCACTTTCGTTTCCATGTTGATCTACTATTGTCACATACAAAGGAATCTCTGCATGCTGTTTAGGAATTGAAACCTTAAAATCAGTTACTCCATCATAACCTTCTTGAACACCCAAAACCTCTCCAGCCCAGTCTTTCACTATAACTTTTCCACTTGCAATCTTTATACCAAGATGTCCCTCTACTACTGTAGAATAATCGTATACAGTGAAAACAGTTGGTAATGGGATTTTCATATAATGAAATTCAGGTGTATCTTTATGAGGTTCTTCTAAATATGGCTGATACTCAATATATGAAGCGGCTCTTAGGTCATCATTTTTATCAAATATTTTATTACTGATTTCTGTCTCATCAACAGTTCCCCAATAGTTTTCTCTACCATCTATAGCCGTTTGATCATATCCTTCTTTTAGCTTTAATGAAAAACCTTCGGGAGATAGAAAACTATTATTTCTTACAAGTACTTCTGATTCACTGTAGGAAACCCAGTTGACAATATCAGCATCATTATAATATGATCTCTCTCTATCATTATAAAAAACATTGTTATTTATATAGACTTTGATATCGCTATCAATTCCTATATCTAATTTTCCTGCATTTAAAAAAATATTCCTTTCAATGTATACATCTTCTGTAGGATACCAAATATAAGAATACTTATACTCTTCAACCTCTTTTATCACGCTGTCTCGAAGACTCAAATTTCCTACTCCAGTACTTCCTCCAGGATTCAACAAACTCCCCCCTTGAATATGAGCAAATTGAATGTCAATAGTAGGTGGTAATTCTTGACTATAATAACTTTGACTTCCTGTGTTGATGTGCAGGTTGTTAATTTTAACAACCTGATTGCTCGTCCCTCTTATATCCAAAGCTCCCCAAGCAGTTAAAGAAAATCCCTTTCCATCAATTGTTACTCCCTCTTCGATTGTTAGTTTAACTCCTTCTGCTAATTGAAGGTCTTTGGTTAAAAAGTAAGGCGAATTTGCGGCCGTTAATATCGTATCTGAATTGATAATTCCTCCTAAAATAGTACCTGACTCATTCGCTTGAACTTTCGGTATTGCTAAGTTAATAAACATAATAAATATAATTAAAAATGATAGTTTCTTCATGATTGCCTCCGCTAATGTAGTAAAATCCTCAATAATTGCAATTAATAATTTTGTAACCCAAATGACACCTCAAAATTTTATCCATAATATATTTTCTCAATTATGTATACTTCGTGTAGAAGTTAAGAATAATGGAATCTTATTACTTAACTTAATTTTGACTCCTCCTTCTCTAACCGGTGACTTTTTACTTAATATAATTAATTTAACAAGCAACTAAAATAATCAGCTATCTGTAAAATCATTAGTTATTATATCACTTATTTTTACAATATAATACATATTCCGGATTGAACTTAACCCGTGATAAAAATCTTTCCTAGGAGTTTCTCATGTAATAATTAATTTTATTAACTTTTCATTAGTGTATTACTGGCTCAATTTCAATACTTCCAATATTTAGTAATCGAATGAAAACACTAAACATAAGTGCTTGATATATGAGTTGAATGAGAAGGAAGATAAACGATTGGATGATTTAGAGCTACCGATGGTGGAGGATTTCAAAAATAGAAGCTGGCAAGTTTAAGTGTTTTTTTTCAGCAGTTCCCAGAATATCCCTGTGTACTACACATCTATGAGAACTTACTTCTTTTAAAAAAATGAAAACAAGCTCGACGTTATGCTCAATTCGAGTAGTTTTTATACAAGTTTACTGTACATCGTGAATTGCGTTTAACACAGTGGTGTGATATTGCTATTACTATTTATCTGCCTTGATAAAAATGCAAAAGCCGTATCCAAAACCTGATTAAGGTTCTGAATACGGCTTATTGCATATATTCTTTATTAGGAACTTCAAATCAATTATTCACATACTCCGGCTCTCTCTTCTGAGTGGTTTGCGTTTTAGGAGTTTTTACAGCCGGCTCCAAATACTTAATCTTCCCAGTAAAATGCCTGGTTAACTTACTTTGATACAACAAGAACGCCACACCTATACAAGATGCAACCGTCAGGAACGCCATCGAGATGACGTAGCTGAAGAAGTGATCGCCGAATGTCATGGATAGCTTCACGAAGTATGGCAGGAAAATCATATGTGTCAAATAGATAAAGAATGAGAAATTACTGATCATCACCAACGTGTGGTTATCAAAACTGAATTTCCGGATCAACGCCACCAGCAGGAAGAAAACACTTACAGAGAACAGGAACATGTCGTAGCGTTCGCTCGAGATTCTTCCATAGTCCATGACTTTGTAGTTGAACACAATGACACCATAGCTGGAGACAGTCATCAGGATCGGCACCCAGATTTTGTGGGTCAGGAAAGTGACGAGCTGCTCATAATACTGACCGATATAGAAGGCCACGATGAAGTAGAACAGCCACGTAAAGATATGCGTCTTATACCAGAGCGGATATTCGTTCAGGATGAAATTTTGGTACGCCTCCATATGTACATAGCAGTAGACATGGGCAAACGAGATGACGAACGAAATCAGGATCGGCCCGATCGGATTGACGCGTGCCAGGTATTTCCCGATCAGCCAGTGCAGGATATAAAACTGGAAGATGACGATGACAAAGAAACCGTACCACTGGCCATAGAGCACCTTCTTCTGGATCACATCAATAAATACGGCCAGGTCTCCCCCGGCACTCTTATAGCTGACCACTAAACCAACAAGCAGATAAGGAATCAAAATAAACTTGATCCGTTTCCAGAAGAAGCCTTTCTGCAAACCGTTCGGATAGTTTTTGGAGATCAAGGTTTCTGACAGCAGAATAAAGATCGGGGTTGAGCATAGAAGTGCAAAACGGATCCAGAGGATATATTGATCGTAGGCAGCCTGGTCGACTTCTACATTGCGTAAATAATTCGAGATGGAATGTGTTAGAACAATCGCAAGACACATGATTGCCCGTATGATATTAATTTCATTTAGATTTTTCACGTTCATTCTCCATTTACTAACTTATGTAAGAAATACTAAGTTGTTATTTTGTGTAAAAAGAAGAATTTCTTTTGCACACATTATTATAGTATAAAGATTCTCCTTTCTGGTGTCTAGTTGATTTTGATAAAATGTGTGGCTATTTAGTATTTTTTTGGTAATTAGAAACTTTGAGAGTTTAGGATAAAAATTCTTAAATACAAAATAATGGTTATTACTTCTATATTTACAAGCAGTTTTAGTAGAACAATCAATTTCACTCTGCATACCAATCTCATCCTGGTATTTAATGACAACTGTTATTTCAGAATAAGTAAAAACCCTTAAATAGAGTCTTTACATAACAAGCTTTATCATTTTAAAAACAGTTTTATGATTTTTCACTACACCATTCTTATATAAAAGAAATTGTTATATAATAGTAAAAGTGTGATTTTGGAATATGGTCGTCTTATCATAGGCTCTGATCCTGATTGCAAAATTGATTTTGAGGTGAAGAATTTGGATTCAACAAGAGTAAGACCAGTTGCACAACTCATTGCAACGGCCATTATATTTGCTACTCTACTCGTTATGGGAATGCAGTTCACAGTACATCATTTTACAAGCAAGGAGTCTTTAATCTTTCCCACCGTTATCCTTTCCATTGTATTGATCTACCACTTGCTGATCGATAGAAAATTGATCGCAAATAAGAACAATTTACTCGTCACTGGTTCACTAATACTTTTTGCTACTTATTATGTATTGAATATCAACCGAGATGCACCGTTAAAACTTGAATACATAACATACTTCCTAACTATCGTTTTGCTCTTTACAGCAATCGTATTTTTCAAGAATAGAATTGTAGATAAGCGTATGTGGATTGTCTTTGTATTTATCTATGCTAATGTATTCTTTTTACCGATTTTGTTGTCCATCAATAAATTGATTGCAGCAAACTCAAATGGGATAATCGCGTTTTTATTGCTATTCTTTTGTCTGATTAACCTTAAAGAGAAAAATATCATCTTAAAATCGCTAAATATTTATACCACTATCTTGTTGGTTATTACTCTTTTCACCGCAACATCCAGAACCGCTATGATGGCTTTTTTCATTGTTGTCTTCACTTTTTTCGCAATAAAATATCTCTATAAATATATATTCTATATAGTGACTTCTCTTATTCTGTTAAGTCCGATGATTACAGGACTCTATATCTATTTGAAACATACCTCCATTGGCCAATCATTGAATGATCTTAGCATCCAAGTCACAGGTAAAAACTTTTTTTCCGGGAGAGACCGTATTTGGAGCGAAGCTGTAGAAAACGTTCTTCAAAACAGTGCTTTTTGGACGGGGTTAGGGGTTAATAATGAATTTCAAGAGCTTGGCGGCTATTTGCATAACCTATATGTCCAGGTCTTTTTTCAATCCGGTTTCATCGGTCTCGTGTTAGTCGGTGCATTGCTCTTTTCAATAGCTTTTGCTGTTGGAAAAGCAAAAGTAATTGATACAGATTTTAGAATACTTTTAGGTTACTTCACTGCAATTTTATTTTTACAGGTTTTCGAAGGTCACCTAATATATAAGTTTGAAATCATTTCTGTTTTAATGTGGATTATCATTGCTTTTCTAATCAGGAAAGCATCTCATAGACTACCCGATTACACAGCACTTGAGAAAGAAAGTTAATACAGAACTAAACCGCCTGCAGAATTTTTGATTTCTGCAGGCGGTTTTATTGATCGTTCCATTTTCAATTAACGTCTATTTTTCTTAAACTTCAACTTCCCCTACAACGGCCCATCGCCCATTATCTTTACTAAAATCTTTCAGCTTGCCATTCCAATAATCCACATACCTCTTGTCCATGTCTTTGGATGTGAAGAATTGCCGGTGCTGTTCCTGTGTCAGGTAATAGGCAGGCAGTTCATTTACACCCAAGCGTCTCGCTTTGGCCACGCGGTGGTTGCCATCGATCAATCTGAAAAATTCCGGACGCATGCGGACCATGATGATCGGTCTCGTCAAATCCGCTTTTGGCAGGAATTCCTCATCGAGCCTCGGTGAATCGGCACCTGGACCCGGCGGACCAATCTGCACAACAGACAGTTCGACCTGATCCAGGTTCTCCTTTATCCATTCAGTGGCGCGGGTGATATGCCAATTGAATGGAAAGCCACCGAGCATTTCGTCTCCTTCCACTGCTGTACATGGAATAAAATCGGGGTTCTCTTTCATTTTCTTCATTTAACTTCCTTCTCTCGTGCTTTTATTGTTTTTAGGATAGCACATTTGGTGTTTTCTAAGAGAAGATATTATGAAGATTACCAACAACTTATTTTTATCAGATTATTTAGACAATAAACTTTTCTTCTATTATACTTATAGGGCAAGCCAATACTCATTAGAAAAGAGGGATTCCCATAAGCAATTACATTTACAGTGTCGGCATGTCCGGGCTTGCCGGGCAGATTATTCAAGTCGAGGCGACCGTCCGTGACGACAAGGAGTCATGTGTCATCATCGGCTTGCCGGATGTGTCGATCAAAGAGTCGCGGGAGCGGATATTGAATTGTCTCCATGCGCTCGGCAAAGATATCGATATGAAAAAGATCACCATCCACCTGTCGCCTACGGATGTTCGGAAACAAGGCACTTCATATGATGCAGCGATGCTCCTGGCGGTGCTGCAGGCGATGGCAAAACAGCCGATCAAGATACCGGAAAAAACTTGTTTCATCGTCGCGCTGACTTTGGACGCGCAGCTGACGACGTTCCACAGCATGATTCCGACGATCCATCAGGCGATTCTGCTCGGTTTTAAACGCATTTACATTCCACCCATTGAAATCTCCCTTTTTGCCTTAGCAGCGGATATCGAGTTGATCCGTATGCCGGACATGCCCTCATTGCTCGCCCACCTCAAGGGCCAGCCTTCACTTTTTGACAATGAAATCACCCTTCTCCAAACGGAAACGGTTTACGAAGAAACGGAAAAAGCACCGCATATCTGTTTTTCGGCAATCCGCGGCCACACGGATGCCAAACGGGCATTGCTGCTTACGGCGGCTGGCGGCCATCATGTGCTGATGAGCGGTCCGCCCGGCTGCGGCAAAAGTCTGCTCGCAAACGCGTTCCACACGATTCTGCCGGATTTGACACATGATGAGGTGCTGGAAGTCTACAGCATCTACCAGTTGGCAAAACAAGCACGCAGCCTGTCCGAGCGTCCGCCGTTCCGCTCGCCGCATCATTCTTCGTCGGAAGGTGCGATTGTCGGCGGCGGGCGTTACCCGAAACCCGGAGAGATGTCGCTTGCCCACAGGGGTGTTTTATTCCTTGATGAACTAGGTCACTTTCCGCGACGTGTCATTGATACTTTAAGGCAGCCGCTCGAATCGGGATTCGCGGTGGTGAATCGGGTTGAAGGCTCTGACCGTTTTCCGGCGAGCATCAACCTGATCGCAGCGACCAATCCCTGTCCGTGCGGCTATTACGGCGCCCGGGAGAAATACTGCGTCTGCAGCGACAAGGTACGCTTGAAGTATATGCAGAAAATCACCGGACCGATCATTGATCGCATCGACTTTGTGCTGGCATTGAAAAGCCAGAGCGTGTTCGAACAAGTGACATCGGCGACGTCCGAAGAAATGCGGGAGATGGTGGCGGTAGCACGTGACCGGCAGCGGCTCCGCTACGGCGCAAACTACACGAATGCCATTGTGCCGGTTAAGCTGTTCGAGGAGAAGGTGTCCTTCAGTTCCGCACAGCTGGCGCGGATCGAAGCGGCCAGTTTCGAAGAGAACCTGAGCAGCCGATCGACGCTGAAAATCCTGCGGCTGGCAAGGACGATTGCGGATGTGCGGAATGAAGATGCCGTGTCGGATGGGGCGGTGGATGAAGCGCTGAAGTGGAAAATTTCCGCTTCAGTTGCGCAGAATTCGTTGATGCGGTAACCGAAGATGACGAGGAAGCGTGAATTCAATCCGAATTCCTATTACCACGTCATTCTGCGCGGCAATAACCGACAGTCGGTTTTTGGGACAAAAGAGGATATGCATGAACTGAAGCGGGTATTTGTGGAAGTCCATGCCAGCTATCCATTCACAATCCTGGCGTGGTGTTTTATGACGAACCACTATCATATCCTGATCAAACCGCTGCGAGATCCGCTCCACAAAGTCATGAGTCAGATCAACCGGCGTTATAGTCTGTCGTATGCGAAGCGCCATAACCACATCGGCCGTATTTACCAGAAGCGCTATTTTGCAAAGGAAGTGGATTCCCGTCTGGGGCTCCTAACCGTCAGCAGCTATATCCACCGTAACCCGATCCAGACGAAAAAGCCGATGGTCGAGCGGCTGGAGCAGTATCCGTACAGTTCATTTCCGTTGTATTGGGATGAGTCGATTGCCGCTCCGGCTTTCTTGGACCGGGAGATGTTAAGGGAGTTATTGCCGGAACCGTTTGAGAAGAACAACACGGCGTATTGTATGTATTGCCTGACATATGCCCAGAATGCGGAGGAAGACAAGCATGTGGAGGATATGGAGCCGCCGGTGATGTAGGCGGGCGGCTTCCAACAGTTCCCAGATTGTCCCTGTGTCCGGTGCAATTATGACTATTTATCCGCTTCGATAAAAATTTAAAAGCCGCATCCTCTAACCCTAGTGGTTTTATGGATGCACCATTTTTTATATGCAGTTGTCGTGAATAAACTGATTTGTGTCTGACACAGGGGCGCGATTTAAATTTGGCTCCTGTCCAGAATTGATTTCTTATTGATTACAATAAAAATATGCTATTATATAAGAAAGAGGTGATCGACGATGGATTCTAAGCGTAAACTGGAAATTGCAAGCATTGCCATGAAGGAGCGTCGAAATTCAAAGTCGATGTTGCCGGATGATTTCCTGAGAACTTTAGAAGAGAGGACAGGAGAAATTGTTTCTGATTTAAAGCCGGGCAGACAGCGTCCCCGATCTGAAGATGAGACTAAAATCCTTCTGATGTTTGAAAAAGAGTATGGAGAACAAAATAGAACAATATAAAGAAAAATTAGCTCGCTTGAAAGACCTTCCTTTAGCAGAAAAGAATATCCGTGTTGCTGGACTTGTAACAGAGTATATTGAAAACAAGCATCCGAATATTTTATTGATAGTAGTCGGAGGTCTGAGTGTTGAATACTATACCACCGGCCAATATGCAACAGCTGATATTGATTTTGTTGCAACTTCCCATGAAAAAATTATGGAATCTCTTGTGGAGTTAGGTTTCGAAAGACAGGGAAAAGACAGCTATTTAAAGGAATTGCAAGTTTCCGTCGAAGTACCTGACAACCATCTGGCTGGCAGTTACGAAAAAGTAAGAGATGTGCTGACTGATGACGGTTGCATTGTTCATATGATCAGTCCGGAAGATATATTCTGTGACAGGTTACGGGCACTAGTGCACTGGAAAGAGAAAGAGCAGCTCAAATGGATGACGAAACTCTATGAAGCAAATGAATTGGATCAGGATTATATCTATTCCCAATTAGAAGGCAAAAAAGAAATAGAGGTAGCCGATGTATTTTTCGAAACGATCAAAGAGCAAGGACAGTGAAATTACTGTCCTTGCTCTTTTTCTATTTATCTTTGTTCCATTCGATTTCTTCTCCAGGATCCAATATCTCCATCTTCAACTGAAATCCTTCATAGTGCATCAGCAGCTTCCCAATTTGTTCCCACGTATAGGGTTTTCCGTCCACCACCAGCAACGGAATTTCTTCAGCTGCCGGATTCCATTCGATTCGGCCCGCTAAACGCTCGTTACGGAGACCGTGGTAAGTGGTTTCATCTTCAAATAATTTCTCCTCAACGTATGTTTCAGCCATCCCCTTTTCAGCTTTGGCCAACAATTGCATCAACAGTTTCTCCTGATCACAATTTAAGTCACCAGACAGCTGAAAGAAATAGCCACCTTCTTCCACCTGCTCTTCAGCCTCCATGATGACACCAATCGGATCCAGGCGCTTACGTAAGCGATAACGATGCACTTCTCCTAGTCCATCCCTTATAGACAGCGATTTCGGATAGCTGGTGGCCTCTACACCGAGTTCCTCTGTCATCAGGGTATTGTAGCATGTTAAACAGAACCGTTCTTCCCCGTAACGAATAGTGGATTCATCCTTTTTACACGTTTGGCATTTTTCCATGCCGCTTCACCTCTTTGCTGTTCTCGTTCTCTCTATACAATAAAACAAGGCGGAGCGCTGTGCAATCCAAGGTGTAAAAGTTGTTTGACAGACCCGATGTTCTTAAATGATGGAATGGCTGCTCGGGATTGGAGGGAATCGCGCTTTCATCCGATGTGGGTCTTTTCACGAGAAGGGTGGCTCGCGAGCTATTTTCGGGTCTGCACCCAAAGCCATTTCCAGCAGTTCCCAGATTGTCCCTGTGTCGCACACTTTTATGACTATTTACCTTTTCGGATAAACATAGAAAAACTGCATCGAAAACCATTGGTGTTCCTGGATACAGCTTCTTTTGTATGCAATTGTCATGAATAAACTGAGTTGTGTCTGACACAGGGGCGCGAATTTATTATGAAAATTCTAAGGGTCATTTATTTTAATATTATTGTGATTAAAATTTAAACAAATATATCTATTGGTTAATAGTAATTTTTAACAAGAAATGGTCTAACATTAAATATAAGCTAAAAAATCATATAAAAATAAGCGTCTAATAAGACTCCAATATCTGGAATAAACTTATTAAACGCCCTTTTTCGCTTTTAAGTTATAAAAACTAACTACTTACTATCTTTAACATTTAATTCTTCCAACTTCTTCTCAAACAACTCCAACAACTGCTCCCGCAACTCTGGACGCTGTAAAGCGAACTCAATAGTTGTCTCGATAAACCCAAACTTCTCACCAACATCAAAACGGCGACCGTCAAATTCATAGGCAAAAACCGACTGAGTCTCATTCAACTTCTGAATAGCATCCGTCAATTGTATCTCTCCACCCGCGCCTAACTGATGTTCACCCAGGAAATTAAAGATTTCCGGAGTTAGCACATAACGGCCCATGATTGCATAATTCGATGGAGCAGTTCCAGCTGCAGGTTTTTCAACAAACTTATTAACTTCAATCAGTTTGCCGTCCACCAATACCGGATCAATAATGCCGTAACGCTGTGTATCTTCATCAGATACTTGCTTGACACCAATTACACTCTTACCAACCTGCTCGTGCTGCTTTATCAATTGCAACAAGCCTGGCTCATCGTTTTCGACGATGTCATCCCCCAACAAAACTGCAAAGGGCTCGTTTCCGATAAATTTACGGGCAGACCAAATTGCATGACCTAATCCCAGTGGTTGTTTCTGGCGGATATAGTGAATTTCAACGTTAGACGTTTGTAAAACAGAATCCAACATGTCTGTCTTTCCTTTTTTCAAAAGGGTTTCTTCAAGTTCGAAAGCATGATCGAAATGGTCCTCGATTGCCCGCTTCCCTTTACCCGTTACAATAATGATATCTTCAATGCCAGAAGCAATTGCCTCTTCTACTATGTATTGGATAGTCGGCTTATCAACGATCGGCAACATTTCTTTAGGCATTGCTTTTGTGGCCGGAAGGAATCGAGTTCCCAAGCCTGCTGCTGGAATAATCGCTTTTTTGACCTGCACTTAAACACCTTCTTTTCACAATCTCTAACTAATCACTTTTTATTATAGTATTTACAATACCAGTCGGTGAATTGCTGTAAGCCTTCTTCAATTGATGTCTTTGGCTTAAATCCAACCGCTTCTTCAAGTAACTTTGTGGAAGCAAAAGTTGCTGGAACATCACCTGGTTTGATAGGTTCATATTTCTTTTTGAACTCTACTTCTCTACCTAAACTATTTTCTAAGCACTTTTCAAGTGTTCCTATAAATGTCATTAACTTTTCTGGGCTGCTGTTTCCGATATTAAAAACTCTATGAGGAGCATTTTCAGTTTTGACTGGAGGATTCGACAATAAACGCTGAATGCCTTCGACAATATCATCTACATATGTGAAGTCTCGATATAAATCGTTTTCGAAATCTCCGTCATTAAAGATTTTAATTTCTTCTCCAGCAAAGTACTTATCAGTAAATCCAAAATAAGCCATATCTGGTCTTCCCATCGGTCCATAAACTGTAAAGAAGCGTAGACCTGTTGAAGGGATGTTATACAAATGACTATATGTATGAGCCATCAATTCATTGGATTTTTTTGTAGAAGCATAGAGTGAAACCGGTGTATCCACAAAATCAGTTTCTTCAAAAGGCACTTTCTTATTTGATCCATATACAGAACTGGAAGATGCATAGACTAAATGATCAACCGGATAATGTCTACATGCTTCAAGAATATTGTAAAATCCTATAATGTTGCTTTGTATATAGACGTCGGGATTCTCAATCGAATACCGTACTCCTGCCTGTGCAGCCAGATTTATAACTAGATTGGGCTTACGTTCCTCGAAAATTTGATTAATGACAGATTGGTCTGAAATATCTCCCTTTATAAAAAGAAAATTTTCCTGCTCTAACAAACTCTTCAATCTTTCATCCTTTAATTTAACATCATAATAATCATTTAAATTATCAATACCAATTACATTACAACCATTATCTAGTAGCTGCATAGATAAATAATATCCTATAAACCCAGCAGCTCCAGTCACCAGGTAAGTTTTATCAGAGTCTAGAAGATTGTAACTCAACTTTCTTCAGCTCCTTCAAACCATTTTTATTTGCTGGTGCGCGTCCGATAGAGTAGTATTCCACTCCCGCTTCAGCCATGCTTTCAACAGCGTGGAGATTTCTGCCATCATATACTAAAGGAGTTCTCATAAGCATTTTGAATGCTTCAGGCTGAACTTGCTTAACCTCTCCCCATTCAGTAAAAATGAAACATACATTAGCATCTTCCAGAGCAGCTTCTGCACTTTGTACGTAAGTAATGGTACCATTTCCGTTTGCCCCTTCTGGATAAACTTTAGCAAAGTTATCCGAACCAACAGGATCAAACGCATAGATATCTGCTCCTTGTGCAAGAAGAAGAGGAATATTCTCAAGAGACGGTGCTTCCCGCAAATCGTCTGTTCCTGGCTTAAAGGTCAAGCCTAAAACGGCTACTTTTAATCCGTTGAATGTAATTAAGCGATTGCTTGCCTTTTTATAAAGCAAAGTTTTCTGATCTCTATTCACATCAATAGCTGCTTTAATTGTTTTCAGTTCATAGCCATTTTGTGTAGCCAAATAATCCAATGCTTTTGTATCTTTAGGGAAACATGAACCACCGTAACCAATTCCAGCATTTAGGAATTTACTACCGATTCGGTCATCGAAACTCATTCCTTGAGCAACATCTTGCACATCCGCTCCAACTAATTCACAAAGATTAGCGATATCATTCATATAAGAAATTTTTAAAGCCAAAAAGTCGTTAGAAGCATATTTTATCATCTCTGAGGACCTTCTGTTCACTGCTACAATCGGCAAATTAAATGGTTCATAGATTTTCTTCAATAAATTTTCTGCCCATTCACTTTCTGTTCCGATTATAATTCGTTTTGCAAATAACGTATCATGCACTGCTGAGCCTTGTGCTAAAAATTCGGGATTTGACGCTACCTCTACCCGCACATCATTTACCAAAAAATCATTAATGAATTGTTCCACTTTATCATTAGTACCAACTGGGACAGTAGATTTAACAACGATTAAGCAGTCTTTTTCAACGTTCTCAGCAATCTGTCTTGCTACCGTTGCTATATATGATAAGTTCGCTGAACCATCTTCGTTCTCCGGAGTTCCAACACCTATAAACACTGCGTCGGCATCTTTGTACGCTACTTTATAGTCGGTAGTATATTCTATTTTTCCAGAAGCATAATTTTTCTGCATCAATTCTTCTAAGTTTTCTTCATAAATTGGCGATACGCCAGATTGCATAATCTTAACCTTTTTTTCATCTATATCTACACAAGTCACTTTATGACCCATTTCAGCAAAACAGACACCAGCGACTAAACCGACATAACCTGTTCCGGCTACTGCTATTTTATACATACAAACACCAACTTATTTAGTATTTTTTCCATACAATTTTATTTGCATAATCAGTATAAGAAATAATTATTCTCAGTACTTTATCAGATACATTTGGCATGCTGTAATCTTGAACTTTTAGTAAGATGTTTTCACTTTGTGAATCTAGAACTTCTAACCCCTGTAATATTCTTTCTTTCTCCAAACCCACCATCATAACCGAAGCTTCTTCCATGGACTCAGGACGCTCATGAGCTTCTCTTATATTCAGTGCTTTAAAACCTAAAATGGATGATTCTTCACTAATAGTCCCACTGTCGCTAAGAACTGCTTTAGCTTTAATTTGCAACTTCACATAATCATTAAAACCCAATGGTTTCATCATCTTTATTAGTGAGTTAAATTTAATTTCTTTTGCATCAATCATTTTCTGAGTCCTAGGATGAGTACTAATGATTATTGGCAGACTATACAGATCTGCAATCACATTTAAACTATTACATAAATCCATAAAGTTCTTTTCAGAACCGATGTTCTCTTCTCGGTGAGCAGATACTACAAAATAATTGTCTTCTTGAAGATTCAATTCCTCAATTATATTTGAGTTCTTAATATCTTCTTTTCTTGAATTAAGAACTTCGAACATCGGACTACCAGTTTTTATAATTCGATCTGCCGGCAATCCTTCTCTTAAAAGATATTCCCTGGCAATATCACTATAGGTTAAATTGATATCAGCAGTATGATCGACAATTTTACGATTTGTTTCTTCTGGTACACGCTGATCGAAACACCTGTTGCCGGCTTCCATGTGGAAGATAGGAATTTGTCTTCTCTTGGCAGCAATAGCAGATAGGCAGCTATTTGTATCTCCAAGTACCAGTAATGCTTCTGGTTTCACTTCTTCTAAAATCGGATCGATTTTCAAAAGTATATTTCCGATTGTTTCAACAGCTGTGCCGTTTGCAGCGTTTAAGAAATAATCCGGTTTTCTCAAGTCAAAATCTTTGAAGAAAACTTCATTTAGTTCATAATCATAGTTTTGACCAGTATGTACAAGAATGTGTTCAATTGCATTAGATTCTTCTAATTTATTGATAACTGCTGAAAGTCTAATGATTTCAGGTCTTGTTCCTACAACAGTCATTACTTTTAATTTTTTCATTTTAAACCTCCAAATAATGAGTGTCCGGCTTATCTGGCTCGAAGCTTTCATTCACCCACATAACTGTGACTAAGTCTGTTTCTCCAATGTTCACGATTGAATGTGTATAGCCTGTTGGAATATCTACAACCTTCAGTTTATCACCGTTCACATAGTATTCTATAATCTCTGTTGAATCAATATTTCTGAATCTAATTAAACCATTCCCGCTTACTACTAAGAACTTTTCGTTTTTTGTATGATGCCAATGATTTCCTTTCGTAATACCAGGTTTAGAAATGTTTACTGAAACCTGGCCACGATCTGGTGTACGGAGGAATTCAGTAAAGGAACCCCGGTTATCAATATTCATTTTTAAATCATAAGAAAAATTATCTTCCGGTAAGAAACTAAGGTAAGTGCTGTATAACTTCTTCGTCAGTTCATCGTTCATCACGGGAACTGCTAAGGAGGTTCTGCTGTACTTAAAGTTTCTAATCTGATTCGCTAATTCTCCCAGTGTAATGTTATGAGTAACTGGTATAATGCAGAAATCTCCATTGACAGATGGATTGCCTTTCAGTGCTCTCATAAATTCTTCCAGGACATCATCAATGTAAGCCAATTCTAGAAGCACTGCTGAATTACTTATGTGAATATCTAAATCTCTTGCTATGTTATAACAGTAAGTCGCAACTACTGTATTATAATTTGGCTTACTCCATTTACCGAATAAGTTTGGTAACCTGTATATAAATGTTTTTGCACCTGTTTCTTGTGTATAAGCAAATAATTCATTTTCTCCAGCTTTTTTGCTTTGTCCATATGGATTATTTTTCTCTGCTTGAATTGAAGAAGTCATCAATACTTTGGTTTTATTTTTATTTTTTTTTAGTAGTTGAAGCAATCTAGAAGTTAAGCCATGGTTTCCTTTTTTGAATTCACTTTCATTTTCCGGACGGTTCACACCGGCTAAGTGAAAAACAAAATCACAGTCTTTTGTATAATTTTCTAGATCTTCAAATGAACTCTCTCTATTAAATAGGTATAAATCCTTGTAACCTTGATTTCTTAATTCTGCCACTAAGTTTTTACCGACAAATCCATTAGCACCTGTCACTAAAATTTTTGTCATTGTTTGACACCCATTTTAGCAAGTTCTTCTTTAACTACATCAAGAGTTAGCAATAACTCTTTAATCTCCTGATTTGATAGCCGATGTGTGTTGTGAGAATTGTACTCCCAACCTTCGGAAATTTCCTCTTCACCTTCAGTGAAATATTTATTGTAGTTTAAATCACGATTATCAGCTGGGATACGATAGTACCCCCCCATATCAGTAGCAACAGCCATTTCTTCCCTAGTAAGAAGAGTTTCATATAATTTTTCACCATGGCGAGTTCCAATTACTTCGATTGGATTATCAACTTTAAACAAATCTTTAAGTGCCTGCGCAAGTTCCCCAATCGTAGAAGCAGGAGCTTTTTGAACAAATATATCTCCTTGATTTGAGTTTAAGAAAGCGAATAGGACTAATTCAACTGCATCTTCCAAAGACATTAGATATCTAGTCATTTCCGGATCCGTAATAGTTAAAGGTTTACCAGCTTTTATTTGGTCAATGAAAAGCGGTATTACTGAGCCGCGCGAAGCCATAACATTACCGTATCGAGTTCCACAAATGTTAGTATCTTCAACATCGACAGTCCTAGACTTAGCTACAGTTACTTTTTCCATCATTGCTTTCGAAATCCCCATAGCATTAATGGGATATACAGCTTTATCAGTTGAAAGACAAATGACTTTTTTGACATTGTTTTGAATAGCTGCATTTAGTACATTTTCTGTGCCAACTACATTTGTTTTGACTGCTTCCATAGGAAAAAATTCACATGAAGGAACTTGTTTTAATGCAGCTGCGTGAAATACATAATCAACATTTTTCATAGCTGTATTTATACTATTTATATCTCTAACATCTCCAATATAATACTTCACTTTCGGGTTATTAAGTCTTTTACGAATGTCTTCTTGCTTCTTTTCATCTCTTGAAAAAATACGTATTTCCTTTATATTTGTATCTAAAAATCTATTTAACACCGCATTTCCGAAAGACCCGGTTCCCCCAGTAATTAATAATACTTTATTTTTAAACATAATTTTTATCTCCTTTAACTTTCTTATTTAAATAAATTTCCAATGTGATAGGCTGAATAATACAATAGATGCTCATAGCAATTACATTTGCTACAATAACCCCAATCCAAGAGTCGAAGTAATTCATCAATACAATAGAAAGAGGTATCTTTAGGATTGCTCCAAAAGTTAAAAATATAGCTTGTACTTTCAACTTCCCAAGCCCATTAACAATACTTGATATAACGCCATTCCAAATGAATAAACTTCCAGAAATCGCAAAGATTATAGCATATTTGTAATTCACTTCTAATGAATCTTTACCTAACCAATAGTTAATAGCGTCTTGTAATAAAATAACTAAAGTAAATTCAACAAGGATGGCTGCAAGTGTCAATAATTTCAAAACTGAAAATATTTTTTTTATCCAAAGATAATTCTTTTCTGCTATAGCTTTTGTTACTGCAGACCAAATAGGTATTAACCCTATACTAAAAAGGGTACCTATCAGTGTAAATAATTTGTTATAAACTTGGTATTCTACAACCATTGCAGGATCAAAAAACCATGTAATTAAAAATTCATTAGTTGTTGTAATAAACATAAACATGATTTGAATCCAAAAAAAGACACCACCTAGTACAAAAATATTCTTTGCAATCTTTTTATCCAAATACTTAAAATTCGGTTTTGATTTTGATAACGTTGTCTTAAAAGCGATAATTGTAGCTATTAACAACGGAGCGTTTACTGCAATTAAATAGACTAAAGCAAGATTTATTAAGTTTGTAGAAGTGTCTAATGATCCGAAATTTGCGACATATATAAGGACTAATATACTTGTTAATAATGTGAGTAAATTAGTCAATGCGGATTTTTGCATAGCGTATAAAATAGAATTTATTAATTTTAAAAACAATTGCAGAATTATACTAACAAACACTATTACTATAGCTAAATTAAAAGTTTTTGATGATATACTCAGTTCTGTAATATTGAAAACAGACTTCCAATCTATATATTTTGAAACAAGTAAAAAAATGCTTATTGTAACTAGACTCAATAAACCCATAAAAAAGTATGCTGAAGAAATATACTTTTTTGCTAAAACATGATCGTTATACACAAAAGCTTTAACTAAATTGTTTCTAAGTCCGTTTCCTACACCAAAATCAAAGGTTAAAATCCAAGTTAAAACAGAAAGTAATGTGAACCAAATTCCTAAAATTTGCTGATTGTCAAAATAACTAATATATGCAGGCAATGTTGCCAATGAAACTATCAAAGCACCACCTTTGATAGTCAAAGAGCCAAAGATATTGACAAGAAGGCTTTTGTTATCTCGATTTATAATAAATTTAGCCATTAATTATTCCTATTAAATCTTCCAGTTCTTTCTCGAATTTATTATCTAACATATTAATTAACTTCGAACTATTATAACGTTCTGTTACATCAATTGACATAATTGCTTTAGCCAAACTCTCTGAACTAGAACTCTGACTATAATAGATAATAGAATCGACTGGTGACAGCGATAAAACCTCTAATTTTATAGATACAACTCTTAAACCATTTACTAAATAGGAAAAAACTTTAGAAGGAAATGATGTTTTGTTAAAATCAGCATCCGGTCTTTGAGTACTCAAACCAATATGACATTTCTGCAAAAAGGAAACGTATTCTTTACCTTTTAATTCTCCTTCATAGGTTATTTCACACTCAGAAAGTTCGGATGTTTTAGTAATTTGTTTTATTGTTTCTTTTAATTGACTTGAGCTTCCAAAGCCCATAATATGCAAGTGATAATTATTCGATAGATGAGGTGCTATTTCAATAGCTGTCTGCACTCCACCTTTATTCGGATCAAAGGTTCCAGCATATACAATATGGATTTTACCATCAGAAAAATTCGATACTCTTCTTTCTTCTATTTTATATGTGCCGTATAGAATTGTATGACCTTTTGATTGCGAATTAATTTTATCGTTTAATAGCGATGTCGGGAAAATATACTTATCTGCTAAGTTAATCGTTTTATGTTCCAAAAGTGAATTAATTTTTGAAACTTTTCTAGCATCTTGATATATTTCCTCAACTTCTAATATCAATTTAAACTTTTTTATTTTTTTTGCTACATATAAAGGATACATTAACCAAAGTGAGTGATATACTATTAAATTTTCTCCTTTTTTGGTATTTAGAATGAGATAAATAAATAGCCAGAATTGAGAAATTAAAACACTTAAAGGTTTTAAATATTTTAA
>NZ_PJBO01000057.1:0-2760 GCF_002836425.1 Planomicrobium sp. MB-3u-38 | reverse complement strand
CCATGTGGCCTGCGCTTCTTTTTTTGTTGTCGCTTTTCTTAACTTAGTGTTTCTCTGGAGCCGGTGATTCAGGAATGATTGAACCGATGATGAAAATTAGAACGGAAACAACAAGTGACATGTAGATTCCCGACATGAAGTTAAAGTCTACGTTCTGTACAGCACTGACAACGTAGTTTAGTGTTGTGATCAATAAAGCTGACCAGAATAATGTTCCGATAAATTGCATCTGTTTCACCTCTGCATAAAATGTCTAGCTTAATAATAGCATAGCTTCCGCTTGGCAGAAAGAAAGTTTCATCATTCTTGAAAGTTTTTGTCGGAAATATGTCAGCAACTTGAATAAATCGTTTCAATGACGTATTATTAATACCAGGTACTAAACATATAAAGCAAGTTGAAATGAGGGAAAATATATGAATGCTGGCATATTGGGAATTGGCCGTTGCTTACCGGAAACCATATTGACGAATATTGAACTGGAACAGCGGATGGATACGTCTGACGAATGGATCCGGACCATGACGGGAATAGAAGAACGCCGTATTGCCGGAGACGAACAGGATACATCACATATGGCTCGGGAAGCAGCGCAAAAGGCTATAGATGAATCTGGAATCGATCCGAAGGAAATCGGATTGATTTTAGTTGCTACAGTTACAGGAGACCAGCCGTTTCCTTCAATGTCCTGTGTCATTCAACAGGAAATCGGTGCAGTCAATGCAGCGGCGATGGATATTTCAGCGGCTTGTGCTGGATTCATGTACGGAATGGTTACAGCTAAACAATTCATCGATTCGGATGTTTATAAATATGTACTGGTGGTTGGAGTTGAAAAACTCTCAAAAATCACGAATTGGGAAGACCGGAATACTGCGGTCCTTTTCGGAGATGGAGCGGGTGCAGCTGTGATGGGCAAAGTTTCAGAAGGAAGAGGGATCCTGTCATTTGAGCTTGGCGCAGATGGAAGCGGCGGCAAACATCTATATCAGGACGATTATCTCGTCATGAATGGCCGGGAAGTTTTCAAATTTGCTGTACGCCAAATGGGTGAATCAGCTGAAAACGTAATTGAAAAAGCGGGACTCGCAAAAGAAGATGTCGACTTTTTAATACCTCATCAGGCTAATATTCGCATTATGGAAGCATCCAGACAGCGATTGGATCTGCCTATCGAAAAAATGTCCAAAACGATCCATAAATATGGCAATACCTCGGCCGCTTCGATTCCGATTTCATTGGTTGAAGATGTCGAAGAAGGAAGAATCAAAGATGACGATGTGATAGTGATGGTCGGATTTGGCGGGGGATTAACTTGGGGTGCCATTGCAATGCGATGGGGCAAATAATCAGGAATGCGAAAGGACAGATCAGAAATGACGAATCGTCGTGTAGTTATTACAGGAATTGGAGCGGTTACACCACTTGGAAACAATATAGAAACAACATGGGAAGCTATCAAAGAAGGCAAATCAGGCGTCGGTCCTTTGACACGGCTTAATCCTGATGACTACAGTGCTAAAATAGCGGCTGAAGTAAAAGATTTTTCTATAGAAGACTACATCGAGAAAAAAGAAGCCAGAAAAATGGACCGGTTTACACATTATGCACTTGCGGCATCCATCATGGCGATGAAAGATTCAGGTTTGGAACTTGATGAAAAAACGGCATTGCGCACAGGTGTCTGGATTGGTTCAGGCATCGGCGGCATGGAAACCATAGAAAATCAGATGAATGTTTTGAATACAAGAGGCGTACGCCGGATCAGCCCGTTTTTGATTCCGATGATTATTCCGGACATGGCTTCCGGGCAAGTATCAATCTATTTCGGAGCAAAAGGCATCAACTCCTGTTCAGTGACAGCCTGTGCTTCCGGAACCAACTCTATCGGAGACGCATTCCGTGTAATTCAGCGCGGTGATGCGGACGCGATGATTTCGGGCGGAGCAGAAGCACCGATCACGCAATTATCAGTTGCCGGTTTCACAGCCAATACAGCATTGACGACAAATACGGATATCAATACCGCTTCACGGCCGTTTGATAAAAACCGTGATGGCTTTGTAGTGGGTGAAGGAGCAGGTATCGTGATTCTTGAAGAATACGAACAGGCGAAAGCACGCGGTGCGAAGATCTATGCTGAAATCATAGGGTACGGCTCGACGGGCGATGCACACCATATAACTGCACCTGCTCCTGGCGGTGAAGGCGCAGCCAGGGCGATGGATCAGGCAATTGCTGACGGCGGTGTTGAGAAAACGGCAATCGGCTATATTAACGCGCACGGAACAAGTACACCTTATAACGACTTGTTTGAGACAATGGCGGTAAAAACAGTCTTTGGCGAGCATGCCTATAAGCTTGGCATGAGTTCGACAAAATCGATGACGGGCCATTTGCTGGGTGCAGCTGGTGGTATTGAAGCCATATTCACTGCTTTGGCATTGAAAGAAGGCATAATGCCGCCGACGATCAATTATGCGACGCCGGATGAGGAATGCGATCTGGATTACGTTCCGAATGAAGCCAGAAAAGCGGATTTCACATATGCAATGAGCAACTCTTTAGGTTTTGGCGGACATAACGCTTCACTGGTATTTAAAAAATATGAATAATGAAATCAGGCCCTGCAGATTCTTGCAGGGCTTTTTTTAATGCAATTCAACAACTCATCAAAAGAAAAAATGATTTTCTTCAAGCATGCTAACCCAGCTGTAACAAGGAAATATTCCCTTATTTGATTTCCGATTGACAAAATAT
>NZ_PJBO01000056.1:0-2796 GCF_002836425.1 Planomicrobium sp. MB-3u-38 | reverse complement strand
AATAGAATCTGTTTTGAACTATTTTCATAAATTCATTAAGAGAGTCTTTAAATATACAATGCCCAATGTGCCATATAAACCGTTCGTAAAAGTACACTATTACAAACACTCTAAAATCTATTGTAAATATACAAAAAGAACGTTCGCAAATGTGCCAAAACACTTTACGAACGTTCCCCAAAATAAATATACTTTCCCGAACGCTTATCAAAAAGAATTTAGAGAAAATAATCATTTATAAAAGTTAGTATTAAAAATAAAAATGAAGGACGTAAATTGGATGGTTTGCGATAAATAAGAACCACTGACTGAGACGTTTTTTGAACAAGCAGACTGGATAAAATTTTGACCGAGTAATCTATTAATTACTGAAATTGGTTATTTGAAAAGGAAATATATTGTATATCCTTCAACTTAAATTGGCTGGAAAAAAGAAGAGATTATCGAGGAATAGAATGATCTCACAAAGAAGATTGAAGCAGATATTTAGACATTGAATATGCCGATACTCGATTCAATACAACATGAAAATAGTAGGGGGCATTTATTGCAGACTTGTTTTCAAATTCTTTCCTAAAGGGATGAAGATAAAAGAGAATTTATTCGGAAACGACAGCGTGAACGAATCGACTTAGGTATTTAAAAATGGTATTCAGTTTGGTATACCGCCTTTTTTCTTAATAGGCATTCAAGGAAGTTTTTATAAAATGGAAGGCTTTAGATTAACAGTAGTGTAAGATATGCAAGGAGTAGGGATAAAAGAGAAAACCTTTTTATATGATTGAACTTACCCCCATAATGGTAAGCACTTTTAAAAGTTATCCATTCGGGGGTTAAGTTTACAGTTCAAGTTCAGGTTGCTCTTTTCCGAACAATTTTTTCTTTTCGTAATTAACTAAAGTAGAAAAATTAGGAAACTATTATTTTAAAATTTATTCATTGATATCGGTACTACTTAAATAACTTTTAATTTCTTTAAAAGATTCATCATTTAGTAAGTACGAAGAATAAACGTCTCTAGTATTCATTATTCTTCCATTTTCATTAAAAATCCATATATAATAAGTTTCTTTTTCAAGAGCGAAAGAATGCTTGGGGTGAGTAATCTCAATAACACTATTATCTTTTTCTGCATTAAAAACAGCCTTTTTAAATATATCAATACTCTCATCAGTTTTTAATTCTATTTTTTCAATATTTATACTTGGATTAATATCAACTAGAGGTTGAATATTTTCTATAAAAGTATTGATTCTCTTCCTATCAATTACTTGCTCTCCGCTGTAAACTTCTGCAAAAACCACTTTTTCTTTTTCTATTATTTTTTTAATTTCATCGATATTATAATCTTTCATAAGTCCAATAGAGACTCCTGTTTCGACAGCTCGTTTACTATTGTTATGTTCTGCATCAAACGTTTCTGATACTCTTAAAACTTCTGAACCTACTATGTCAACAATGTAGGCATCCTCGATAATGAACCTAACTTCATAATTAATACCTTCTTGTTCCATTCCAGCATCAAGAATAGTTGTACGAAAATGTAATTGTCTATCAGCAGGATTTTCCAATGATCCGAATTCAATAGAAGCACTCTCAATAAGGATATCTTCTTTTTGGCAAGCTGATAAAAGAAGGAAAAAAATGCTCGTTACAATTATTAACTTTTTTTTCACTTATACCACCCTTTGATCTTGTTTGCTAAATAATACAGTAATTACAATTAATCTACAAATTAATTTTAAAGTCTGTGAAGAAAAAAATTAAATTTATAAGAATTATCAAAATATTTATATACTTTCCATTTCTATAGTGCTATTCTACATTTGGAATTAAAACCATTAAGGAGGAATGTTATGAAAATTAGTAAATATTTATTAGGTTTTCTATTAATTATTTTCAGCCTGCTTTATATTTCAAGTCCAGTTTTGGCAGACTCTACTGAGGAGTTAGAAAACGAGATAGTTGTTTTTGAAAAATCTGAAGAAGATATTGAAATAGAATCGAAATTGCAAGAAAAACAAATTATTCAAGATTTAATAAGGAATCAGCCATTAACTGATGGAGGAGTACCTGGAGGTATAACAACTTTAAATGATGTTTCAAGTTACAAGACTGAATATGGAACTCCAGTCACTAAAAGTGTGTACGGATTTGCAGGGAATCAACCTTATGGAGGCATAAGATTTACAACTGGGGGAGGATTTTCTTGGGCCAATAGTGGTGGACCATCAACAACTTTGAATGTCAGCTTTCCAACGCCTTACGCAAGCCTAAGTGTTGCTATTCCCCTAGGTAACAGATCTACTTCTGTGACTGGTTATTTTGTTAAAGCCCCAAATACTACAGATTACTTCAAATTACATGTTTCTAAAAAATATAAAGTCACTCCATATGTAACTTACGTCCAATCACGAGATTGGATGCATAGAATCGTTTGGACAAAAGTTGGCAGTGGACACACTCGTATTCATGTAAGCACTACTCTAGGCGCACGAAAAAGCTAACCTCAAATTTTAATAAATTATTTATCTTTTTAAATATTGTGCTAATGAAGAATTATAAACATAATCAATAAGACATACGTTCGTATAAGTGAACATACAGTTTACGAACGTCTTTTTTCTCTATTCAGTTTATCGAACATAAAAAGTTTGTACTATATTATAAAAATGTTCTCTTACTTATTTGCCTCTGTTTCTTCGAATGAACTTCTTAGTGTTACAAATGTATGTAAATCGATTTTTTGTAATACCGTTAGTAAAACTCCTCTAGTTGAATTACTATTTTTCAATT
>NZ_PJBO01000055.1:0-2964 GCF_002836425.1 Planomicrobium sp. MB-3u-38 | reverse complement strand
TAATTGGTTAAGTCCTCGATCGATTAGTATTCGTCAGCTGCACGTGTCGCCACGCTTCCACCTCGAACCTATCTACCTCATCGTCTTTGAGGGATCTTACTTGCTTGCGCAATGGGAAATCTCATCTTGAGGGGGGCTTCGTGCTTAGATGCTTTCAGCACTTATCCCGGCCACACATAGCTACCCAGCGATGCCCCTGGCGGAACAACTGGTACACCAGCGGTGTGTCCATCCCGGTCCTCTCGTACTAAGGACAGCTCCTCTCAAATTTCCTGCGCCCGCGACGGATAGGGACCGAACTGTCTCACGACGTTCTGAACCCAGCTCGCGTACCGCTTTAATGGGCGAACAGCCCAACCCTTGGGACCGACTACAGCCCCAGGATGCGATGAGCCGACATCGAGGTGCCAAACCTCCCCGTCGATGTGGACTCTTGGGGGAGATAAGCCTGTTATCCCCGGGGTAGCTTTTATCCGTTGAGCGATGGCCCTTCCATGCGGAACCACCGGATCACTAAGCCCGTCTTTCGACCCTGCTCGACCTGTACGTCTCGCAGTCAAGCTCCCTTCTGCCTTTACACTCTGCGAATGATTTCCAACCATTCTGAGGGAACCTTTGGGCGCCTCCGTTACTCTTTAGGAGGCGACCGCCCCAGTCAAACTGCCCGCCTGACACTGTCTCCCACCCCGATCAGGGGTGCGGGTTAGAAGTTCAATACAACCAGGGTAGTATCCCACCGACGCCTCCCCCGAAGCTGGCGCTCCGGGTTCATTGGCTCCTACCTATCCTGTACAAGTTGCACCAAAATTCAATATCAGGCTACAGTAAAGCTCCACGGGGTCTTTCCGTCCTGTCGCGGGTAACCTGCATCTTCACAGGTACTATAATTTCACCGAGTCTCTCGTTGAGACAGTGCCCAGATCGTTACGCCTTTCGTGCGGGTCGGAACTTACCCGACAAGGAATTTCGCTACCTTAGGACCGTTATAGTTACGGCCGCCGTTTACTGGGGCTTCGGTTCGCACCTTCGCTTGCGCTAAGCACTCCCCTTAACCTTCCAGCACCGGGCAGGCGTCAGCCCCTATACGTCACCTTACGGTTTTGCAGAGACCTGTGTTTTTGCTAAACAGTCGCCTGGGCCTATTCACTGCGGCTCTCTCGGGCTATTCACCCTACCAGAGCACCCCTTCTCCCGAAGTTACGGGGTCATTTTGCCGAGTTCCTTAACGAGAGTTCACTCGCTCACCTTAGAATTCTCTTCTCGCCTACCTGTGTCGGTTTGCGGTACGGGCACCTCCCGCCTCGCTAGAGGCTTTTCTTGGCAGTGTGAAATCAGGGACTCCGGAGAATACTCTCCTTGCCATCACAGCTCAACGTATCAGGAATGGGATTTGCCTCATTCCACGCCTCACTGCTTGGACGCGCACAACCAACGGCGCGCTCACCTTATCCTTCTGCGTCCCCCCATTGCTCAAACGGCGGGGAGGTGGTACAGGAATATCAACCTGTTGTCCATCGTCTACGCCTATCGGCCTCGACTTAGGTCCCGACTGACCCTGAGCGGACGAGCCTTCCTCAGGAAACCTTAGGCATTCGGTGGACGGGATTCTCACCCGTCTTTCGTTACTCATACCGGCATTCTCACTTCTAAGCGCTCCACCAGTCCTTCCGGTCTGACTTCAACGCCCTTAGAACGCTCTCCTACCACGGAGCTCATACGAGCTCCATCCACAGCTTCGGTAATCCGTTTAGCCCCGGTACATTTTCGGCGCAGTGTCACTCGACCAGTGAGCTATTACGCACTCTTTAAATGATGGCTGCTTCTAAGCCAACATCCTGGTTGTCTAAGCAACGCCACATCCTTTTCCACTTAACGGATATTTGGGGACCTTAGCTGGTGGTCTGGGCTGTTTCCCTCTTGACTACGGATCTTATCACTCGCAGTCTGACTCCCAATCATAAATCACTGGCATTCGGAGTTTGTCTGAATTCGGTAACCCGGGATGGGCCCCTAGTCCAAACAGTGCTCTACCTCCAGGATTCTCAAGATTGAGGCTAGCCCTAAAGCTATTTCGGAGAGAACCAGCTATCTCCAGGTTCGATTGGAATTTCTCCGCTACCCACACCTCATCCCCGCACTTTTCAACGTGCGTGGGTTCGGGCCTCCAGTAAGTGTTACCTTACCTTCACCCTGGACATGGGTAGATCACCTGGTTTCGGGTCTACAACTGCATACTCATTCGCCCTGTTCAGACTCGCTTTCGCTGCGGCTCCGGCTTCTCACCTTAACCTTGCATGCAATCGTAACTCGCCGGTTCATTCTACAAAAGGCACGCCATCACCCATAAACGGGCTCTGACTACTTGTAGGCACACGGTTTCAGGATCTGTTTCACTCCCCTTCCGGGGTGCTTTTCACCTTTCCCTCACGGTACTGGTTCACTATCGGTCACTAGGGAGTATTTAGCCTTGGGAGATGGTCCTCCCGGATTCCGACGGAATTTCACGTGTTCCGCCGTACTCAGGATCCACTCTGGAGGGGACAAACTTTCAGCTACGGGGCTGTTACCCGCTGCGGCGGACCGTTCCAGGTCGCTTCGCCTAATCTGTCCTTTTGTAACTCCGTATAGAGTGTCCTACAACCCCAAGAGGCAAGCCTCTTGGTTTGGGCTGTTCCCGTTTCGCTCGCCGCTACTCAGGGAATCGCATTTGCTTTCTCTTCCTCCAGGTACTTAGATGTTTCAGTTCCCTGGGTGTGCCTTCGCATGTGCTATTGATTCACACATGGATACTGCCCCATTACAGGCAGTGGGTTTCCCCATTCGGAAATCTCCGGATCATCGCTCACTTACAGCTCCCCGAAGCATATCGGTGTTAGTGCCGTCCTTCTTCGGCTCCTAGTGCCAAGGCATCCACCGTGCGCCCTTCCTAACTTAACCAAATGGTCTGTTAAAAAGTTGATCACC
>NZ_PJBO01000054.1:0-3270 GCF_002836425.1 Planomicrobium sp. MB-3u-38 | reverse complement strand
GTCCACCTGTGCGTTAAACAAGCGCTAGTTCTAATTAAACTGGAGGGATGACAGTTGAAATCAATTTTTACTATAAGCATCGCATTATTTTTATGCATCACATTGTTTTTAATCTTAGAACCTATGGCTAATAGACCGCTTTTCGACGAAGAAATTAAACAAATTGAATTGCCCAAAGAAAGAGAAAAAAAGTTTGGGAAGTATATTGATAAAGTTAGAGAGTTTCCCCTCCTTCCTGAACAACAAGAAAAGCTTCAACAGCTTCGTATCGAACAGCTGCAGAACGTAAAAGGGATGGAGCCAGCCCAGATTGAAATTCCATCAATCGGAGTGGATGCCGCTGTAGAGCAAACAGGGATACTGGAGAACGGAGAAATGGGAGTGCCTGAAAATGTAGATAAAGTCGGCTGGTTTGAACCTGGTTTCAAGGCGGGAGCGAAAGGTCATTCAGTGCTTGCTGGGCATGTCGACAGTCTGACCGGACCTGCTGTATTCTATAACTTGACCAAAGTAAAGGTTGGAGAACGAGTAACTTTAACCGGTGTTGATGGACGGAAACTGATTTTTGAAGTAAAAGAAATTAATAGTTACCAAACAGAACAGGCTCCAGTAAAAGAAATTTTTGGTGAATCTGACAAACGGATGCTGAATTTAATTACTTGTACGGGTGATTTTTACAAAGACACTGGATCCTACGAAGAGCGTCTTGTCGTTTCAGCGGAACTGGTTTCCGGCTCCTGATGCTCAGACCCATTGCCGAACCACTACTGAGTGCAAAACAATATTGGCATGCATCACGCCACGTCGTATGCCTATTCGACAGTAAATACGTAGAAAATATAGCTGTAGATAGTAAATAAGCGTTATTACATCACTTCGGTTAATTTTCATTTAAACGAATCAGAGAAAATAGAAGCAAAATAGTAATCCCTTGCAGGGATGCCAATAGGTATCAGAGCCATACTTGAATGCTTCACTCAATCCAAACTACTTTTAAACGGTTTTTGGGCCCTCTTGTCTTTTGTCATTTCTTCTTTCACCTCTTTCACATCTGCCCATTGCTCATTTTCTCTAGCGACTAGCCATAATCCTCCTCCCTCAAGCCGCTTCAATTGGTGAAGTAACGGGAATCGTGGTAAAACTAAAGGGACTACAGAAATCCTAAAGGGTTGCTTAGAGCAAACGGCAAGAATGAAGGTATAGATCTCCCGTGTAAAATCTTAAAGTCAGATTGCCTTTGCCTTTTACTAAGTTATACAAAGATGGGAGTGGAAAGCATGTGCGTCTCCAATAATGAAATTGAACGTCAAGCATATATTATGAGTGAAAAAATCAGAGAAAATTCCGTCTATAAGCTTGTTTTAATAAAATTTATCGACAATAAAAATATTGATCTTCAAAATCATTCCATAGAGCAGATTTTGGCCAAAGAAGACCTTCCTTTGATTAGTAAAGTAACTTTAGAAGATGAAGAAGGTATGCGCTTCGATATTGAACCAAACGAAATTGGATTAAGTTACGCTAAGGGAGAAATCACTTATAAGGAATACAAACAGATGCAAAGTAAAGAAAACAAATTGTTTATAGGCTACCTCACGTTGCTATCAAGCGGCTTTCTTTTAATAAGCTGGGGAGCTCTAAAGTTATTTTTTATGTAGACTTTAGACTCTGCAATTGCTACTCTTACTTATCAAAGCTGAATTACATAGGCTCTTGAGTATACGGTTTGTCCCATAGACGTTTATAAACTGGATTATCAAATCTATCGATGGGTCATAAAAACAGATGCTTTAAGTAAGTGATTTTCCTGTTTATACTCATAGCTTTTGCAATTTAAGTTGAAGTATAAAAGGAAGAGGAGAAGCAATAGTGGTCCCTTTAAGTTAGAATATGAGTTAAGTAGCTGGTTGGCAGGCATGCGTTCGGTAATACACCGAGCTCATGTCTGCCAATTTTTACTTGATGCCCTCGTGGTTGAAATTGTAGATGTATCGTTCAATCTTCTGCTTCAATTCATCATACGAGACCATCGCTTCTCCGTCATACATCTCCTGTTTAAGCAGACCGTAGAAGTTCTCTGCGGCAACGTTATTGACATAGGTCACTTTTAGGAACGTGCTTAAGAAGGTGCGGTTTTGCTTTATCGGAGTATGTAATGTCAGCCTCGTCGGAATGAATGGTCTTCCGATATGTAAGCCTGTCTCTCAAGGATGGCGGGACTTAATGTAGTGAGACTAGTAACAGCCTTCGTGTTTCTCAAACAGCGCCAGTACCAACGTCTTTCACTTCAGACTCAGCTCCTCTGAATCGAACCGCTACCGGTGATAATGGTATGGCGCCTTCGGAAAAACGACGATTATCTATACATCTATTAATCGGTATCTTTCTTCTTGGATTTCCTATGCCATCGCTATTTGTGCTTTTCGAGGAAAGTAGCTGAGTTTTCCTAGAAAGCGTCTAATTTTTTAAATAAGCATTCTCCAAGCGGAGAAGCTCATTCTCACGCTCGAATTGTTCTTCACGGGACACCGCTTTAACTGCTTTTGTTGGTATTTTGGAGGATTTTTCGCCATGTGTGTCCATCCTTTGGTTATCAAATCTCTTGCTTTTCCATCCAAAGAAGTGTGTTTCCATTTCGTAATTAGCGTAGGTTTTACATTTAACATGCATTCGCTACACCCTAGTAGGAAGCGCCTTTTTCTTTCAAAAAGTGTAATACACACAGTTTGAATCCTGCAGAATACACCTGGCTTGTTGCTCATTTCGCAATCCATGTTTCACCAATTGCTGAAAAACGAAATCCCCTTTTCATTTGCTCATAACTGTACATCCCAAATTTCTTGGTTAACTGCGGGTAGCAGTCATATATTAATTAGCTTTTATTATTAAAGGTAAACTAATGTAGTTATCCTGTTTATTCACTCTTAATTATATCCTGCTCTTCTCCTCAAAAACCCTTAATCTTCAATGAGTGATGACTTCCGCGAAATTAATCTTCCCCCTAAAAAAGTTTCATCTTCTGCTTCCTAGATTTCTCCATACACAAATGAAAAAATACTTACATTCCTGAATCGCTGCTGTTTGAAGAGGTATTTTCTATGAGATAAGTATTGTATTCTTCCTTAGAGTTTGCTCTCTCCCCATGTACTTTGCCGTAGAAGTTCTTTTCCTTGCCGCCCATCGATAAAAATCTAACTGGCTAAAAATTGATATGTAACTGTAATATAAAACAGTTTCATTGCTGTTATACTAAACTAGCTGTAATTATAC
>NZ_PJBO01000053.1:0-4060 GCF_002836425.1 Planomicrobium sp. MB-3u-38 | reverse complement strand
AATCCTTTTTTTCTTTTGCTTTATTAAGTTTATCATGATGGTGACTAAACAAGAGGTTAATAACTATAACAGTCACAACAAGAACTACTAAACTGACTATAAAACTATTTAATGCACTTTCATAAGCATCACTTGTTAGCCCAAAATATTTTTTGTATAAGAGAATCAATGTACTTGCCAAAGCAAAAATTATCAAAGAACTAATTACATATATCTTTTTGATGAAATTCCCTCCTCATAATTTGTTTATTTGTTGAAGATTAACCTTTTGCAATAACGTAATTTTTTGAACCCATATGTCAGCAAGCTAAAATATCAACAGCACCATTTGTACTTTCTTTCTATAAATAGACCACTTAAGTACAGAAATCAGAGGATTGTCTGTACTTAAGCACAAAGGCTTACTCACTCAACATGTGTCATTATCCTGCATATAGAAGGATAACCAATGATCACTCATGATTGGCATACTTTAATCTGTTACTTTTGCTTCTTTAAGCGTCATAAGACCAGTAGATTTATCCGAATAAGTTATCTTGTTGCATGAAGATGAGTATATCTAAGAAACCGGAATAAAATTGCAGATTGCTATCGAGGAGGCTTTAACTTTCTGCGCTATATTGAAAGAACATGATTCCTTTACTTATGGAAAACCAATCTTTCGGACGATTATAGCTAACTAAAATTTTAGGATTAGAGCCATTAAAAAGGGGAATATATCGTATATCCTCTTTTACATGGTATTAGCGACTAATATCAACAAAAAATGGGGAAATACTCGAAATATCGTAGCATTTCATTGCTTTTACCAACTATATATAGTAAATTGAGGTTAGATAAAGAATTAAGTAATTGCACCACAGCGGGCTAGTAGTAGGAAGTCTGCTCTGACGTGACGGCATTTCTCCCGAAAGTATCGATTACCAAGTTGGAGAATGAAAAAGACTATCACGGCTGCCTTTCCCTGAGGCTTAGATGGGACATCCTACATTATCTTTAAAGTACAGGGCTCTGACATAACCATGTCGGAGTCCTTTTTCGTTAGGGGAGCTTATATGTATACAGAGGAATGGGCCGGAAATTTTGATGGATTCACTAAAGAAAATCCCATGGATTTGCGTCTCTTTATGCAGTTTTTTGAGGAACATGTTGCATCTAAAAAATTTGAGTATACAACTAACCATAAAAAAATCCCCAGCTTTATTATCGAAGCTGGTGGATCTCAGTTACCACATTTAATGGGGCTACAACATTGGAACAACCTATCGACTAGAAATGCTACAGCCCAGTTCGAAAAAATGTTGAGTGGTGAGTGGGATTTAGAATTTCTTAAATCTGCCGATGAAGGTGCATGGGATGAAAATAGAGAGAGATTAGAATTTACTCCTTATTTATATAATTTATTTCATGAATGTGAATGTATAGTAAAACTAGTTAACCCTAATGTTCCAGGCAGCGTTTTTGTTAGAAGACAGGTTGACTTGATATTCCAAAAGCCCAAGGGTAAGCTCATTTTTGCTGTGGAATTGAGAGAAACAGAAAAAGAAAATATATTCCGACCTACCAGCATAACGACGCATAGGAAAGAATCTAGTGTCATGAAAGAAAATCACTATTTAATAAAAGTAACAGGTGTAAATGTAACCGAATTATAATCTTGAAGTGCTGCAGATAATTAATCACATCTACATAGCAGCAGATTCAATCGAAGGCTTCCTAATTCAAACTTAGGCAGCTTTTTTCTTTTATCCAATTCAAAGTATGATTTATGGCTGGAAGGCGCTTAGGAATATCTACATTGAAAAATTTCGAAATTCACCTCGTCGATAGAATATTTATAAAAATTATTAGTTTTGTTAGACAAATTATTAAAAAATGTAGTATAATTAGAAAAAATGAGAGTTGGTGAAATCGTGGATATTAATCCTTCTGGTTTGTCTTTGAACTTTAAGAAGTCAATGGTTGAATTACTGGTGGAAGTGCATTCAGACTTAAAGAACGATTACTTAAGAAACAATAGTTTTCTTTCTGCAAATGGTGTTCACTTTTACAAATGGGATAAGTTAAATACTAGTTGTTTAAATGGTGAAGTAGAAGATGTTATTGCTTTTTTAAATAAAAGAAGCAACTGGGATTTTGTTACTTTATTTGAACCTATTAGTGGTACACTCGTTTCTCTAATGAACGAAAACAACCTCGATAAAAAAGCAATGGATTATGGAAAAACAAAGCAACCTCATTATATCCACGCTTTTTCAAACTTTAATCCAAGTATGGGTAAAATGCCTTCAGGCTACCCTATGAATTTTCAAGAGGAACTATTGCCATTGTCTGAAGATGAAGAATGGGCTAGGAAAACCTTGAAACTCCAAATAGAATTAGTAGGTAACCGCTTTAAAGAAGTCAAACAGCACGTGGTAGTAGGCTTTAAGATTCAACATAATACTATAGCGAAAGTCACGTGTACTAAATATAGCCAAGAAATGCTGAAATTAGCTGAAGAAGATTGGTCAGAATTTATTAACTTGCCGTATCTTGACGAATCTGTTGGAAATACTGGAAATCTTATCACACTTAAACAGCCTACACCACCTACACCACCTGCCAATGTAGCTTCTCTTAGTAAAAAGAATAATATAATTAAGTTAAGAAAAAAATATAAATCTAGTAATTCTGATGAGGATTAGTTTGAAATTCTCCAGCTAAATTGGAGGTAGAATTTAATGAATTTTAATGGAGAACGTCTAAAGGAAGCAAGAATTTATCGCGGCATGACTATTACTCAGCTATCTGAAAAGTTGAATTTGACAAAGCAAATGATATCTAAATATGAAAATGGATTAGCTAATCCTAATTTTGAAACTGTTGCAAAATTAATGATGATTTTAAACTTTCCCAAACAGTTTTTTTATGAACAAGATCTTGTGCAGTTGAAAGTCGGAAATACTTTCTTTCGTTCACTCCTTTCTATTAGTAAAAGAGAGCAAGAAAGGCAACAGTATCCCTTAAAAATTGTCAGTATAATGAGAACGTTGCTAGACGAGTATGTTGAATTTCCAGATATTAATTTACCTTTTAGTGAGATTGAAAGCGAAGGATTTCATTCTCCTGAACAGGCTGCAACTTACTTGAGAGAGTATTGGGAGATGGGAGAAAATCCTATTCCAAACATGGTAGAGCTATTGGAGAGTAAAGGTTTTATTATTAATGCATTTTCTTTTAAAAACACAGGAATTGATGCCTTTGGCAGAAAACAAACCACTCTTATTAGAAAAAAGCAGTTTGATAGCTACGTAATTAGTTTAAGCGATGATAGTAGAGTCTCGGTGCGTAGAAGATTTAATGCGGCACATGAATTAGCCCATTTCTTGTTGCATGATTTGATTATAGATTCAGATGAACTAACGAAAGAACAGTATAAGAAAATGGAAGTGGAAGCACATGAATTTGCAGGAGCATTTCTCTTGCCTGCACAAGCGTTTGTAGATGATATATTAGCCCATCCTACCGATTTAAATAATTATATTCATTTGAAAAGAAAGTGGAAAGTTTCAATTTCTGCTATGACAATGAGGGCTTATAAATTAGGAGTCATTACACTACCTCAATATCAACAACTTCAAAGGAAGATAAGCTTTAATAATTGGCGTAAAACCGAACCATTAGATGATAAGTTACCTGTAGAAGAACCATCAGCATTAAAACAAGCTATACAATTATTAATTGAGCATAATGTTTTATCAGGAGCTCAAATATCAAGCTCTTTATCAAAGGATTATCATTTATCTATGGAAGCAAGTGAATTGGAACATGTCATAGGATTAGATCCAGGAACTTTAAAACCTGTTAAAGAAGGTAGTTTAGTGGCGCTTGATTTGAAATTAAAAAATGCGGGACTATAAAATATTATTATTTATAATTTAGGAAATTAGATAGTCTTGTGAGTCCATAAATAAACAAAAAGAAGATGCTATGGCTGAACTGCGCCCCATTTAATGGACAGTTTATAAAAAAGGTACCCTGCAGCTAGGCTGCGATTAGATGACTTCGGTATTGTGCT
>NZ_PJBO01000052.1:0-7063 GCF_002836425.1 Planomicrobium sp. MB-3u-38 | reverse complement strand
AAATTTATAACAGTATGTCCTCAAATTTAGATGTGTCATTAGAAAATATTAAATTTAAATTAGAAGATGAAAATAATGAGGTATTGGAAGATGTTTTGTTTACAAAGGAGATTGAAGAAAGAAGTGAACAATACAGAGTTGCAAATAATAAATTAGAAGTTTTAAAAAAAGCTCTTAATATAGATAGGGGGTAAGTTTTTATGACAAACGAAACTGATTTAACTAATGCGATAGATGATCTTCTTGAAATTACTAGCAAGGGGAACTTACTCTCTCGTAATTCTAAAACTATCGAAAGAGCTTTCGAAGGATATATATTTTCTCTATGTCGTAGAGCCGTATTAAATCTTGGAGGTAAAGCGACACTAACTGGTATTCGAACAGGGGCGAATCCTAAAATTATAATCTTAAGAGGTGGACCTGGATATATGTGGTCAGATAAACAAGATTTTTGTTTTATTGATTGTATTGTCAATGGGATGAAATTTGAGATCCATCTAGATGTTCAATACCAAGGAGCTAGTGGTGCGAACCATGAACTAGATATTTCTATTTACTCTAAGACCGGTGCAGATAAAAGTAGAAGCAAGAAAGTTTTTCCTAAATTGAACAAAGACTTGATTGCAGGAATGGAATGTAAATTTTATACTTCAACACCGGGAGTATCTTTAGCAAGGACATTTGTAGGTTTATTAACTGATAGCACAAGAGGTAAAAAGTATTATGCTTTTGTATCAAATCAAGGGACGAGTGGGATAAAGAAATTTTTGAACAGGAACAGACATGTAAGTTTTTTTACAGAAATGACACCCTTGAATTACCAAACTGAAGATCGTTTTCTAAAAAATTTAGAGCAATTTATTGATGAATGGTGCAATTAATAATTTCAACCTAGAGAAAGAAACAACTCTAAACGGTTTTGAGAATGAATCGTATCCCAAAAATCGCGTCCCTACTATATTAAATAGATAGACGGCAACACAAAGAACCATTGTTTTCCGGGTATACAAGAAGTACCAATCACAGAACTTCCGAAACACCCACTCACCCAAAAGGAGCTGAAAACAATGGTTCTATCTACATTTAACCATATTCAGGGGAGCAACGGAAGTCATTGGAACCGCTTGATGCGGGGAGAAAATGCCCAAAAGATTTGTATTGTGGCGATTTACGCAGCCAAGTTTGTGAATGCCGCGATGATCTGCAATGTGTACGGGGACATCCACGTCAAACCGTTTGAATTCAATGCGTCATCCCCCGGGTTTAAACGGTTGATGGAGGAAATTGATCAAGCGAAAGAAGGGTATGGATTTGAGGAAGTGGTCATAGGGATTGAGACAACCGGCCATTATTACGAAGACCTGGTTCGCCTCTGCGAAGAGAAAGAATATCATGTCCGTATCATCAACGCGGCCACGACATCGAAAGAACGGGAAACGGTTTTGAATTACACGAAGACGGACAATGTCGATCTGATGGCGATTACCCAATCCATTTTGCACGGACGCGGGTGGACCAGCCAGAAAGCGATTCCGTTGCTGGAACAGTTAAAAACATTGTCACGGGCCCATCGGGCGTTGATCAATGCACATTCACAAACAGTTAATCATGCGCGTCTCTATATGGATCACATCTTTCGGGAGTTCCAAGGAAGCGTCGAGGAAGTGGATGGCAAAAAGGTCAAATTGAAGATTTTCTCGACCTTCGATTCGAAGGCATCTCGCTATTTGATGCGCCACTACCCATATCCGACGGATGTTTTGGCTTTAGGCAAAGAAGGATTGCGCTGGATTTCAATTGAGCAGAACCTGAAAATGCGCGACACTTCCATCGAGCGATTGATCCGTTTCGCGCATCAATCGGTTTCCAAGCCGAAAAACCTTCTACAGGCAGAACTGCTTCTGTGGAAAATCGCGTCCCTGTGTCAAACACGATTCAGTTTAATCACTGCAATTGTATAGAGAAAAAGCCGTATTCAGTGACCTAAAGGGTTGACGGATACGGCTTTAGTATTTTTATTTGAGAAAATAAATATTCATAATTTGTCGGGACACAGGGAGATTCTGGGAACTGCTGGAAATGGAATTTCGAAACGCTTCTCTCTTTCAAACTAGCTTTTTTATCCATTACAAATTTAATCCTACTCTTTAAACTCTTCTGCCAGATACTCCTTGTTAATGATAAACTGAAAAGAAAGATAACGCTCGGAAAGAGCTTGATAAGGAGCACAAGATGACATACTCACTAGAAAATATTTCGCAACTGGAGCATTCCAAAGAATTCGCCCGGCTTCATCAAAAATTCCATCAATTCAATCCTTTGAAAGTGCTGCGGGTCGATCAGTTTGAAATTCGCCATTCAAATATTCTGGCCTGGCTGCTGGATCCGAATGAGACGCATCAATTGGGCGGTTTCTTCCTGAAGAAATTGCTGACACGGCTTGTGACACGTGCCGAGAACGAAGGGAAAGGGGAGGGAATCGATTTTCTGTCGTTTCTCCACAGTTCATTCCATGACGCCGAAGTGTCGCGGGAAGTGAAGACGCATACCAACCGCTTGATCGATTTGCTCGTTCATGTGCCATCGCAGAAACTGGTGCTGGTCATAGAGAACAAATTCCACGCGGGAGAGTCAGACGGCCAGCTTGCCGATTATTTGGCCTATGCGAAACTGCGTTTTTCGGAGACTGGCTATACGATCCTGCCGATCTTTTTGACGCTAGCAAACGAAGAGCCGTCAGAAGACAGTTACCTGTTGCTTGGCTATGAAGACGTGCTGGAAATTATCGAACAGCAGCTTGAATTTAATAAGGATACTACTGCAGATGCCATCCATGACTTTCTGTCGTTTTATATCGAAGTCTTAAAGGAGCAGCTGGTCCACGATGAAGAGGCTGTGCAGCTGGCTTTGGAAGTATACGAAGGGAATAAAAGCGCGATCGATTTTTTATTTCTTAGCCAAAATAAAAACTTCAAAAAGCAGGCCATCTATAAAGGCATCTACAAGCAAATCGGAGAGTTAAATGACAGAGAGAAAACAGCGCTTCGCAAAATCTACGAATCAAAGAAAAAGACGATTGATTTCATTTTCAATATCGGCAGCAATGTCCTGCGGGAAGCGTTTCTTGAATTTGTCAAAGAAACAGAAATTCCTGAAGAGGCTTATTCAGCAAGTATCCGTTCCCCGAACTTTGTGTTGCCGGACTGGTTCGACTTCGAGGAAACGCTGGGCAAACCGGATTCCGCGTATTGGCTTGGCCAAGCTTTTATAATCTGGTTCGAGAGGCAAGTGGAGGATCGTATAAAGATTACGGTGGAAGTCGGTCCAATCGCTTACGAAGAACGGGTTCAATTGTTGACGATGCTGGAGAAGCACGGCGTTAGTTTCCAGCAGAATGCAAAACAGGAAGGCAAAAAATACACGCGCATCTTCACAGCCTGGACGGAAGTCAAAGACTGGGCTTCCAAACAGGAAGTGCTGAACAGCATGTTGGAACTATACAATGCGTCAGAAATTAATGACCTGTTCCGGAAAATCGCTTTGTCTGTCGAGGGGATGGCGCAGCAAGAGCAAGCAGAAGAAGATGTATTAGTTTCAGAAGGAATTGAACAAGAAGAGAAGCTTTCTGAGAACAAGGTTCCAAGTATACCAAGGTCCGCTTTTCAGAAATTTTGCAACGATAATGGCATCAGTGAAGAAAACTGGAATATTCACCCGCGTTATCCATCGTTCACAGTGCCGGCTTTCACGAAGATTGAGGAGCGGTTCGGCTCAACTCGGATCAACTGGTGGTGGCATAACGGCCCGTTCTTATTCTTTTTCGATCATTTACGTGACGGTCGTTTGAAATTGGTATTTGAACTCGGTCCATTGCACGGCGAACAGCGCGTTGCATTAATCAAGGAACTGGAAACTTTCGGAGTGAACTTTAAAGCCGCGTCAAAATTAAGAACGGCAAAATACACCAGGCTGTATTCGAATACGAAAGTGGTTGAAGATTGGGAGGATGAAGAGCAAGTCAGTGGGGCGATGACAGAGTTGTTTGAGCATCCGATGCATCAGGAGTTGTTGGGGGTTATTGGGTGGATTGGTGGGGAGAGTTGGGGGCGATAACGAACTATTATTTTCAGTGGTATATAAATTTCTATTGTACTAACTTAGGATTATATATCGTAGTATGCCGATTAAAAATATTTGAAGGAGGTATGACTTAAATGTTTGCGTGGATTCTAAATTATGAATATGTGTTGCAAATTGCTTCTGTACTTGCATTTATTGGACCAGTTATAGTGATGGTAATTAACAATTACAATATAACTTCGATTGAAAAGATATTGTTAACAAATATGAATAAAGTAATTCATACGACGGTAACAATTATTTTTTATTCCTTATGTATAGGAGTTTTAACCAATATTCTTGCTTTATTTTTAGAGCCGAATTTCACTGTCGGACAACATCTTTTAATATTTGGGATAGTATTTTCTATAGCTTTTATCCTCTTTTTGATTTTTATAGGATCGATTTTCTCCTTAATTAATTTACTCAGAATAAAGACGACCTTTTATATTTTAGATAAAGATAACCAGAAATGGCATATCGTTAGAAGAATTAATAAAAAGCAAATACTATTCAAAGGAGAAAAAAATAACAAAAGATTTTTAGAAGCCTCCAAGTTTTATGAGGAAGAAATATTTCAAGAAATTGAAAGAGAAAATAGTCAAGATAAGTTCTTTCAACTTAAAACTAAAACTGAGAATATCATATTATGGGGAAGCGCTCTATTACTGATAGGTGTTCAAGGCATTCTGCTTTTTTCAGATACTAGAGATCATCAGTATTTAATATATCTTGGCCTTTTCTTATTATTTTCCTTAATTTGTATTATTCCATTAGTTTCAAAAACAAACAAAAAAATCTATAGTCGTATAAGAGCAGTAGAAGAAACAACCTGAAAAATCGCCTCCCTGTCTCAAACCTAATTCATTTTATTAACTACAATTGCATTAAAAAATTGCCGAATCCATTAATTTCAAAGATTAACGAATTCGGCTTTCGTATTTTTATTTCAAAAGTAAATACACATAATTGCGTGCGACACAGGGAGAAAATGGAGACCGTTGGAAAATCCATCCCGCTATATTGATAATCTAGCTGCCTGGGTGAAGCATTTAAAATCAGACGATTTAAAAGGAGGCGTCCTTTCCTTCCCCTAAGATTCTGAAGGACAATAAATCCGTCAATTCCTGGACAAACAATACCGTCAACTTCTGGACAGTATCAATGGCATTAATAATCACGAGTTATACACTGTATAATATGGGCAGGACAAGCAGGAACGGAGTGGGAAAATGGATAGGCAAATATGGGTGGAGTACATTTGATCGATGGCCAACCTCTATGGCATTGTGCCGGTCGAGCAGGTGGCAAAGGTAATTTCCGAGCAGAACGGGGAACAGGTTTCCGCAGAGGAGATCAGAGCATGGATGCAAGATCCCTATTCGGGCGGACTTGCAAAAGCGGCGCTTCAGAAGCGCTACGTTTATCCGTATGGTAACGGCTTTTTTGTCGGGGAATGGATAATGGAGTTTGAAGCGTTCGATGAACACTGGCGGGCGCAGCAAGGCAAGCCGTATTACGTACCGGAGCGGGAAGAGCTCATGAAGTGGAGCGATCCCGATTACTTTGAAAAGCCGAAGGAATTCTTCGCCTTGCTGGAATTCCTTGAGGCAGCGTTCCCGCGAACAGATAGCGAGATGATTGAAGGGTTAGTGGAAGACCTTCAGATGCAGGCGGAAGATCCTTTTTCACTTGAGAAGACTGTAGCAGAATTTGAACGAAGAGGCTTAAAGTTTGCGGAACAGGCACAGTTGATGCAAATGCTGGGTCTTTTAAATGAGCTGCACAATAATACACGCATCCAAATCAATCGCGGCCATACCCCAGCTGAATTATTTGAAGAGGAGAAACGGCATATGCTTCCTTTGAACGTGAAAATTGGCCGGAACGATCCGTGTCACTGTGGGAGTGGAAAGAAGTATAAGAAGTGCTGTGGACGAGCGGCTGAATAATTGTGTCATGGATTTTCTTCTTGAGCACAAAGCAGTTTGGTGACTCACAAGAAGATTAAGATTCGAAATAAAATCGCGTCCCAGGGAAAGCACCAATTTTAAACGATTTTGACAATACAATACAATTTATTCTCTATGCATTGTCACACCGTCTATATCAGCATTTCGGTAGTGGTTTTTTCTTTTTATTCATTCGTGTAAATTGTTAGGAAGTGTGCTGCTCCCTGGAAAGCGAAGCTAAAGATCACCGAATGGTGAAGCAGGCGATCGGTAGAGCTTTTTCTTTTAACAGACGATGAGTAAATTTTAAAAATGAGTTTACTGTGTCAAATTTAATTCAGCTTTTTAATTAGAGTGGCATAAAAGAAAGCCGTATTAAGGGACCTTAAGGGTTACCAAATAAGGTATTTTTTTACTATTAAAATTTGATATTCATAAATCTTCTCGACACAGCGCAATATGAAATGACAAGCTTTATAGTTAGCTATTTGCAAATTTTGATGAATTTCATCAAAATAGTTAGATTTTTATGTTTATTATTGTTTCTTGAAGAGCGAGGTATATAATTAAATAGAATAACACTATAAAGGAAGAGGTGTATTAAAATGTCAAATTACAAATTAGATTATACTGTTTTTTCAGGAACGTTAAAATTCTCTTATAACTCTAATAATATTAGCTCTTTAGATATCGCAAATTTTAACACAGGAATTCATACGCTTGTTAATCAAATAATCACTGAATTTTTAAAGGAGAAATATGGTGAGACAATAATTAGAAAAATTTACGAGAACATCGAGGCAGGTTTATCCTTGAAAAGTATGGTTAACGAATCAATAAAACCGGATTTAGTAAGTTTGAAAATTACAGATTTTCGAAAGGGTTCTATCATAGAGATTGTTGATTTAATGTTAGCTAGTAACGTGGAAGTAATATTAACATCAGAGACTATGGATGTTCTTAAGTTAAAACTGTCAGATATAATTACAAGT
>NZ_PJBO01000051.1:0-7975 GCF_002836425.1 Planomicrobium sp. MB-3u-38 | reverse complement strand
TTGGAAACAACAATAAAAAATATTATTTTTTCAAAAAACGGACTTTAAATAGTCCGTTTTTTTTTTTGTATGTTGAGAAGCGCCGCTTTTATTCTTTTTTTCCGACGATTTATTGGGAAATAGAATGAAGTCCTAAGGTTCTTAGTCCCTTTGCTAAGCAGGAGGGTCATTTTTTAATATTTTGCGTTGCGGCTTTCATATGAATCTATTCCCCAACAGACGTGGTAGAGCCGCCCATTCAACAGATCATAGATTTTTGACTGACGGTATCATCAAAACGAACATCTTTAAGGGGACCAATCACAAAATTTAGTTCCTTAAATTTCTTTCAGATGATTTCAAAAAATATTAAAACAACTTAAAAAGTAGCTGTTTCGCAAGCTTTTCGATACCCTAAGAAAGGATTTCTAAATGGATGGAAACATCTTTTAAAATTCATAGCGATGCTTATAAATTCTTGAACTTCGTCCAATTAGATTTCAAGACAGAGGGTATGGACTTTAATGAGAATCATTTTAACTAGAGAACTCAAAAATGAAATTTACTAAAGGAGTGGATGAAATGGGAGCTTTAAACGCAAGCACCGGGGCATGGATCAGCACGGTCGCTTATTTGATTGTTTCCGTAGTGAAAATTTTCGTTGCATGGCAAGTGGATTCTGTTGCTTTAATGGCCGATGGTTTCAACAATTTCACTGATATCATTACATCGATCGCTCTTCTGATTGGACTTTGGGTAGCTAAAAAAGACAAAGATGCAAACCATCCTTACGGTCATTTAAGGGCAGAAAATATCGCTTCGCTGGTGGCAGCATTTGTGATTGCGGCCATTGGATTGCAAATTTTAGTGAATACAATTTCTTCTATTGTTAACCAAGACTTCGTTACACCTGATCAGCTGGCGATATGGGTAGGAATGGGCAGCGGTCTGTTCATGATTTTAATCTATTTCATCAATCGAACCATTGCAGTAAAAGCAAATAGCCAGGGCTTGCGTTCCATCGCAAAAGATAATTTATCAGATGCAATTGTCAGTTTTGGGACCGTGATCGGCATCACAGGAGCGCAGTTCGGAGTGGCGTGGCTTGACCCTGTCACCGGTCTAGTTGTCGGACTCATCATCCTTTGGGCTGCCTGGGGTATCTTCAAAGAGACAGCCTTAATTTTAACTGATGGCATCGATCCGAAAAAAATCATAGAATACAAAGAAACACTTGCTGAAGTTCAGGAAGTCGCGCATGTCCATGACGTAAAAGCCAGAGTCTCTGGCAATAAAGTGATTATAGATATAATTGTCACGCTACAAAGCGGGTTAAACGGAAAAGAGAACATACACGCGATTGAGAAGGTTAAGGAATTAATGAAACAGCGCCATAATAGTCTAATGACTCTTGTCGAAACCAAACCTCCAGTGAGATGAAATTTGCGATGAAGCATTTGTTTTTTCAATTCTAGCTTCACTAAAAATGATACAAGGATATGGAGGAAAGAAATAACTTTGTTCGCCTTAACAAACGCTGTTCATTCTAAAATTATTGAAAGAGGTGATATAAAATGCTGGAATCGTTTAAAAATTTGGACCCGATTATTCAAGCATTCATAGGTACATTGTTCACTTGGGGAATGACCGCTTTGGGAGCAGCACTAGTTTTCACTACAAAAAATGTCAATCAACGATTTCTCGATAGTATGCTGGGATTTGCTGGAGGAGTGATGATTGCAGCAAGTTATTGGTCGCTTCTTGCTCCTGCCATTGACATGGGAGAAGGTGGCTCTTTACCAGCTTGGATGCCTGCGGCCATCGGATTTTTACTGGGTGGCATATTTTTATGGGCGGTAGATAAAGTCCTCCCACACCTCCACCCCAATACATCCTTAGAAAAGGCAGAAGGATTCCACTCAGCTAAAAGAAAGAAGAGCTCTTTGCTTGTATTTGCTATTACACTACATAATATTCCAGAAGGTCTAGCAATCGGCGTTGCATTCGGAGCTGTTGCTGCTGGATTTCCGTCGGCCTCTCTAGCAGGTGCTATAGCATTATCAATTGGCATCGGTATCCAGAACTTCCCGGAAGGCCTAGCTGTTTCCATGCCTCTTCGACGCGACGGATTTTCGCGGCGAAAAAGCTTTCTTTACGGTCAATTCTCCGGAATGGTTGAACCGGTCGCCGCCATCATCGGTGCGTTGGCAGTAGTGTTTATAGAACCTTTACTGCCATATACATTGAGCTTTGCAGCAGGCGCAATGATTTTTGTAGTCGTCGAAGAAGTAATTCCAAGTTCCCAAGAAAAAGGTAACTCTGACTTGGCTTCGATGAGTTTAATGGTTGGGTTTACAATCATGATGATTCTTGACGTTGCCCTCGGCTAATTTCAAGTAGCCTTTGAACCAAGGCTTACTATATGGATATCATATTGGTCGACATTACCAGCCCATTTTAGAGATTGTGTAAATTTATTGCTTTTGCCCTTCCAATCAATATGCTTTTTCAATGAGTTATTAGTTCAGATTTCTCCTATGCTAGCTTTCCTTAAAGAAAGCAACAGCTGGGAGACGAGTGCTAGAATGGATAATTCAATCAATGGGCCAATAACCAAGGCCAAAGCGATTAAAGGCCGGTCTGGAAAGGCGACAACTGCAATGGCCAGCGAAACAGGCGAATTGCGTGCGATAGTCATCAGGCTTAAGCTCACCGTGTCTTCATAGGAAAATCTCAGGGCTTTCCCTGCTGTTTGCGCCAAAATAAAATTAACAACAAAGAACAATAAAACAGGCAGCAGCAAAATGGAAATGACTTCAAGATTATCGAGTAGGTACTTCCCTTGCGAAGCAAACATCGCCATGATCGCCAAGGACAAAAAGAAAGTCTGTGCCGTGGCGAAAAATGGGACGAGTTTCTCCTTCAAGAAGGTTACTCTCTTCCGCAATGCATAGCGCGTAACATGCGCCAAGGAAAATGGAATGACCAAAACCAGGACAATACTTTCGCCGATGGTCGCGAGCGGAATCGGTTCAATCGTACCAGCGAAAATGAACAAATAGACAGGCAGCAGCACGACCTGCAGAATCAAATTAATCGGCAAAACGGACGTGGACAAGGGGACATTCCCTTTGGCAATGGAAGTGAACATCAAGTACCAGTCGGTACAAGGTGTCACCATCAGCATAATGAACCCGATCCATAATGCTGGGTGATCGGCAAGAAAGATTGCTCCTAGCCCCCACGCCACTAAAGGCGTCCAAACAAAGTTGATGATGGTACTGGTATTTAAAAATTTCCGATTCTTAAAAGCATCTTTTAGATGCTGCAAGGGAATGGTTAGAAATAATCCATAGAGCATGAGCAGTAAAAATGGGACGATGAAGGATGCAGCGTATTGTTCAAAGACATGGATCTGACCGAACAAAAGACCGAGACCCACTGCGATTAAAATACTGAGGGTTTGAAATTTCTCAAATACGTTCATAATGGCACTCCTTTACGAAAAGAGAAAACTAACTATATAAGCCACTGCCTATTAAGATTAACTAAGTCAAAAAATTTAAGCCAGCACTTTTGCACAAAAAAAGAGAAGATAAGCTTTGAACAGCTTCTTCTCCCCCTTCGTATATGCAACTTCCGATAATCCCTCATATGTTTACTTAAGAAACATTTAGCAATGGAGAATTCTTCTTCCACACGTCTTCTGCTTTTTTCTCTCTCTTACAGCATGGTTTTCTTCAACTTTTTGTTGCTTCTTAACAAGTCTATGAAGATAAAAAGTGCTTTGGTTTGAAACGGCGAGTTGGTAATAATGGCGAATTCCCTTAAATGCGGCATTCCTTCCATCTCCAGCACCTTCAAATCGCCGGAATTCAATTCTTTTTGAATGGCCCACTCGGATAAAAGACTAATGCCGTCCCCTGCTTCAACCATGGTTTTAATGGATTGATTGCTGCTGAATTCCATGATATTTGCCGGGTGAAAGTTGTACTGCTGAAAAACATTTTCAGCTGCCTCTCTTGTCCCGGAGCCATCTTCTCTTAAGATCCATGGCTGTGCTGCGAGTTGATCGATAGTGATTGCCTTCTTGCTTTGCGTCAAGGGGTTGTTTAGAGATGCAAAGATCACCATTTGATCTTCTGCAAAGATCTCTGTTTGAAGTTCTGATTTTTCTTTAAACCGTCCTTCTACAATGCCGATATCCAATTGGTGATTTGCTACCATTTCAGCAATAACAGCCGTATTGGCGATTGTGACCGCAGCTTTAATATTTGGATAGCCATCCTTTAACTTAGCGATAATGCCTGGAAGAATATATTCTCCAAACGTATAGCTGGCGCCGACCGAGAGCTTTCCAGCGGCCTGACTGCTCAAATCTTCCACCAGGTGCTGCATCTTCTCGTAAAGTTCTGTAATTTCTTTCGCATGATGGTAGACGATTTCTCCTGCTTTATTCATTCGCACATATTTATTCGTTCTCTCCAGAAGTTGAACCCCCATTTCAGTTTCGAGCGAACGGATATGCTGGCTGACAGCTGGCTGCGTCATATGCAATTGCTTTGCAGCCTTAGAAAAATTTTGCTCTTCCACGACTTTAACAAACACTTCAAGCGCTTGGTTCATGGTTCTCCCCCTCAAAACATCCCTATACAATAAGTTTTACTTATTATCATACACTTAAATATTTATTTTACTTATACCAGGTCTCTTCTTATAATGACGGAAGAGGTGTACTTATGTCATCAAAAAATTCTAATTTTACCGATTCATCGAATATGAAAGCATGGATAAACGGTGTATTCTTTACGTTTCTTATCGCTTTTCTGGGATATTTACTGGCAAAAGCTCCCGGCTTTGAATTTATCGGGCAAATGGCATGCGCCATTATCATAGCGGTCTTCTACCGGCAATTTCTTGGATACCCATCGAGCATACGCACCGGAATAACTTTTTCATCGAAGCATTTGCTGAGGGCTGCGATTATTTTATATGGGCTGAAGCTTAACATCGATATTGTGCTGAGTGACGGCATCGGCTTACTTGTCAGAGATGCAGGAGTCATTGTGTTTGCTATCGTCGGAACAATCTTGCTCGCTAAACTCTTTAAGGCGGATAAAAATATATCCTTATTGCTGGGTGTAGGAACAGGTATATGTGGAGCCGCCGCAATTGCCGCCGTAGCTCCCATAATTAAAGCGAAAGATGAAGATACAGCTATCGGGGTTGGCATTATTGCGTTGATGGGAACAGTTTTCGCCATCTCCTACATCATCCTTCGGCCATTCTTGCCAATCGGCGATATCGAATATGGCATATGGACAGGAACGAGCTTGCACGAGGTAGCTCATGTAGCGTTGGCCGGCGCTCCAGCCGGAGAAGACGGATTGGCTATGGCTTTGCTCGCAAAGTTGGGTCGCGTCTTTCTTCTTGTACCAGTTTGCTTCATTTTCATTGTTCTCATGAAGCGAAAAAATAAGGGCTCGGAAGAAACAAACAGTAAGATTGAATTTCCCTGGTTTCTTCTTGGATTTATTGCAATGAGTATTCTTGGCAGCTATGTACTGGGTCCCGTCATTTCCATACCAAACTACTTCATGGAGTTTGTTTCTGTTTTAACGACTTGGCTGTTAACTGCTGCTATGGTAGGTTTGGGACTGAACGTAAGTTTACGGGATTTACGGGAACGTGCTATGCTTCCTTTAGCTGCAATGACCATCGTTTCTGTTGCATTATCGGTATTGACATACTTCATAATTTAAGGAGGATAAAGTGAACCAGAAAACTTTTTTATGGCTTTTGTCACTATTCTTATTTGGGGTTCCACTTTCGCAGCAATCGGTTCCAGTTTAGAAGGAGGATATGAAGCCGGCCATTTAGTATTGGTCCGTTATCTTATCGCATCTTTACTATTTTTAATTTATGCTCTTCTCAACAGAAAACAGTTTAAAAAACCCACTAAAAATGACTTGTTGAAAATTATAATTTTGGGCTGGGTTGGGATCAGTGTATACCACATAGGCGTAACTTTTGGCATACAAACTATCCCTGCTGGAACTGCCGGCATGCTTATTGGTGCAGCGCCGATTTTCACAGCGGTTATTGCGATGCTTGTATTAAAAGAACGATTAACCGTATTAGGATGGGTTGGCTTGGGAGTGGGCTTTGTCGGCATAGTTTTAATCGCTGTCGGTTCCAGTGGATCTTCCTTTTCTTTAGCCAACGGAGCATTATTTGTATTAGGCGCCGCCATAGCAACTTCTATTTTCTTTGTATTTCAAAAGCCATTGCTTAAAAGATATAACCCGATTGAACTTACCGCCTATTTTACATGGGCAGGAACGCTTCCCTTTTTCATATTCTCGCCTGGCCTGTTGGATACGCTCCAACAATCTACTGATGAAGCGCATCTATCCGCTATATACGTGGGTGTCTTTCCAGCTTGTATTGCTTATGTAACTTGGGCAAAGGCCCTTTCTTCCGGAAATGCCAGTGCGGTAGCGAGTATGATGTATTTGGAACCCGCCATTGCTATAGCTGTTGCATGGGTTTGGTTAAAAGAATGGCCTGAAACTCTTTCAATTACAGGTGGAAACGTTGCTCTTGCTGGGGTTATTATTATCAATGCGCTGGGAAGAAATAAAGCTGGCAGTAAACTCGGATTAAATGAGTAAAATTGAATTTTAAAGAGGAAAGATAAAATGAATTCATTTGAAGAAATATATGACCGTAAAAATAGCCGATCCGTCAAATGGGATGCAATGGGCGAAATTTATAATTTAGATGAGACTTCTGATGTTTTGCCTATGTGGATCGCTGATATGGATTTTCCTGCTCCTTCACAAGTTCTAATGGCTTTACAAAAAAGACTCGATCACTCTATTTTTGGTTATTCTCTTATGTGCGATGAGTGCCGGGAAGCCGTCATCAACTGGCAAGCTAAACGAAATGATTGGCAAATCAACCCTGAATGGCTACTGTTCCATCACGGCATCATTCCGGCTATCGCCTCAATCATCGAGACTTATACAGAGAAAGACGACAAAATATTAGTCACGCCACCTGTCTATCCTCCATTTTTTCAATTAGCCCAAAATCAGGACAGGAAAGTGCTGTATTCGAATCTTGTCGAACAAGACGGTCACTATACCATCGATTTCACAGACTTTGAGGAGAAATTAAAAGAATCCTCTCTTTTCATTCTTTGTAATCCGCATAACCCCGGAGGCAGAGTCTGGTCGATTGAAGAATTGCAGAAAGTCATCAAACTTTGCAGCAAATACGATGTCCTCATTATTTCAGATGAAATTCATGGAGATTTAATTGTTGGTCCCGAACGGTATACCCCTTTAGCTAAAATTGCTGGAGAAGAAAGCAATCGGATCTTCACTTGCCTCGCCCCTACCAAAACATTTAACCTGGCAGGCATCCAAGTTGCTGCCGTTGTGGCAACCGACAAAGAAAAACGCTTAAAACTGGAAAAACATGCATTAGCTCATGGTTCTGGCATGCTGAACTCTTTTGCTTCAACTGCATTAATTGCAGCATATAACGAAAGTGAATCCTGGCTCGAACAAATGCTGTCAGTAATTTCCGGAAACATGGATTACGCCATTAAAGAATTAAAGCGTCAAGTTCCTGGAATTGAAGTCACAAAACCTCAAGCGACTTATTTGTTATGGATCAATTATCGGTCTTTGCATTTATCGGAGAAAGAAGTAATGGATCTTCTGCTTACGCACGGAAAAGTTGCTTTGGAACCTGGCAGTAAATACGGAGAAGCCGGATTGGGATACCTCCGTTTAAATGTTGCCTGCCCCCGTCCAATTTTGGAAGATGGCGTGAACAGAATAGCATTCGCATTAACCAAAGAGAAAAAATAAATGATGGAAACGAAAGAAGATGTGCTTTGAACAACCAGTGCTTGTACCCAGTCAATGCTCTAAAACCTATTGAAACTGGAACTGCAAGATTCGCGGGATTAAAATGTAGGATA